>NZ_BAAANN010000055.1:0-8697 GCF_039529815.1 Amycolatopsis minnesotensis | reverse complement strand
GCCGCGAAGGCGCCCTTCAGGGCATGGGCGCGGCCGTGTCGCGTGCCCGCGAGGGGCGAGATCGCGGCGTCAGAGTCCCCGAAGGCGCCCTTCAGGGCATGGCCGTCTCGCAGGCCGCCAAGGTGCCCTGCAGTGACCGCACCGCACTTCCCAAGCTCACCCCTCTTGCCCTGCTTCCGCACCCATGCCCCGAAGGGAACCTAGAGGGAATCTGACGCCGCGAAGGCGCCCTTCAGGGCATGGGCGCGGCCGTGTCGCGTGCCCGCGAGGGGCGAGATCGCGGCGTCAGAGTCCCCGAAGGCGCCCTTCAGGGCATGGCCGTGTCCCAGGCCGCCAAGGTGCCCTGCAGTGACCGCACCGCACTTCCCAAGCTCACCCCTCTTGCCCTGCTCCCGCACCCATGCCCCGAAGGGAACCTAGAGGGAATCTGACGCCGCGAAGGCGCCCTTCAGGGCATGGGCGCGGCCGTGTCGCGTGCCCGCGAGGGCCGAGATCGCGGCGTCAGAGTCCCCGAAGGCGTCCTTCAGGGCAGGAACAGGAGGGACCGCGCGCCCGCGAACCGGGGCGTGCTCCTCTCTTCGTTGCCGGAAACACCGAAAACGCCTGTTCGGCGCACTAGGCTGGGGCCATGACGGAACCCACGGTCACCGAGAACGTCGAGGGTCGCGACGTCGGGTCCGGTATCTCGATCATCCGGGAGAGCACCGACGAGATCGGCTCCGGCCCTCGCCTGCACAAGCACCCGTACGCGGAAACCTTCGTGATCATCCGGGGCAGTGCCCGGTTCACGATCGGCGACCGCGAATTCGATGGCGGCGCGGGCGAGGTGCTCGTGGTCCCCGCCGACACCCCGCACAGGTTCACGGTGCTCGGCCCCGGTGTCTACGAAGCCGTGCACATCCACGAAAGCGACCACTTCGTCACCGAATGGCTCGAATGAGCCGCCAAGCCCCCACGCGGGAAACCGGAATTGTCGGTCCCGCGCGGTAATGTTGAAATCGGGGGCTCCCCTGACAGGAGACGCACGAAGGGGATAGTTCGTACACCTCAAGGCTCGGCCCCGGACGCGAAAGCCCGAAGACACGAAAGCCCGAAAGCCCGAAGACACGGAGACACGGCGCGAAAAAAGGGGCGGGTCCACTGTGGACCCGCCCCTTCGTTCCCCCGGCTCAGTCGACCTCGGCCATCGCTTCGGCGAACTGCGCCTGGTAGAGGCGCGCGTACGCGCCTTCCGCCTTCAGCAGATCGTCGTGCGTGCCCTGCTCGACGATGCTGCCCGACTCCATCACCAGGATCAGGTCCGCGTCGCGGATGGTGGAGAGCCGGTGCGCGATCACGAAACTCGTCCTGCCGGTCCGCAGCGAGTTCATCGCGTGCTGGATCAGCACCTCGGTCCTGGTGTCGACGGAGCTGGTCGCCTCGTCGAGGATGAGGATCGCGGGCTCCGCGAGGAACGCCCGCGCGATCGTGATCAGCTGCTTCTCGCCCGCGCTGACGTTGCCGCCCTCGTCGTCGATCACCGTGTCGTACCCGTCCGGCAGGGTCCGCACGAACCGGTCCACGTGGGTGGCCTTCGCGGCCTCCACGATCTGCTCGTGCGTCGCGTCCGGGGCGCCGTAGGCGATGTTCTCCGCGATCGTGCCGCCGAAGAGCCAGGCGTCCTGCAGCACCATGCCGGTCTTCGCCCGCAGGTCCTCGCGCGACATCGTCGACACGTCGACGCCGTCGAGCAGGATCCGGCCGCCGGTGATCTCGTAGAACCGCATCAGCAGGTTGACCAGCGTCGTCTTGCCCGCACCGGTCGGCCCGACGATCGCCACCGTCTGGCCGGGCTGGACCTTGAGCGACAGGTGGTCGATCAGCGGGCGGTCCGGCTCGTAGCGGAACGAGACCTCGTCGAACTCGACCTCGCCGCGCACCACCTTCGCCCGCGGCGCGTTGTCCGGGTCCTCGCTCTGCTCGTCGGCGTCGAGGAGCGCGAAGATCCGCTCCGCCGACGCGACCCCGGACTGCAGCAGGTTCGCCATGCTCGCGACCTGCGTGATGGGCATGCTGAACTGGCGCGAGTACTGGATGAACGCCTGCACGTCACCGATCGACAGCGATCCCGACGCCACCCGCAGCCCGCCGACCACGGCGACCAGCACGTAGTTGAGGTTCCCGACGAACATCAGCGTCGGCTGGATGATCCCGGAGATGAACTGGGCGCGGAAGCTCGACTCGAACAGCTTTTCGTTGTGCTCGCGGAAGATCTCCGCGGACTCGTGCTGCCTGCCGAACACCTTGACCAGCGCGTGCCCGGTGTACATCTCCTCGATGTGCCCGTTCAGCTTGCCGGTGGTCGCCCACTGCTGGATGAACTTCGGCTGCGCGCGCTTGCCGATCTTCGCCGACGCGTACACCGACAGCGGCACGCTCACCAGCGCGATCAACGCGAGCAGCGGCGAAATGAAGAACATCATCCCCAGCACGCCGACCACCGTCAGCAGTGACGTGACGATCTGGCTCAGCGTCTGCTGCAGCGACTGGGACAGGTTGTCCATGTCGTTGGTGACGCGGCTGAGCACCTCGCCCTGCGGCTGGCCGTCGAAGTACCGCAGCGGCAGCCGCGCGAACTTGTTCTCCACCTGCTCGCGCAGGTCGTAGACGGTGTGCTGGACGACGGTCGTGGTCAGCCTGCCCTGCACCAGGGTGAACAACGACGACGCCACGTAGAGCCCCAGCGCGAGCAGCAGCACCATGCCCACCGCGTGGAAGTCGATGCCGTGCCCCGGCGTCAGGTCCATCGCGGCGAAGATGTCCGCCTGCGTGCCCTTGCCCTGCGCGCGCAGCTGCGCCACCACTTCGGCCTGCGTCGACCCCGCGGGAAGCTGCTTGCCGATCCACCCGGCGAAGATCAGGTCGGTCGCCTCGCCGAGGATCTTCGGCCCGACCACGGACATGACCACGCTGAGCGCGCCCAGCACCATCAGCCCGGCCACGGCCGCCCGCCGCGGCAGCAGCATCCGCAGCAGCCTGCGGCTCGATCCCTTGAAGTCGAGCGACTTCTCGGCGGGCATCCCGCCGGCCATCATCCGGCCCGGCCCCGGTTGCGTGGCCTGTGCCGTGCCGGGCGACCGCGCGGGCACGGCCCGTTCGCCGACGCCCGGTGTCGCCACCCCCGCGCCCCCGCGCGGAGTTCCCCCTGGCGTACTCATGCCGCCTCCTGTTCGGTGAGCTGCGACAACACGATTTCCCGGTAGGTTTCGTTGCCGTCCATCAGTTCCGCATGGGTTCCGTCGCCGACGACCGCGCCCTCGTCGAGCACGATGATCCGGTCGGCGCGGCGGATCGTGCTCACGCGCTGCGCGACGATCACCACCGTCGCGTCCGCGGTCCGGCCCAGCAAGGCGGAGCGCAGCGCGGCGTCCGTGGCGTAGTCGAGCGCGGAGAACGAGTCGTCGAAGAGGTAGATCTTCGGCTTGCGCACCAGCGTCCTCGCGATCGCGAGGCGCTGGCGCTGCCCGCCCGACACCGTGGTGCCGCCCTGCGAGATCGGGCTGTCGAGGCCGTCGGGCATCCGCTCGACGAAATCGGCCGCCTGTGCCACGCGCAGCGCGTCCCACAGGTCTTCGTCGGTCGCGTCCGGCTTTCCGTAGCGGAGGTTCGTCGCCACCGTCCCCGAGAACAGGTACGGCTTCTGCGGCACGAACCCGATCGCGTCGGACAGGACCACCGGGTCGAGCTCGCGCACGTCGACGCCGTCGACGAGCACCGAGCCGCCGGTCGCGTCGAACAGGCGCGGCACCAGGTTCAGCAGCGTGGTCTTCCCGCTGCCGGTGCTGCCGATGATCGCGGTGGTCTCGCCGGGCCGCGCCACCAGGTTCACGTGCCGCAGCACCGACGCCTCCGCGCCCGGGTAGTGGAACTCGACGTCGGACAGTTCGAGCAGGCCGGTGACCGCGGCGGGCCGGACCGGGTTCTCCGGCGGGTGCACGCTCGACTCGGTATCGAGCACCTCCTGGATCCGTTCCGCGGACACCTCCGCGCGCGGCACCATGACGAACATGAACGTGGCCATCATGACCGCCATCAGGATCTGCATCAGGTAGCTGAGGAACGCGGTCAGCGCGCCGACCTGGATCCCGCCGCTGTCGATGCGCATCCCGCCGAACCACAGCACCGCCACGCTGGACACGTTCATCACCAGCATCACCGTCGGCGGCATCATCGCCATCAGCTTGCCGACGCCGAGCCCCACGTCGAGCACGTCGCGGTTGACCTTGCCGAACCGCTTGCGCTCGTGGGTGTCCTTGACGAACGCGCGCACCACCCTGATCCCGGTGATCTGCTCGCGCAGCACCCCGTTGATCTTGTCGATGCGCTCCTGCAGGAGCCGGAACAGCGGGCGCATCCGCGCGATGATGAGCCCGACCAGCACGGCGAGCACCGGCACGATGATCAGCAGCAGCGAGGACAGCGTGACGTCCTGGTTGAGCGCCATGATGATGCCGCCGACGCACATGATCGGCGCGGACACCATCAGCGTGAACGTCATGACCACCAGCATCTGCACCTGCTGGACGTCGTTGGTGGTGCGGGTGATCAGCGACGGCGTGCCGAACTGGCCGACCTCGCGGGCCGAGAAGCCCTGCACGCGGTCGAAGATGCCGGCGCGGACGTCGCGGCCGAACGCCATCGCGACGTGCGCGCCGAAGTAGACCGCGCCGACCGACGCGACGATCTGCACGAGGGTGACCGCGAGCATGACGCCGCCGTAGCTCATGATCTCGCCGATGTCGCCGAGCACGACACCCTTGTCGATGATGTCGGCGTTGAGCGTCGGCAGGTACAGCGTGGCGAGCGTCTGGATGAGCTGGAGCACCACCAGCGCCGCCACGGGTTTCCGGTAGGGGCGCACGTAGGTGCGCATCAGTCGAATAAGCACAGGGACTCTCTTGTCTTCACGAGCGGTGAGCCGGTCACCGGGTGGCGGCCGGCTGCGGAGCCGCGCCGGGCTCCTCGGTCTTGGCGGGCTCTGGCATGCCCGCGAGCAGCTGGTCGAGCACGTGCGCGACCAATGAGGAGAAGGAACCCGGCCACACCTGCTCCGACCAGTGGCCGATGGCGACCCGCATCGCGCTGGACACGGCACCGGCGAGCAGCCGGGGGAACAGATCGGTTTCGGGATCGGTGCCGCTGCGGCGCGCGATCTCCACGGTCATGGCCTCCTCGACGGCGACGTGCGCCTTGAGGTACTCGCCCCAGACGCCGGGGTTCTGCGTGGCCGCCCTGACCCTCGCCAGGTAGGCGACGTCAGGGGCGCCCGCGGCACAGAGCCCCAGCAACGCACCCGTCACCGCTTCGATGACGGGTTCGTCCTCCGGCCTGGCGCGCAGCGCGTCGAGCAGCTGGCTCCGCCGGTCGACGCTGACCGAGCAGACGGCTTCCTCCTTGCTGGAGAAGTAGTTGTTGAACGTGCGCGGCGAGACGCCGACCTCGGCGGCGATATCCTCGACCCGGACGTTCTCGAGGCCGCGCTCCACCACCAGTCGCACGGCCGCCCGGCTCAACGCTTCTCGCGCGGCATTCTTCTTGAACTCACGAAGGGACGATTCCCCTCGCTTCCCCTCAGTCACGTCGTCACGGTACCGACAAACTTGCGTGGCGCGCAAATTAATACTTGGCCCGCATAGTTCGCTTTCCGGACACGTCCTTGCAGGGTATATATCCTGCACGGTATATTGCCCGTATGGCAACCACGTTCGAAGTGCTGGCCGAACCGCGGCGGCGCGAGATCCTCGACATCCTGCGCACGGGCGAGCGCCCCGTCGGCGATCTCGTCGAACGGCTGACCCTCACCCAGCCCGCGGTGTCGAAACACCTGAAAGTGCTCCGCGAGGCGGGGTTCGTCGAAGTCCGCCAGGACGCCCAGCGCCGGTGGTACCGGCTGCGGACCGAGCCGCTGCGCGAAATCGACGACTGGCTCGCGCCGTACCGCAGGCTGTGGAACGACAGCCTCGACGCACTGGAGCGCCACCTCGGCACCATGTCCGACGACGAAATGTCCGACGACGAAACCGCGCGCTGAAGGGAAACCCATGCACGGCAAGCTGATCCCGGCCGGTGGCGGCCGGACGGCGCTGCGGTTCGAGCGCGTTCTGGCGCACCCCAGGGAAAAGGTCTGGCGGGCGCTCACCGAATCCGGGCACCTCCGCGCGTGGTTCCCCGCTGATCCCGACCTCACCGGCCTGGCCGGCGAAAAGGTCGCGTTCCGGCTCACCGCGTTTCCCGGGCACGAACCGACCTCGGGCGAGATCATCGTGTCGGACCCGCCGGACACGCTCGAATACACCTGGGGCGACGAGACGTTGCGGTTCGAGCTGACCGAACGCGACGGCGGGTGCCTGCTGGTGTTCACCGACGTTTTCGAATCGCGCGAAGGAGCGGAGTCGCCCGAGATGAGCGGAGCCTGGCACGCCGCGCTCGAAGTGCTCGAAGCCCGGCTGGACGGCCGCGAGATCGGCTGGTCGGTATGGGACCGCGCCGCCGAACTCGCCACCGAGTACACCTGAGGCTTCCCGCCCCGTGTGGTCGTCGAAGGTGCCCTTCGGGACGTCTGAGTTCCCTAAGGCGATCGGGTTCTTTTCCTTGCCGCTGAAGGAAATTCCCTACTCCGGCGACGGCACCGGCCGGTCCGGCCACATCGGACAGTGGCCTGGTCCGCCGGGGCGCTCTCCGCCCTGGGTATGACCGACGCCGGTCCGACGCGCGGCATCCCGCGCGCGGCTACCGTGACGCCATGAACCTGTCCTGGCTGCCGCGCGGCGTGCATCTCATCGCGCTGGACGTGGCCGCCGCCATCGTGTGGTTCCTGGTGTACCTCGCCTTCACCGTGTCCGCGACGGGCGACGGGCAGCCCGCGTACGACGGGCCGGTGTGGCTCGGCTGGCTCGTCGCCGCGGCGGTCGCGGTGCCGATCGGGGTGCGCCGGATCTGGCCGCTGGCCGCGATCGGCGTGGTGGTCGCCGGTTCGGCCGCGGCGGTGTACCTCCAGATGATCCGCGAGCCGTTCCTCGGCATCGGGTTCGTGCTGTACCTCGTCGCGCTGCGCGAACCACCGCGGCGATCCGGTCTCGCGCTCGGGTTCGCCGCCGCCGGATCCGCCGCCGCGCTGTTCACCGGGCACTACCTCGCCCCGGGACCGCTGTGGGCGGACATGTCCGACATCGTCGGCTACATGGCCGCGGCCTGGCTGGTTTCCTTCGTGGGGTGGGGCAGCGGGTTCGCGGTGCGGCTGCGCCGTCAGGAGCAGGCCCGGATCGCGGAACGGGACGCCGAACGCGCGCTCGCCGACGAGCGGCTCCGCCTCGCGCGCGAACTGCACGACGTGGTGGCGCACAGCATGAGCCTGATCGCGGTGAAGGCGGCGGTCGCGAACCACGTCGCCGCGCAGAACCCGGCGGAGGCTGTCGACGCGCTGCGGGTCATCGAAGCCACCAGCCGCGACGGCCTCGCCGACCTGCGCCGCATGCTCGGCGTGCTGCGCACCGGAGACACCGCCGAGCTGGCGCCCGCACCGGGCCCGTCCTCGCTGGCGGCGCTCGCGAAGCGCGCGGAGGTCGGCGGTGTCCGGGTCGACCTCGAAATGCGCGATGTGACGGACCTGCCGGAGGCGATCGGGCTGTCGGTGTACCGGATCGTGCAAGAATCGCTGACGAACGTGGTGAAGCACGCCGCGCCCGCGCGGTGCTCGGTGCTGGTCGACGGCGGTGGCGATACCGTCCGGATCGAAGTCACCGACAACGGCACCGGCGCGCGGACCCCGGTGGAGGGCGCCGGGCACGGCCTGATCGGGATGCGCGAGCGGGCGCTGCTGTACGGCGGCGATCTGATCGCGGGACCGCTTCCGGGCGGCGGCTTCCGCGTGTCCGCCACGCTCTCGACCACGAACGGGGAACCCGGATGACCGACGAGGTGCGCGTGCTGATCGCCGACGACCAGGCGTTGCTGCGCGCGAGCTTCCGGGTGCTGGTGAACGCCACCCCTGGGCTGACGGTCATCGGCGAAGCGGGCGACGGGGCGGAAGCCGTCGAAGTCACCGCGAAGGAACGCCCCGACGTGGTCCTGATGGACGTGCGGATGCCGGAAATGGACGGAATCGAGGCCACCCGGCGGATCTGCGGCTCCGGCGAAACGGCGACGCGCGTCCTCATCCTCACCACGTTCGACCTCGACGAGTACGTCTACGCGGCCTTGCGCGCGGGCGCGAGCGGCTTCCTGCTGAAGGACACGCCCCCGGCGACACTGCTCAGCGGCATCTCGGTGGTGGCGCGCGGCGACGCACTGCTCGCGCCCAGCGTCACCCGCCGGCTGATCTCCGAGTTCGCGGTCAGCACGACCCCGCGCGCCACCCGCGACCTCACCGGGGTGACCGCCCGCGAACGCGAGGTGCTCACGCTCATCGCACGCGGGCTCTCCAACACCGAGATCACCGCGCACCTGCACGTCAGCCAGGCGACCGTGAAAACCCACATCGGGCACCTGCTGGCCAAGCTCGGCGCCCGTGACCGCGCCCAGCTCGTGATCGCCGCCTACGAAAGCGGACTCGTGTGAGTTCGGCTGTGTTGTTTATCGGTCGTCAGAATTTGCGCTGCCAGGGCGCGGCTCCCAGCTCGACCCGCCGGTTGGTCGCGGGGTGCGCCCTGCCATCGCAAA
>NZ_BAAANN010000054.1:0-44409 GCF_039529815.1 Amycolatopsis minnesotensis | reverse complement strand
CCCACCGGCGAGCCGACGCGCCCCGCGCGGCGGGGAGCGTCTCGGTCGGTCGCAGGGCCCCCTGGGCCCTCTGAATTTGCGATGGCAGGGCGCCAACCCACCCAACTGCCACACACGCTGGAAGCCGCGCCCTGGCAGCGCAAATTCTGACGACCGATAAACAACACAGCCGGTAAAAATTCAGAGCGAGGTGGGGAGTGTCGGGTGGCGTTCGAACAGAATGGTTCCGCGCACCACCGATTCCTTGTAGAAGGCGGCCACCCTGCCTTTCAGCACGGCTTCGACGGGGCTGTCGTCGGCGCGGACGAACTGGATCAATGCGTCGCGGCGGCCGAGGCTGATGCACTGGTTGAAGTACCGGAACCGTGGCGTTCCCGTGCCCTTCCCGGCGAGCACGCGCACGGCGTGCTGCGTGGTGGGCAGCCCGGTGGCGCACGCCATGCGCAGTTCCAGCCCGCTGGCGAGGCGGATCGCGGCGGCGTCCCCGACCGCGACCACGTCGGGATGCGAAACGGACCGGAGCGCCTCGTCCACGATCATCCTGCCCGCCGCGTCGACCTCGAGCCCGGCGTCGCGTGCGATCGACGGCACCACGAACCCGGCCGTCCAGACGACGGTGTCGGCTTCGACCGTGTCGCCGTCCGCGAGTACGAGCCCGTCGGCGCGGACCTCGATCACCTTCGCGTTTTCCCGGATGTCGACGCCGAGCCTGCCGAACACGCGGTGCAGGTGCCGGGTGCCGCGCTCGGACAGCGTCGCGCCGAGCGGGCCACCGGTGACCAGGCTGACCTTCAGCCGCGGGTGGGATTCCGCGAGCTCGGCCGCCGCTTCGATACCGGTCAGCCCGCCGCCGACCACCGCGACGGTCCTGCTTTCGGCGAGCTTGCCGCGCAGGCGCTCGGCGTCGTCGTGGCTCGCGACGGTGTTGGCGTGTTCCGCCGCGCCGGGCACGTCGTCGAGAGCGGCGTGGCTGCCGAGCGCGTAGATGAGCTTGTCGTAGCCGATCGAGGCGTTGTCGAGCCGCACTTCCCGCGCATCGGGGTCGATCGCGCGGACCTTGCCCACGACGAGCCGCACCCCGGTGCCCGCCAGCAGGTCCCGCAACGGGAGGTCGCGCAACCGCTGCCCGGTGGCGAGCTGGTGCAGCCGGACCCGCTCGACGAACCGGTCGCTCGCGTTGACCAGGGTCACCTCGGCGCCGGTCCACTTCGCGGCCAGCTTGGCGGCGGCCAGCCCGGTGTACCCGGCGCCGATCACCACGATCTTTTCCGCTGTCATTTCGACACTCCCTCCTGTGGGTCGCACCAGTCAGACTGGACAGGAGCGGGATGTGTGACAGCGCGGGCCGTGAAGCGGGTCACATCTCCCAGGGCGCCCGCGGCAGGACGTGCCCGGTTTCGAGCAGGGACTTGAGGTTCGACAGCACGGCGGACCAGCCCTTGGCCGCGCCTTCGCGCTCGGCTTCGTCGGCGAGGTTCTCGTGGGTGACCGTGAGCCGGACGATTTCGCCGTGCGGCTCGATGTCGAAGGTGACCTGGGAGGGCTCCTCGCCCGCGCCCGGCACGGACCAGGTGATCACGAGCTTCGCGGGCGCGGCGCTCTCCACGACGGTGCCGGCGACGTCGGCGATCCCGGACCCGTCGGTGCGCTGGTGCTCCCACGCCGCACCGGGCTGCCAGGCCGAAACGTTGCGGTGGCCCCAGTATTCGGCGGTGAGGTCGGCGTCGGTGAGCGCCTGCCACACCTTCTCCGGGGTGCTTTCGATGTAGGTGACGTAGACGAATGACGGCCTGTCGGCCATGAGGTCCTCCGCTCGGTTCTTCAGCGTGCTCAGCGCGCGAAGACGCGGCCGCTCGTACTTGTCGATCCACCGCTCCTGGATTTCGTGCAGGGGAACGGGGTTGAGGTAGTGCAGTTTTTCGCGGCCGCGGCGCACCGCGCTGATCAGGTTGGCCGCCTCCAGCACCTGCAGGTGCTGGGTCGCGGACTGCCGCGTCATCCCGACGCCTTCGCACAGCTCGCCGAGCGTCTGCCCGTTCCGCTCGCGCAGCCTGTCGAGCAGGTACCGCCGGGTTTCGTCGGCGAGCGCCTTGAAGACCTCGTTCAGCACACCGCCAATTATGCAGGCAAATACCTGCATGTCAACTCGCCCGATCCAGCCAGGTCACCGGCGGGCCTGCTCCGGCGGCGCCGCCGAACCCTTCGTCCTCAGTGGACACCCGGCGCGACACCGAAACTGTCGGTGCCCCCGAACAGAATCGAAATCGGGGGTCCCCCGGCGAACGAAAGGGATACTTCGTTCGCCGGGGAGGTGTTCACCGTGGCCGGGTCTCGGCGTGGCGTGCGACTGTCACCCTGCTCAGCGCGAAGACGGCGAACGCGAGCGCGACCAGTGCGGCGCTCACCCACACCGGCGAGCGGAACCCGCCGCCCGCGCCGATCGCGAGCCCGCCCAGCCACGGCCCGGCGGTCGCGCCGACGTTGAACGCGGCCGTCGCGAGGCCGCCCGCGAGCGTCGGCGCCCCGGTCGCCACCGAGAACACCCGCGCGACCAGTGTCGAGCCGACGCCGAACGACAGGATTCCTTGCACCAGCACGAACACGACCGCCAGCACCGGGATCCCGGCGGTCAGCGCGAACACCACCCAGCCCGCACCCAGCGCCGCCGAACCGGTCCACAGCAACGCGACCGGGCGCGCGTCCGCGATCCGGCCCCCGGCCGCGACCCCGACGAACGAGCCCACACCGAACAGCACGAGCAACGCGGGCAACCAGCCCTCGCCGAACCCGGTGACCCCGGTGAGCAGCGGCGTGAGATAGGTGAACGTGCAGAACGTGGCGCCGTTGACGAGCGCGCCCAGCAGCAGCACCACCAGCACCCGCGGGTTTCGCAGCACGCGCAGTTCCCGGCGCGCGGACATCTCCGCGGACGGCGACGGCCCGCCGCCGGGGATCGCGCGCAGGATCGCGAACACCGCGGGCACCGACAGGACCGCGACGGCCCAGAACGCCGCGCGCCAGCCCCAGCACTGGCCGAGCAGCGCGCCCGCCGGCACGCCGACGACGCAGGACAGGGTGACCCCACCGACCACAGTGGACGTCGCGCGGGCCTTCAGACCCGGTTCGACCAGCGCGTTCGCCGTCGCGAGCGCGGTGGCCCAGAACCCGGCGTTGGCGAGCGCGCCCACCACCCTGGTGCACAGCAGCACCTCGTAACCGGGCGTCAGCGCGCCGACGACGTGCACGGCGATGAACGTGACCAGGAACCCGGTCAGCGAACGCCGCCGCGACCAGCGCAGGCCCAGCACCGCCATCAGGGGCGCGCCGACCACCATGCCGACGGCGAACGCCGAGGTCAGCAGGCCCGCGGCGGGGATGGACACGTGCAGGTCCCGCGCGATGTCCGCGACGAGACCGGAAAGCATGAACTCGGAGGTCCCCTGCGTGAAGACCGCGAGGCCGAGCATGTACACAGCGAAAGGCATGACAGAACTCCGCACACCGGAAAGGCGGCAGCGATCCACAAAGTCCACATAGGAGGGACGCCCACCACCGGAGGAACCCCGCGAAAGCGCGAGGTGAGGACACGAGCCGTTCCGATGGCAGGGTTCAGCGACACGGGAATGCGGGTCGCGAAAGCCACCGGAAACCGGTGGCTAGAGTCTGGACGCCTCAGGGGTGGACATGATCGGAGCGTAACAACGGCACCCGCGCCACGTCCACGCGGTCAGTCGCCGGACTGGCCGGCGACGCGGCGCTCGTAGGCCGCGCGAACCTCGTGATCCATCTGGGTGAGCGCGCGGTCGTCGCGGATCAGGCGCCTGCCCAACCGCATCACCGGCTCGGGCACCACCGCGGCGAGCAGGTCCCACGCACCGAGGTAGCCGGGCACCGGGATCTCGCCCTTTCGGGTGCGCACGCTGCGGACCACCGCGGCCGCGATCACCTCGGGATCGACCGTCGCCATGCCCTTGCCCAGCGGCACCCCCGACGACAGTTCGGTGCGCACCGCCGACGGCAGCACGGCGCTGACGCTGACCCCCGTGCCGTCCAGTTCGCGGCGAACGGCGGCGGTGAGGCCGACGGCGGCGAACTTGCTCGCGTTGTAGACCGCCATCCCGGGGATCGGGATCTTGCCCGCCATCGACGCGATGTTCACGATGTGCCCGCGCCGCCGCGAAACCATGCCCGGCGCCACCGCCCGCATGCCGTGGATGAGACCCCACACGTTCACGTCGAGCGTGGTCTTCGACAGCGAATCCGGTTCGTCCAGGAAGCGGCCGAGCGGCATCACACCCGCGTTGTTGACCAGTACGTCGATGCGGCCGTGCTCTTCGGCGACTTCGCCCGCGAAGGCCGTGAACGACCCCTTCGACGTCACATCGAGCTTCTTCCCCGTGATGCCAAGGGTTTTCGCGGTGTCCGCGGCGGTGTCGGCGTCGAGATCGCCGACCACCACCTTCGCGCCGAGCGCCGAGAAGGCGGCCGCGGTGGCGCGCCCGATCCCGCGGCCACCGCCCGTGACGGCCACGACCGCGTCGCGGATTTCGATACCGGGGTAGGACATTCGAAACTCCTCAAGCCTCAAGCGCGGTCGCCGGATCCTGCCGTGATCGTGTACGCCGCCGGGTCGAACCGGGCGACCCGCCTGCGCAGCGCACCCGTCGACCACGGCCAGTTGAAACTGTTGCGCCCGTTGACATCCAGATAGTAGCTGGAGCAGCCGCCCGCGTTGTAGACCGTGCCGGGCAGCGCCGCCTGCACCTCGGCGTTGAACGCGTCCTGCACGTCCTTCCGGACGTCCACGCTGGACCAGTTCCCGGCGCGGATGCGGCCGATCGCCGCGGTCAGGTGGGCCAGCTGCGCCTCCATGACCATGAACGCCGACGAGTGCCCGGTGCCGAGGCTCGGGCCGAGCAGCAGGAACGCGTTGGGGAACCCGCTGGTCACGGTGCCGAGATAGGCCTCGGGGCTGCCCTGCCAGTGCTCGGCGAGGCTGCGCCCGTCGGCACCGAAGACCCGGTCGGCGATGGGCATGTCGAGGATGTGGAACCCGGTGCCGAAGATGATCGCGTCCACCTCCGCCGACGAGCCGTCGGCACCGACCACGGTGCTGCCGTCGATCTTCGCCACCGCCGTCGCATGGACGTCCACATTGGACTTCGTCAGCGCGGGGTAGTAGCTGTTCGACATCAGCAGCCGCTTGCAGCCGAGCGTGTAGTCCGGGGTCAGCGCCTCGCGCAGGGCGCGGTCGCGGACCGTGAACCGCAGGTGCGCGAGCCCGATCCGCTGCACCAGCCGCAGGATCCACGGGTGCCGGAACCCGAGCCCGAGCGCCTCCATCGCGCCGTATTCGACGGCGCGCAACGCCCGGCGCGCTGCGGGGACCGTGCGCAGCAGCCAGCGTTCCGCCTTGGGCACGTGGTGGTCCGGTTTCGGCAGCACCCACTGCGCGGTGCGCTGGAACAGGTGCAGGCGCCCGGCCTGCCGCTGGATCTCCGGCACGAACTGCACCGCGGACGCACCGGTGCCGACCACCGCGACGCGTTTGCCGGTGAGGTCGTAGTCGTGGTTCCAGCGCGAGGAGTGGAACACCTCGCCCTCGAACCCTTCCAGGCCGGGCAGTTCCGGGATGAGCGGCTCGTGCCACGGCCCCGCCGCCGCGATCACGATCTTCGCGGTGAGGCGCCCTTCGGTGGTGTCCAGCTCCCAGTGATCGGCTTTCCACTCGGCGCGCCGCACTTCGACGCCGAACCGCACATGCCCGGTCACACCGGCCTTTTCCGCCGTGGCGACCAGGTACCGGCGGATCTCGTCCTGCCCGGCGAACGCGCGAGTCCACTCCGGATTCGGTGCGAACGAGTACGAATAGAGCGCCGACGGGACATCGCACGCGCATCCCGGATACGTGTTCGCGCGCCAGGTGCCGCCGAGGCCGCCCGCCTTCTCCAGCACGGCGAAATCGGTCACGCCCATGCGCCGCAACCGGATCGCCGCGCCGATCCCCGACGCGCCCGCGCCGATCACCAGCACCTCGAAATCGTTCACCATGCCGCCGCCTTCGCCCTTGTCGTGCGCAGCGCCGTTTCCAGCGCGCGCCGCCGTCGCCTGCCGTCCATGAAGTTCGCGCCCAGCACCGCCAGGTCCTCCGGCCCCGGTTCGAGGCGGAGCACCCGCGTCCCGCGCGCCGCGATTTCGGCGTCCAGCCGCCGGGTCATCGGCGTGCGCAGCAACCGTTCGAACCGGGAGAAACCCTTGGCGGGCACGGATTCCGACGAGGTCATCGGGGCGAGCACCACGATCTCGTCGAGGTCGTCCGGCAGCAGGTCGACCGACGCCGGGGACGCGGCGCCGCCGTCGATGTAGCGCCGTCCGCCGATCTCCACCGGCGGGAACCAGCCAGGAATCGCCCAGGAGGCCCGGATCGCGTCGGCGAGCCGTGCCTCCGGCGCGCCGGGTGAACCGAAGGCCACCCGTTCGCCGGTGTCGTAGTCGACGCCGACGACCCACGCGCTGGGATGCGCCACCCAGCCCGTCGGCGCGAAGGCGCCGGCCAGTTCCGCGAGCCACGACGCGTCGCCGCGGCCGATCGGCAGCAGTCCCGAGGCCCTCGTCATCGGGGAGGCGTTCGCCCGCAGGAGCTTCGGGGAGCCGACGCGGAACCGCGGCACCGGCGGGAACCTTCCCGGCGCCGCCGCGAGATGCGCGCGCAGTTCCGATCGCGCTTCCGGTTTTCCGAGCTGGGCGTCGAGCAGTTCGCCGACACCGACCCCGCCGCCGAGCACGGTCACGAACTCGGCGCCCGCGGAGGTGCCGATCATCGCCGCCGCCTCGCGCGGGTCCCAGCCCAGCGCCTCCTCGACGGCGACCAGCGCGCCGACGGTCCAGGCCGCCCCGAGGGTGCCTCCGCAGCCGATGGCGAGACCTCGTCGCACCCGAACCTCCTCGTCGTCGATCCGATTCGGAGACTAGCAGTATTCGAAAACTTACGGTACCCGTGATTAGACTCGACGCATGCCCCGCCTCACCCGCGCCGAGAACTCCGAGCGCATCCGCGAGCGGCTCGTCGCGACGGCCATGACCCTGTTCCTCCGCGACGGGTTCGCCGCGACCTCGCTCGACGCGATCGCGAACGAGGCCGGGTATTCGAAGGGCGCGGTCTACTCGAACTTCCGCAACAAGGACGACCTGTGCCTCGCCGTGCTCGACCGGATCCACGCCGAGCAGACCGGGCGGATCGCCGAGGCGATGGGCGGCGCGCGGACCGTCGAAGAGCGTTTGACCGCGTTCGAACGGTGGGCCGAGTCGAACATCGGCGACGAGGCGTGGACCTCGCTCGAAGTGGAGTTCGCGTTCAGCGCCGGCCGCGACCCTCGGATCCGCGCGGAACTGTCCGAACGGGACAGAGCGGTGCGCGGCATGGTCGCGGCGCTGGTCGAGGCGAACGCGGGCGAGTTCGGGATCTCCCTGCCAATGCCTGCCGAAGACGTCGCGACCGCGCTGCTGAGCCTCGGCATCGGGCTCGGCGTGCAACGCGCGCTCGACCCGTCGGTGCCGGTCTCGGTGCTGACCGGCACGATCCGGATCATGCTCGGCGCGCGCTCGTGAAACCGGCATGAGGTGGGGCGGCTGCGGGATGCTGTACTGGCTCATCCGCACCGAGGACCTCGCCGCGGGCCGGTTCGACGCGGCGAGGTGCACCATGCGGTGCGGCTGCTCCCGGCGCGCTCAGAGGAAGTCGCCGTGCACGATCACCTCGGCCTGTCGCGGCAGGTCCACCGGCGGGGTGGGCAGCCGCAGGCGCAGCTTCGCCGTCTCGACGGGTGCCGCGAGCAGATGCGTGTGCACGGCGGTGTCCGAGAGCAGCGGCCCGGCGGAAACCCAGGCGGTCGCGGCGTTCTGGTAGTCCAGCCGGAGGTCGCGCCACCAGGATTCGGGGCGGCGGGCGTCTTCGACGACGGTGACGCCGGTGACGCGGCATCGGCGGGGCAGGTCGAGGTACAGGTAGGACTCCAGGCCGGGGGTCTCCGCGGGGAATTCGACGGGGCCCCATTCGCCCGGGAGCGGGATCCGGGGCGTGAGGTTCCCGTCGGCCACTTCGGGGCGGTCCACGATCCGGTCCAGGCGCAGGTCGAGGTAGGCCTTCCCGCCCGCCATCAGGTTCGGGCGCAGCGGCGCCGGTCCGGGTTCGGCGTTGCCCCAGCCGTCGACGCGGGTGACCGGCACCGCGTCCGGGGCCAGCAGCCCGCCGCGGACGTCCGGCCCGGAACAGGTGACCCTGGTGTGCCAGCGCGGCTGGAGATCGGCGCCGAACCGGTGCACGCCGCCCATCCAGGTCGCCGCGAGCAGGTCGCCTCCCGGCAGCCACGCCACCGCGGGCAGCGCTTCGAGATCCTTTTCCAGCACCGGGTTCCCGTCGACGTCGAGTACCACGAGCGTGCCGATCTCGGTACCCGCGGCGAGCCTGCCGTCGGGGGCGAACACCGGGCCGCGCAGGAGGTCGTCGCCGCCGTACACCCAGCGCTCCACACCCGACCACGGCAGGTCGAAGCACCGGAGCTGGTTCTGCCCGACCACGGCGAGCCGCGACCCGTCGGCGGAAAGGGCGGCCTGGTTCGCGTCGACGGGCAGGGTCGCCCGCGGCCTGCCCGTCGCCACGTCCAGCACGAACACGAGCCCGCCACGGCAGTTCGTCAGCACGGCGCAGGTGCGGCCGTCGGCGGAGAGCACCAGCGACCGCGGCGCGCCGGGCCCCTTCGTACCGGACTGCGCGGCCAGCAGATCGACGGTCCACAGTGGAGTTTCCGCACCGGACTGGTGAAAGTGGACGGTCGTGCCGTCGGCGACGAGCAGCGACTCGCCCACCGCGGCGAGCACCGCGGGCGCCCTGCTGCCGAACTTCGCGTCACGCGGGGTGTCCCGGCGCCACCGGGCCGAGCCTGCCGCGTTCCACACCACGATGCCGAGGCTGCCGGAAGACGCGACCCAGGAACCGCTCGCCGCCACCGCGAACCCGCCGTCGTCGCGCTGCTGCAACGCCTGCACGGTGCGGTAACCGAGGCGCGTGGGCAGTCCGTAAAGGTCGAACCGCCGCGCCGGGACGCCGTCCGCGCCGAGCAGGTAGAGGCCGTAACCCTGCGGGCGGTCGAACGCGGTTCCGGTGACCGCGAACCCGGTACCCGCCCGGCCAGGCGCGAAGGCGAAGTGCTGCCCGATCCGGCGCTGCCAGCGGACCGCGCCGGTGACGAGGTCGATGCCGTGCGTATTGGCGTCCCAGTCGAAACCGGCCAGTACCGCGGAAGTCCCGTCGGCGGACACCGCGACGCTGCGCAGTTTCGCCCCGAACCGGGAACGCACTGGCTGGAACGGTTCGGCCGGTTCGACCGCGCGCGATTCGGCACTCGCGCGCGGCCCGCCGGTGACGACCCCGGTTCCGGTGAGGTCGAGCGGCAGCGGCACCGCGGGAAGGTCGGCCGTCGCCTGCGCCGCGCGCCCGCTGAACAGCTCGGTGGCCGTCACCGCGCACCTCCCGGCCGCGGTGACCGGCGGGACGCAGGTGCCGCGGACGCCTTCGGAGCCCGCCACCTCGACGCGCTCGTCGAACACCGCACCGGCGGAGTCGCGGAAGACGATCCGCATCCCGACGCTCGCCGGGATACTGGCCCCGTCCGGACCCACGACCTCGGCGTACCAGCCGATCTCGCGGCCGGACAGCGTCAGCACCAGGCGCACCTGGCGGATTTCGGCAGGCAGGATCGCGAACACGGCGAACGGCAGGTGCCGCAGCTCCGCGGTCACCGCACCGTCGACGGGCGTGACCCGCGTGCCGCCGAACACGTCGTACACCACGCCTTCGCGCCCGGCCAATCCGAGCCGCGCGGTCAGCGGCGCGCGGCCGGCATTTCCGCTCGCGGTGCGCGCGAGCAGGCCCTGGCCGAGCCCGAGCAGCGCGTCGTTGGCCACGAACAGGTAGTCCGCGTCTTCGGCGACCCGGTGGGAGACCAGCACTTCCGGCTCGCGGTCGTCGCCGGCGTACACCTCCGCCACCGGATCGGTCACCGTGGCCAGCACCCGGCGCAGCTCGGCGACGTGCCCGAGCACGGCCTCGCGCCAGTACCCCGCGGCGGAATCGGTGTTGGACTCGTACACGTCGGCGGGCACGGCGTCGAAGGAGACGCCGAGCGGGGTGCTTTCCGGTACCGCGGCGGCATTGCAGGTGCCGTCCCGGAACACCGGGACACCCGCCGCCTTGATCGCCTCGGCCACCGCGGGCTCCGGTTCGAACTGCTCGTCCACGAGCAGGATCGCGTCGAACCCGGTCAGCGGGGTGGTCGCGAGGTCCTCGGCGTAGACGATCGTGGCGGGGAAACCGGCCAGCAGGCAGGACAGGTACGCCTCGTGCACGCGGCGGAGGTGCACCGGGATCATCGTCCAGCTCTGCAGCCGGAAGCCACGGCCGGAGAGCAGGATCGCCAGCCGGTCCGCACCCTCCAAAGTGGACATCCACGGCCCGTGCTCGCGCAGCAGCGCGCCGAGCGCGCGGTACACCGAGGTCATCCCGGGATAGCCGCTGCGGCCGTCCTCCGGCGCGAACCGGTACGAGTTCGGGATCGATCCGGCGGTACCGGCGCTGTCCGCGCCGCGCAGCAGCGCCAGCCCGTGCATGGCCAGCACCTGCTCGCCGGTGCCGGGATCGTTGTTGTGCTCGGCGTGCAGCAGCGTGCGCTTGCCCGGCCGCCGCCGCAGGTCGTGCGCGAGCGCGGTCCAGCCGGGCACCGTCATGCCCTCGAACTGGAAGTGCAGGTCGACCTCGTCGACGCCGTCGAACGACAGCGGCGCGTAGACGTTGCCGTTGTTGAACGAGCCGCTCGCCGCGGTGACGAGGCCGGGGTACCGCGCGCGCAGGTGTTCGCCGAAGTCCCGCCACAGCGCGGGCGCCACGGTCAGCCGCTGATCGGACCTGGTGTCGTGCACGGGATCCCATCGCCCGGTGACCCTGCTCCGCTCCAGCGCCCGCTGGTATTCCGGATCCGTCTTGGCCTGTGCGTCGGCGTCCTGGAGCGAGACGCCGTGCTCGTCGGAGCCGAGCCACCAGTTCGCCGCCCACACCCAGCCCCTGAACCCGGGTTCGCCCGCCAGCGCGTCGCTGACCTGGTCGATGTCGGCGAGCAGCCGCTCGCGGGTGCGCCCGTCGATCTTGCCGTCGCGGAACGGCAGCCCGGCGTCCATGTCGAGCAGGATCGCCATCAGCGTCGCGCCGTACGCGCCGTACCCGGTGACCGCCTGGCTCGCCGCGGGCAGCGTGATCGCGCGCTCGGGCGGGACGACGCCGTGCGCGGTGAGCCAGTCGCGCAGTGCGCGGGTGTCCTCCATGGCATGGCCGACATCGAGATCACCCTTGCGTCCGCCGCCGATCCGCTCGGCGAACATCCGCACGCCGAGCGTTCTGGTCCGTTCGAGATGCGCCACCACCCGGTCCGGGAGGTCCCATGTGGACGGTGTCGGCGACGTCCACGGGTAGGCCGGCCGGTAGTCGCCGTACTGGAGGTAGGGGAACGGGGCCGGCAGCCGGCCCGGCCCGATCCGCAGCGGCTGGTCGGCCGTGGTGCGCCCGGCCATCCGCGCGCGCAGCCGGTAGTCGCCCGGTGGCAGCAGCGCGGTGAGGCGGCCGTCCACTGTGAACGCGCCCGACGGCGGTACCTTCCCGGCGGCGAGCACGCGGCCGCCGCCGTCGATGAGTTCCACCGGTACCACGGCCGCGCCGTCGGCGAGCACCTCGGCCTCGATCGGTTCTCCTCGGCCGTAGCACAGGCGGTTGACCGGTTCCCTGGTCGTCTTCAGGTCCGCACCGGCGGTCCGGCTCAGGTTCGCGCGGGTGATCACCGCCGCCGAGCCCGTCGCACCGGGCGCGCGCACTTCCAGCCAGCGCCGCACCGCCCATTCCGGCTCGGCGCCGCGCTGCCAGCCCGCGGTTTCCGCGGTGATCTTGAGCTGGATCAGCCCGGTCAGGTCCGGCGGCACGGCGATGGTGAACCCGGTGCCGCCCGGCGTCAGCGCCAGCTCGCGGTAGTCGAGGCAGCCGAGCGTGCGCGCCCAGACCCGCCAGCGCGGCGGCGGCAGGACCGTGACGGCGCCGTCCTCGTGCCGCTCGACGGTCAGCTCGACCGGAACCGCGGTGCCCGCGGTCCACGGGCCGAATTCGCTCCCGTCACCGGGGAAGACGGCGGTCAGCACGTCCCGGTTCGGCTCGACGGTCCGCAGGTAGGCGCCGTCCGAAAGCCGGTAGCAGCGGAACAGCTCGTCGTCGGTGTTGAGCTGGACGAACACCACGCCGCCCTGGATCCGCACCGTCCTCGGCTCCGCCGTCCACTTCGGACCGCCGGTCAGCGCGAGATCGCCGAGGTCCTTTTCGGTGCCCTTGTCGAGCCGGTAGCGCCGGAGCTTCGGGCCCTGTCCCGGCCGCAGGAGGTAGAGCACGTCGTTGTCGTCGACCTCCCAGCCGCCGAGCCCGTAGGACGGCTCGTCGGGATGGACGCCGAGCGTCTTCCTGCCCTCTTCGAAGAACTGCCCGCCCCTCGCCACCAGCCTGCGCACGAACGACCCGCCCGGCGCGGTGTAGAGCACGTACACGTAGACGGTGCCGCGCACGAGCAGGCGGAAGTCGAGCGGCAGCTCGGAGTTTTCGGGCAGCGGGAGGCCGAAGTCCTGCGCCACCCGCACCGGCGCGGCCGGCGTGAGCGCTTCGACGACGTCGCGCACCGTCTTCCCGTCCGGCCGCAGGACCCGGTTGAGCACGTAGAAGGCGCCGTCGGGGCGAGTGCTCGCCTCGACCTTCATCGGGTTCCGCCAGTACGGGTCGAGGCGCGCATAGAACCTCGTGCCCACCTCGGTGAAGTCCTTGGCGAGCACGGTCACCTTCGGCGAGTGGTGCAGGTCGCAGCGTGCCAGCACACCGTCGGCGTTCGCGGTCACGTTGCGCAACCCCCACAGCGGCCGCGGCGTCTCCACCACCGTCCGGTCGGAGCCGTCGGCGTTCATCCGCAGGATCGCGTCGATCCGGCCGCGGCCGAGATCGGCGCCCGCGCCGAGGTAGACCTTGCCGTCGAGGCCCACCGTCAGCCGTGCGGTGCGGCCGGTCAGAATCGCGTGATCGCGAGGAACCACCTGTCGTACCGTGATCATGACCCAGTGATACCGACGCCCCGGCGCGCGCACAGCGGACGATCGGGAGGCCGTTCGGGCAGGGTGGCGGTGCCGGGGGCCTGCCGTCGGGCACAGGTATGCCGCACGCGCCGTCGCCGTCCGATACCCTTCGTATCCAAGCCAGCCGAGCCCCGACCGAGGAGTGCGAACTATGGGGGAAGGTGACCCACAGGTCACGGTCGTGGTGCCGACCTACAACGAGCGGGAGAACCTCCCCAAGCTCGTCGGCATGGTGACCGGGCTGGCGGTGCCGAACCTGCGCGTGCTGGTCGTCGACGACAACTCCCCCGACGGCACCGGCGAAGTCGCGGACGAGCTCGCCGCCGAGTCGCCGGAGACCGTCGGCGTGCTGCACCGCACCGAGAAGAACGGGCTCGGCCGCGCCTACGTCGCCGGGATCACGCGCGCGCTCGACGAGGGCGCCGACATCGTGCTCCAGATGGACGCCGACCTCTCGCACCCGGCAGAGGTGATCCCGACCATGCTGGACATCCTCGCCACCACCGACGCCGCGGTGGTGCTGGGTTCGCGGTACGTGCCGGGCGGGTCCGCCGCCGGTGAGTGGGCCTGGCACCGCAAGGCGCTTTCCGCGTGGGCGAACTTCTACGTCAACACCATCCTGCGGCTGCGCCTGAAGGACGCGACGGCGGGCTTCAAGGCCTGGCACGCCTCCGCGCTGCGCAAGATCGACCTGCCGACGATCCGCAGCAACGGCTACGCGTTCCAGGTCGAGATGAACTACCGCACGGTCCGGGCCGGCATGCGGATCGCGGAGACCCCGATCCGGTTCGAAGAGCGCGCCGAAGGCGACTCGAAGATGAGCCTCGGCGTGCAGGTCGAATCGGCGCTGATGCCGTGGAAGCTGTTGCTGGGCAACCGGAAGCGCTGACCCGTCGCCCGGTGCCGTCCCCGGGCGACGGCACCGGCCTTGTCCGGCGCCTCGACGACGCCGTCGAGGCGCAGGCTGCTCACGATCTTGCGCATGGTGGATCTCCGCTGCGAACGGTGAAGGTGTGTTTCCCGCGGACACTGGCATGTCCAGCGGATACTCCCGACCGTCCGGAGGGCCGATGACCGGCACCGACCTGCTGGGGAACCGGCGGGCGGCCCAGCCGAAACCGGCAAGGCCCGCGCTCACGGTGTCGATGCGGCAGGTGGCCACCCGGCTCGGCGTGACGAAAATGGCGCTCTACCGGCACGTGGCGGACAAGGCCCAGCTCCTCGGGGTGATGACGGAGCTGGCGACCGGGCCCGCGCCGCGCGAGGTCGCGCGGACCGAGTCTGCGGTGGCCGCGCCCCGAGCTGTTCCCCGCCCTGGTGAAAGCGGCGTCCGAAGTGGACGGTGCCGAGTCCGGCCACGGCCGGCGGTTCGGCCTCGAGCGCATCCTCGACGGCATCGCCGCCGCCATCGAGAAGCGCTGAGCCCGGGACCGGTCCCGGCGAACCCGCCTACCGTCGGGGCCCATGAGCCGACGCGCTGTAGTCACCACCTGTCTCGCACTGGCGTTCGCCACGACCGTCCCGGCGACCGCGAGCGCCGCCGACCAGCTCCACCGCCTGAGCCTTGGCTCCGGCGTGAACCTGCCCTACTACGCGAGCTACCCGCTGACCGGTTCGGCCGACCCGACCGGCGCGGTCGTCGTCATCCACGGCACCGGCCGCAACGCCAAGGGCTATTTCGACCGCATGTCCGACGCCGCCCGTGAATACGGCTCGAAAGCCGAAGTCGTCGCCCCGTGGTTCCAGACCGAGAAAGAGCACTCCAAAAAGGGCGACGCCTACTGGACGAACGGCGGCGACACCTCCTGGAAGGACGGCGGCGGCGCGGAAAGCCCGGCAGGGCTCAGTTCCTTCGAAGCCGTCGACCACATCGTGCGGGTGCTCGCGGACAAGTCGAAGTTCCCGAACCTGAAGCGGATCACGATCGCCGGGCACTCCGCGGGCGGCCAGTTCACCCAGCGCTACGCGGTCGGCGGCAGGGCACCCGCCGAGGTCGGCGGCGTCGAAATCTCCTACGTTCCGGCGAACCCGTCGTCGTATCTGTACTTCGACGAGAAACGCCCCGCCGGGCACGGTTCGTGCTCCGGTTTCAACCGGTACAAGTACGGCCTCGAGGACCGCAACGCCTACATGGGCGCGTTGACCGGCGAGAAGCTGCGCGCCCAGTACAGCGCGCGGAAAGTCACCTACCTGCTCGGTGAGGACGATGTGCACCAGGATCACGGAATCGACGACGGCTGCGAAGCGAAAGCACAGGGAAAAAACCGCTTCGAGCGCGGAAAGGCCTACTTCTCCACCATCCACCACGACTTCCCGTCGGCGCCGCACGAGCTGAGCACGGTGCCCGGCGTCGGGCACGACTCGGACGCGATGTTCAACTCCGCCAACGGAAAGGCCGCGGTTTTCCGGGGCTGGTGACCCCGGCCCGCACACCGAGGGGGCGTGCGGGGCCGGAGCGAGCTGGTGATTCGTCACAACGGGGGTGGCGGATTGTTGGGAATTCTCCCGAGGACTGCGCCACGATGTGAGGGGCATCATGGGACACCCGGAGCTACTGATCAGTAGCTCCGGGTGCCACCCCCTTCCGCACGACGACGAAGTCCGAGGAGCACCCATGCCCCGTATCACCAGGCGGATCCGCGCCGCCGTCACCGCGCTCGGCCTGTCGGCCGCACTGGTCGCCGCGGGGACCGCGTCCGCGCAGGCGGCCGAGCTGCCCGAAGGCGGCCTGCTGGAGGCGGGCGCCGCCTACCTCGTCTCGCCCGGCGCGGTCCCCGGCGCGAACGACTGGAAGTGCAAGCCGAGCGCGGAGCACCCCAATCCGGTGGTGCTGCTGCCCGGCACGTTCTTCAACATCGGCTCCAACTTCGTGAAGCTGTCGCCGCGCCTGAAGAACAACGGCTACTGCGTCTTCGGGCTGAACTACGGGCAGACGATCATCTCCCTCGGCCGCGTCGGCGGGCTGGCGCCGGTCAGGTCCTCCGCCAAGCAGCTCGACGCGTTCGTGGACAAGGTCCGCGCCGCGACGGGTGCGGACAAGGTCGACGTGATCGGGCATTCGCAGGGCGGCGCGGTGCCGCTGTCGTGGATCAAGCAGGGCGGCGGCGCGGCCAAGGTGGCGCACTACGTGGGCTGGGCGCCGAGTTCGCACGGCACCGACCTCAACGGGATCGTCACCTTCGCCGACAAGCTGAAGCTGATGGGATTCGCCACCGGGCTCAGCAACGTCCTGCAGTTCCCCGGCGTCCTCGACCAGGCCAACACCAGCGAGTTCATCAAGGAGCTGTGGGCGGACGGGAAAACCGTGCCGCCGGGACCGGACTACACGGTCATCGCCTCGAAGTCCGACCGCGTGGTCACGCCCTACACGACCCAGGCACTCGATGGGGAGAACACGCACAACATCGTGCTGCAGGACAAGTGCGCCGGTGACGGTGCGGGGCACGCCGGGCTCGCCTTCGACGACCCGACCACGCAGCTCACCCTGAACGCGCTCGCCGACGGCCCGGCGGACTTCCAGCCGAAGTGCGTCGGCTTCGGCCCGTCCTTCTTCTGATCCTGCGGGTGATCCGGATGCCCCGAAGGCGCCCTTCGGGGCATCCTGGTCCCCGAAGGGCACCTTCGGGGCGCCGATTCCGGTGCGCTGGGTGGCGGGCACGTGGAACCGCCCGGGGTTCCGTCCCCGAAGGGCACCTTCAGGGAATCTGACGCCACAATCCCACCCCTCACGACATACGACACGGCGGCCCTCATGCCCTGAAGGACGCCTTCACGGCATCACAATCCCCCAACGGCCCCTTCAGGGCACGCGGAACCCCATTGGGACAGCGCAAGTTCTCGCGAAGACAGAATCCAGCATCCTTGACCCCGACGGCCGCAACACCGATGCCCGCACCAATTCCGGTGCGACGAATGGCGGACACGTGGCACCGCCCGGGGTTCCGTCCCCGAAGGACACCTTCAGGGAATCTGACGCCACAATCCCACCCCTCACGACACACAACACGGCGGCCCTCATGCCCTGAAGGACGCCTTCACGGCATCACAATCCCCCAAGGGCCCCTTCAGGGCATGCACCCGAGCAGAGCAGGCCCACGAAGGCCACATCCACGACATTCACGCCCCTGAAACCTCTTTCGAGGCACCAGCGCGGACACGAGAAGAGAAAAGCAAGCCACCGGGCCAGGTCCCCGAAGGGCACCTTCGGGGAATCTGACGCCACAATCCCACCCCTCACGACACACAACACAGCGGCCCTCATGCCCTGAAGGACGCCTTCACGGCATCACAATCCCCCAACGGCCCCTTCAGGGCATGCGCAGCGGAACTCGCCACGAGCATCCGTCAGGGCGTCGAGCGAGGGGATCCCGCGGCGAAAAGGTGCCCTGGATCGTGTTGTGGAACATCCGGATCTTCCCGTCCTGCACGAGCATCGTCCGGCCCGAGCGCGTTTCCCCCGCCCTCGGGCCTTCCGGCGCGTGCAGCACCGTCGCCGCGCACGCTCACCGATCATCCGCGGGCGCCGATGAGGGCGCAGCCGGGGCGCGACAGGTCCACTTCGGACTCCTCGGCCAGGCAGGCCGCGATAAGGTGCACCTGCTGGCCGTAGCCACGACCCCGCACGGAGGTCACGGTCCCGTCCTGGCCCACCTCGCACGGATTGTCCACAGTGCACTGCGCGCCATCGACGTTGTGGGTGTTGTGGATGCCCGCGACCGTGGTGCCGTCGGCGGCCAGCAGCGCCGAACCGGACGTGCCCGGCCAGGGATGGCACCCCTCGCTGGTCGCGTAGCGGATCGAATCGTCCTGCTGGTAACCGCCTTCCCGCAGGTGCGGGACCACGGCCTCGGCAGTGCAGGCCATGCGCTCACTGGTGTAGGCCATGGTCAGCGGATCGCCCGCGCGCACGGGCGCCGACGGGAGCTGGAACACCTTCGCGCCATCGGCCGCCAGCTCCCCGTAGGTCTTGTCCAGGCGGTAGAGCGCGATATCGGTGCCGGTCATCGTCGCGTACACCAGCCGGTTCGCACGGGCGGTGACCCGCGGGTAGCCCTGACGGTCGGCGATCGGCGCCACGCGGTCGGCAGGCTGGTCCACCAGCGCGGCCCCTGGCGCGGGCCGTTGTCCCGGCACGCAGTGCCCGTTGGTCAGCATCAGCGCCGGGTCCGCCTGGCCGGAGGCGGGGCCGCGGACCACCGAGCCGACGCAGCCGTACAGCTCCACCGCGCCTTCCACGTTCGGGATCTGGTCGTCCGGCGGCACGATCTTCCCGGTGATGACGTCGTTGATCCAGCCCGCGTGCCTGGTGACATCGGTGTACAGCGTCGGCGCGTGGACGCCGTCGGGACCGCTGACCACCCCGGCCAGCGCCCACCGGTCGCCGTCGCGGACCAGCGCGGGCCCGCCGGAGTCCATGTTGGACGCGGCGATGCTGCCGTCGCGACGGCCGACGCACAATTCGCCGGGCGAGGCGTTCTTGCACGTCGAGGCGGGCTGCACGACGGTGTCCGCCTCCCGCAGCCGCGTGGGGTAGCACGCGGGGTCGTGGCTGTCGTCGCAGGTCATGCCCCAGCCCATGATGCGGACGGGCGCGTGGTCCGGCGGCGTGGCCGCGGCGATCCGCACCGGCTCGGCGCGGACCGGTGTCCGCAGGTGCATCAGGGCGAGGTCCTTGCCCCAGAAGCCGCCTTCGTCGTGGCTGGTCGCCAGCCGGTAGTAGTGGTCGACCTCGGCGACCTCGCCGCCCGAGGTGGTGTCGAGCGACCCGACCCTGACCTTCCAGCCGCGCGGGACGCCGGATCTCGCG
Source organism: Amycolatopsis minnesotensis (assembly GCF_039529815.1). Lineage (NCBI taxonomy): Bacteria > Bacillati > Actinomycetota > Actinomycetes > Pseudonocardiales > Pseudonocardiaceae > Amycolatopsis > Amycolatopsis minnesotensis. The sequence continues at coordinate 25,400 of NZ_BAAANN010000054.1, read as the reverse complement.
TCGGTCGGGTTCTTGCCGGCGCAGTGGCTGGCGGTGAGAACCCATTGCGGTGCGAGGACTTCCACCCCGCAGCCGTGCCCGTCCGCGCGCGGTGGCGCCGGGAAGGACGGCTGGAACGAGCCCATGAACGAGTAGGCCTGCGCCGATTCGGTACCGCCGACGACAGCCTGCGCCGGAAGGGCGCCGAGCACGGCGAGCGCGAACACGGCTCCGAGCAACAGAAAACGACTTCGCATGCGCTTCACCCTGCTCGTCCGATGTCCGCGTGAGGCGATCGTCGTGTGACAGTTCCGTGACTGACATCGGTTTCGTGAACTGGCGTGAACTGGTGGAGAGACCGTATGGCCGAGGCGGCGCGGTCGGCGCGCAAGGACGACATCCGCTCTGGCCCCGCTACGCCTCAGGTCGTATGCTCAACGGATAGGAACTCCTATCGGATTGAGGTGGGCACGCCATGGTCGACGAACCGGACGTGATCGTGGTCGGCGCCGGGCTCGCCGGGCTCGTCGCGACGCACGAGCTGGTCAAGGCGGGGCGGAAGGTGCTCGTCGTCGAGCAGGAGAACCGCGCGAACCTCGGCGGGCAGGCGTTCTGGTCGCTCGGCGGGCTGCTGTTCGTCGACAGTCCCGAACAGCGCCGCCTCGGCATCAAGGACTCCTACGAGCTGGCGCTGCACGACTGGCTCTCCTCGGCCGGGTTCGACCGCGACGACGAGGACCACTGGGCGCGGCAGTGGGCCGAGGCCTACGTGCGGTTCGCCGCCGGGGAGAAGCGCCGTTACCTGCACGACCTCGGCCTCCGGGTGACGCCGATGGTCGGCTGGGCCGAGCGCGGCGGCGGGGCCGCGGACGGGCACGGCAACTCGGTGCCGCGCTTCCACCTCACCTGGGGCACCGGGCCCGAGGTGGTGCGCGTGTTCGCCGAGCCGGTGCTCGACGGTGAGCGGCGCGGGCTGGTCTCGTTCGCGTTCCGGCACCAGGTCGACGAGCTCCTCGTCGAAGACGGCGCGGCGGTCGGCGTGCGCGGGACCGTGCTGGAGGCGAGCGATCTCGATCGCGGGAAGGCCTCCTCCCGCACGGCGACCGGCGAGTTCGAGCTGCGCGCGAAGGCCGTGGTCGTCACCTCCGGCGGCATCGGCCACAACCACGACCTCGTCCGCCGGAACTGGCCGGTCGAGCGGCTCGGCCCGTGCCCGGAGACGATGATCCCCGGCGTTCCGGCCCATGTGGACGGACGGATGATCGGCATCACCGAGGACGCGGGCGGCCGGATCGTCAACCGCGACCGCATGTGGCACTACACCGAGGGGCTGCACAACTGGGACCCGATCTGGCCCGATCACGCGATCCGGATCATCCCCGGCCCGTCGTCGATGTGGTTCGACGCCACCGGGAAACGCCTTGCCCCGCCGAACTTCCCCGGTTTCGACACCAACGCCTCGCTCAAGGCGATCCTGTCGACGGGATACGACTACTCGTGGTTCGTGCTGGACCAGACCATCATCGAGAAGGAGTTCATGCTCTCGGGATCCGAGCAGAACCCCGATCTCACCGGGAAGGACCTGAAGCGCGTGCTCCGCGAGCGCGGCGGCAAGGGCGCGAGCGCACCGGTGGAGGCGTTCAAGCGGCACGGGGTGGACTTCGTCGTGGCGGACACGCTCGGCGAACTCGTCGACGGCATGAACAAGCTGTCCCGCGGCCCCCGGCTCGACCCCGCCACGATCGAGGAGCAGATCGTCGCGCGCGACCTCCAGGTGGGAAACCGCTACGCCAAGGACTTCCAGGTGATGGCGGTGGCGAACGCGCGCCGCTACCTCGGCGACAGGGTGTCCAGGGTCGCGAAGCCGCACCGGATCCTGGACCCCGCGCACGGCCCGCTGATCGCGGTGCGGCTCAACGTCCTCACCCGCAAGACCCTCGGCGGTGTGCAGACCACATTGGACTCCCAGGTCGTGCGCGGTGACGGCACCCCGTTCCCCGGGCTCTACGCGGCGGGTGAGGTCGCGGGCTTCGGCGGGGGCGGCGTCCACGGCTACAACGCGCTGGAAGGGACGTTCCTCGGCGGCTGCATCTTCTCCGGCCGCGCCGCCGGACTGGCACTGGCGCGGGCACTGCCGTGATCGGCGAGCTGGTCGCGGCGGGCGACGGGACCGTCCACATCAGACAGGACGGTGACCGGGGCAGGCCGGTCGTCTTGCTGCTGCACGGGTTCAGCGGGTCGGTGCACTGGTTCGACCGGGTGACACCACTGCTCGCCGAGCGCTACCACGTCGTCCGCCTCGACCTGCGCGGGCACGGCCACACCGGCGGTCACACCGGGCTCGACGCGCGTTCCCAGGCCCGCACGGTCGCCGCGGCCCTCGACGCGATCGGCGTCACCGACGTCGTCGCGGCAGGGCATTCGTTCGGCGCGGACGTCGCGATCGCACTCGCCGAGGAATCCCGGCACGTCGGGAAGATCGTGGTCATCGGGCAGGCACCGGACTACTCGTTCGCCACCTTCCCGCCGGGGAACGGCCTGCTCGCGCTTCCGGTGCTCGGGACGCTGGCGCACCGGTTGGCCACCCCGTCGGCGGTGCGGCTCGGGGTGCGCTTCGGCTTCGCGCGGGGATTCGCCTTCAACCGCGCCTTCGACCGTCCCGACCAGGCGGTGCTCGACCACGCGGCGATGTCGCCCGCGATGGCGCGCACCGTCATCGTCGAGCGGCGGCGCCTGCTCGCGGCCCGCCCGCTCGACGAGCAGGCCCGCGCCGTCGGCCTTCCGGTGGCGGCCATCCTCGGGCGGCGGGACCGGTTCTACGACTGCGAGAAGACCGCCGCGCGCTGGGCCGCGATCGGCGCGAAGGTCGACGTGATCGAGGATTCCGGGCATTCGCCGATCCTGGAGCGGCCCGAGCGCGTCGCGGAACTGGTCCAGGACTTCGTGGCAGGCTGAGACGATGCCGAAGGGACCGACGAAACGCCGCCCGCAGACCAGGGCGCGCCTGCTGGACGCCGCGCTGGAAGCGTTCGCCGAACTCGGTTTCGGCGGCGCGACGATCGACGAAATCTGCCGCAGGGCCGGGTACACCACCGGCGCGTACTACTCGAACTTCGGCAGCAAGGACGAGTTGTTCTTCGCGCTGTTCGACCAGCACGCCGAAAGCGTCATCGAGCGGGTCACGCGCGCGCTCGACGCGGCCCCGCCCTCGCCGGAGCAGATCGGCGAGCTGTTCTCGGAGTTCGGCGACGAGGAGCGCCGGTGGTTCCTGGTGAGCACCGAGTTCACGCTGTACGCGATCCGCCATCCCGAAGCGGCACGGCGGCTGGCCGATCACGACGCGAAGATCCGCGCCGAACTCGTGATCGCGTTGCGGGAGCTGTGCGCCAGGATGGGCAGGCGCCCTTCGGTGGACATCGGCGAACTGGCACGGATGCTGATCGCGGCTCGCGAAGGCGCGCTGCTGCAGAGTTTCGTCGAGCCCGAGGCGCTGCCGCTCGGCACGCTGGAACGGACGTTCCTGCCGATCCTGTTCGACGGTGCCTCGGAGCCCGTCAGCCCGTGATGCCGGTTACGCGGGAACCCGTCAACCGGTGATGGCGGCCTCGACGAACCCGGCCAGCGCGCGCTGGCCGGCGGCGTTGGGGTGCAACGGGGTGGTGGCCGCGGCGGGCAGCACCGGCTCGACCCAGCGCTTCGACGGCACCTGGCACGCGTCGTGCCCGGTGCGGCCGCTGGGGTTCACCGCGATGCCACCGGCGAGTCCGGCCTGCGCGGTGATCGCGTCGTCGAGGTGGCGCTGCACGCCGTGCAACCAGGTCGCGTCACCGGCGGCGAGCGGAACCACGGGCCAGCAGCCGGCTTGGGGCGGCAGCAACGGCAGGTAGCCCGCGACCACGACGGTGGCGCGCGGCGCCCGCTGGGCGATCGCGCGCACCGCGGCGGCGACCTTCGGCACCACCTCGTCGTCGATCTTCGCGATGACCTTGTCGACGCCGTGCGCGGTGTTCGCCCGCTGGCAAGGGTTTCCGAACGGGTTGGTGGCGCTGAGCAGCCCGCACCCGGTGGCGATGTCCACGAACCCGAGGTCGTTGCCGCCGATGGTGAGCGTGACCAGATCGGTGTCCGCGGAAAGCCCGTCGAGCTGGGGCGGGTTGGTGCCGAGGCCGGTGTTCTGCGGTTTCACCAGGTGCTCCGTGGTGGCGCTGCCGCACGAAATGTCCGTGAAATCCTTGATGTGCAAGGACTTGGCGAGATCGGCGGCATAGTTCTCCGTCGACCGGAAGCACCCCGCGGTGCCGTGCGTGCTGAGCAGGTTCCCCACCGCGGCATAGGAATCGCCGAGCGCGACGTAGTGTTCGTACCGTTCGGCTGCCCGTGCGGCCGGTGCGGTCATCACCACGGCGGCAGCGGCGGCGATCGCGATACCTCGAATACGCATGCTGACCTCGTTTTCCGGTGCGGTTTCAGCCGGCAGGCGGGGTGCCGACGGCTCGGGTTCGGGAGAGGAAGCTCAGATAGCCCGGCGGCGCGGCAGATCCCCACGTGAGCTGCGCGAGCACGCGAAGGCGTGGCGCCACCGCGTCCGCGATTTCCGGCTCGGTCATCGTGGTGGGGTCGTCGCACCAGACGCTGAGCTTCGCGCCGAGGTTCCGGATGTTCTCGTTCGCGTCCAGCCTGGTCCCGTCGACGAAAACGGTGGGGTTCCACAGCTTGTACATCGCGATCGGCGGCGCGTTGAGCAGCGCGGCGGCCCCGCCGGTGGCGTAGTAGGTCGGCGTGAACGACGAGTTCTGCACGCGGTGCCCCGCCGCGATCAGCTCGCGCGGCGACTGCGCGGCACCGAACCACGGGGCCTGCAGCGGCCCGTCCGCCGACCAGTGGTCCACCACGACATCGGGTGCGACACGGGTCGCCCCGCCGCCACGGCTCAGCTCGTCGTTGGCCACTCGCAAGGTTTTCCCGTTGCCCCGCACCAGTTCGTCCGCCCAGTTGACGAAGTCGTAGAGCGCGTCCCTCCCGGTCGCATTCGGTCCGTAGTGGACCTTCGCGTAGGCGGCGAGCCGGGGGTAGTCGTCGTAGTTCCGGATGTACTCGTCGGCACCGAGGTGCCAGTACGGACCGGGGAAGAGCGGGAGGAACTCGGTGACGAGATCGCGGACCAGCGCCAGGGCTTCGGGTTTCGTGATGTCGAGCGCGCCCTTTTCGGCCGTCCCGTCCCGGTTGAGCAGTGCCAGCTCCGGATGCGCCTTCAGCACCGCGTCGGCATGCCCTGGAAAGTCCAGCTCGGGCACGACCAGCACGTGGTAGCGCGCCGCGTACGCGACCAGCTCGCGTATTTCGGCTTTCGTGTAGTGCCGGTCGGCCACGATTTCGGGGTGGGTGGCGCTGTCCAGCCGGAACCCCTGGACATCGGACAGGTGCAGGTGGAGGTAGTTCATCTTCAGGTAGGACAGCTCGCGGATCCGGTCGCGCAGCCACGGCAGCGAAAAGTACCGGCGGCCCGCGTCGACGAGCAGGCCGCGTTCCGGGTAGTCGGGCCAGTCGGTCGCGGTTCCGGCGGGAATCCGGGGTCGCTGCCGCAGCCACTGCACGAGCGTCCTGGTGCCGAGGAAGACCCCGTCCGCGGTGCCCCGCACCACGGTGGTGGGCGCGACGGTGAGGCGGTAGCCCGCTCTGCCCTGGTCGTGCTCGTCCGCCGACAGCAGGATGTCACCGGAACCGGCGGGGCCGCCGGTGCGCGAGCCGACCGGTTTCCCGGTGACCTGCCGGAGGTCCGCCGCGAACACGTCGGCCGTCTCACGCAGCGCGGCGGTCTCGGCGACGATCACCGGCTCGGCGCCCAGCTCGAACGCTCCCGCGGCGGGCTGCCAGTCCCGCACCGCCGGAACGCTCGGCGGCACGTCCGCCGGGGTCGCCTGCGCGGGCGGGGCGAGTGCGGCACCGGCCACGACCGCCACCGCGGCCAAGCGAACGGATCTGCTCATCAATGCTCCCCGGCGTCGGGATACACGCATGTCTGCGCACTGACCGCATCGAGTATGCAAGAGTGCTCTTACGTCACGCAAGAGCCTTCTTACTCAGCGCGCGAGGAAGCGCCTCAGCAAACGGGCGAACTCGGCGGGTGCTTCGAGGTTGATCATGTGCCCGGCGCCGGGCAGCGTGTGCTTCCGGACGCGCGGGGCCTCGCGGGCGATCAGGTCGGCCGTGCCCAGCATGTCGGCGCAGTCCAGATCGCCGACCAGCAGCAGCGTTTCCGCGCGAAGCTCGGCGATCCGACCGGCGGCGCCGAACCCGGTCGCGAAGCTGTGGCCCGCCCCCTCCGGACGGGTCACGCTCGCGAAGTTCAGCTCGCGGCAGAACGCGCGGATCGCCGGATCGACCTCTTTGGACGTCCGATGTGGACCGTCTACCCACATGCGCAGGATGTGCTCGACGGCGCGCTCGTGCTCCCCGGCTTCCTTGGCGGCGGCGAGTTCCGCCAGGTTGCCGAGGATGAACGGGTCGCGGAACGGCTTCCCGCTGATCCCCGGCGCGGCGAGGAGGAGTTTGGCGACGCGTCCGGGGTACGCGATCGCGAAGTCGATCGCGATCTGACCGCCGAGCGAGAGACCGACCACTTCGGCGCTGGGCACATCGAGTGCGTCCAGCAACTGCCGGAGATCCTCGTGATGGGAGAACGGCGCCGTCGGCGACGACGACTTCCCGTGGCCGCGCAGGTCGTACCGGATCACCGTGTGCGCGCCTTCGAGCAGCGCGACCTGGGCGTCCCACATGCTGGCGTCGAGGGAGCCGCCGTGCACCAGCACCACCGGGCTGCCGCTGCCCCGCACCTCGTAGAACAGCTTGCCGCCGTCGATCTCGATCACACGGGCGACCGTACCGGGCCGAGCGCCCGAGCGACGGCGCCGGTGAGCTCCGTCGCCGACGCGGGGCCGGAAGAACACCAGGCCACGTAGCCGTCGGGGCGGATGAGCGCGGCGCCGGAACCGTACCGCTCCGCCCAGCCCTCGGCCTCCTCCGCGCGATGAGCGCGCACTCCGGCCGCACTCGCGGCGTCTGTCCATTCCGGACTGTCGCAGAGGAGCACGAACCCGTCGACGCACAGGTCGTGCACGGCGACGTCGCCGAGCCAGAGGTGCGGCGCCCTGGCGCCGACGCGGACCTCCTGCGCGAGTGCGCCCAGCGCTTCCCCGGCGCCGTAGCGCGCGCCGAGTGCCTGCGCACGATCGTCGAGCGCGGCGGGTTCCGGCCTCCCGCTCATCCTCGCCTCCTGGTGGGCGACGATCGCGGGCGCCAGCGCCTCGGCCACCGGGCGCCGCTCCGCGTCGTAGGTGTCCAGGAGGGCGTCGCCCGCCTCGCCCTTGACCACGGCGGCGAGCTTCCACGCCAGGTTGTGCGCGTCCTGCACCCCGGTGTTCGCGCCGAGCGCGCCGGCGGGCGGCCACACGTGCGCGCTGTCGCCCACCAGGAAGACCCTGCCGTCGCGGTACCGCTCGGCGACACCGACCGCCTGCTCCCACGCCGCCACGCCCTCGATTTCGACGTCGATGTCCTCGCCGACGGCGGCGCGGACGAGCCGGGCGCAGCGCTCGTCCGTGAAGTCCTCAGTGGACTCCTCGGCCGGGTCGTACGCGATGGACGCCTGCCAGCGGCGCGGATCGGCGGTGCTGACCAGCCCACCGTGGAACCCGGCCGGGTTGGCGATGATCCAGAACAGCGCGCGGCGCGGGAGGAACGCGGAGAGGTCCGCGCGGAACACGATGTTCACGGTGTGCTGGAAGGTGCGTTCCCCCGTCCTCGCGATGCCCAGCTTCTGCCGGATCGGGCTCCGGTTCCCGTCCGCGGCGATCAGGTATTCGGCGCTGACCCGCTGCCGCTCGCCGGTGGTGCGGTTCTCCAGTGTCGCGATCACCCCGCCGGCGTCCGCGTCGAACGAGACCAGTTCGGTGTCGAAGAGGTGCTCGGCACCCGCCGAACGCGCGGCGTCGATCAGGATGGGCTCGACGGTGTTCTGGTCCGCCATGCAGAAGGCCCCGGCGGTGACGTCCGGCCAAGCCCGCGGCACGTCCGCGTCGAACAGCCACTGCCATTCGCCCGCGAGCGTCTCGCAGTGGGCGACGCCGGATTCGGCCTCGAACGGCGCACCCGCGCGCTCGACGGCGTCGGCGATCCCGTACGCGCGGTAGATCTCCATCGTCCGCTGGTTGATCCCGCGTGCCTTGCCGTGGATGGAAACCCCGGGATGCCTGTCCACGAGCAAGGACGGGATTCCTTGGCGGGCAAGGAAAAGCGAGCTGGTCAGACCGGCGAGACCACCACCGGCGAGCAAAACGGGCACGTTCTTCACGACTGTTCCTCTTCTTGTTTCGCGGCGAATTCGGCGGCTGCCCGGCGCAGCCACTCCTCGGACCAGGTGACCGCACCGGCGCGGAGGTCCCCGATGAGCGCGCGGAGCCAGCGCTGCTCGGCGGCCAGCAGGGCGTGCCGGTACTCCTCCTCCACCAGGAAGATCCGGGCGACCCCCGCCGAACCGTCGAGCAGCGGCTCCACCTCGGCGACCTGCGCGTCGAGGGCGGCCAAGCGGATCTCGAGCTGGGCCGCCGCCTCGTCCGGTTCGAGCATCATCAGGAACGACAGGCCGACCGGGAACTCCGGGTACTCGGCGCCGGTCGTCGCGAGCATCTCCTTGAGCCACGCCTTCGCCGTTTCAGAACCGGCGGGGGTGATGGCGTAGACGGTGCGCTCCGGGCGCCCCGCCTCCCGGTCGACCCCGTCGACCTCGATCAGCCCGAGCTTCAGCAACCGCTCGATCGCCTGGTAGATGCTCGCGCGCTGCCGGACGTTGACGACCCGGTCCTTGCCGTAGTCCTTGATCAGCTTCTGGATCCGGTAGGCGTGCATCGGCCCACCGGCGAGGATGCCGAGCACCGTCAATCCGAGCGCGGAGCGCTTGTCGGTCACCATAGTCAGGACATTACTAGTCATGAACTGACTATGCAAGGGTGATCGTAATCGAGAAGGGGCTCAGGCGGCTTCCAGGGTCAGCAGGGTGTGCTTCGCTTCGGCTCCGCCCGCGTAGCCGCCGGAGGTGCCGTCCGAGCGCACCACCCGGTGGCACGGCACGACGACCGGCAGCGGGTTCGTCGCGCACGCCGTACCGACCGCGCGCACGGCCTTCGGACTGCCCGCGGCAAGAGCGACTTCGGCGTAGCTCGCGGTGTGCCCGTAGCCGATGTCCGGTAGGTGCCCGAGCACGGTCCGCCGGAAGCCGTGCGAGAGCTGCCAGTCCAGCGGCAGGTCGAACACCGTGCGCTCGCCCGCGAAGTACTCGTCGAGCTGCCGCGCGGCGTCGTCGAGCCTGCCGGGGGCGTGCAGCACGCGCGGGCTGACGGCGTCCGCCAGCGCGGCCAGCACCCGGTCGTGGTCCTGGCTGGCGAAGGCCACCCGCACCAGGCCCGCACCGGTCGCGGCCAGCAGGAGCCGCCCGACGGGGGTGTCGACGGTGCGGTAGGCGACATCCAGCAGGCCGTCCCGCTCGGCAGCGGCAGCGAGCCGCGCGTGCAGGCGCGCCACGGTCGAGGAGTCTACTTCGGACAGTCGGTCCAACGGGTTCATCGGAGTTCTCCCTCCACGGGGTAGTTCTTGCGCAGGGCCTTCATGCCGTCGGCGGCCGCGCGCCTGGCCGCGTCCGCGCTGCCGCCGGTGATGGCGGCGATCTCGGCGTAGGGCAGGCCCGTCAGGTAGTGGTAGGCGACGGCGGCGCGCTGCTTCGGCGGCAACGCGGCGAGCGCGCGCCACAGGTCGCCGTCCCAGTCGTCGGGGCGGCCGGTTTCGCTCGGCCGCTCCGGCACCCGGTCGGTCGGGGTCGCCTGCCGCGACGCGCGGCGCACGACGTCGATGGCCTTGCGGTGCGCGATCGTCACCAGCCACGCCTCGACGTTCGCGTCCTCGCCGAGTTCCGGATAGGCGCGCAGTGCGGCGAGGAACGTGTCCGACCAGGCGTCTTCGGCGTCGGCGGGGCCCAGCACGGCCCGGCACACGCGCAGCACCGCCGGCCCGTGCTCGGCCACCACCTGTTCGAACGGTTTCAAAAGAGCCGCCCGTCCGGCTGTTCCAGGTCGAGCAGGAAACGCTTGCGCGAAAGCCCGCCCGCGTACCCGGTCAGCGCGCCGTCCGAGCCGACCACCCGGTGGCACGGCACCACGATGCTCACCGGGTTGCGCCCGTTCGCCGCGCCGACGGCCTGCGCCAGCCCCGGATCGCCCAGCTCGCGCGCCAGTTCGCCGTAGGTCGTGGTGCGGCCGTGCGGGATCTTCGTGAGCAGCTTCCACACCTCCCGCTGGAACTCCGATCCCCGCGGCGCCAGGTCGAGGTCGAACCCGGTCCGCGTCCCGGCGAAATACTCCCGCAGCTGACCGGCCGCCGCTTCGAACCCCTCGTCCACGCGCGGTCCCAGTTCGACGGGACGGCGGAGGTGCTCCTCGAAGTAGAGCCCGGTCAGCCCGTCGTCGTCGGCGACCAGGGTCAGCTCGCCCAGCGGGGAATCCACCACGGTGTGCCTCATGCCCGCGCTCCGTTCCGGGCGCGGACCGCGTGGATCACCCTGGCGGCCAGGTCGTGCGCGGGTTCGTGCTCCCATCCGCGCAGGACCGTCCACCCCGCGTCTCGCAGCAACGCCGTGGTCTCGGCGTCCCGTTCCGCGTTCGCGGTGATCTTCGCCGCCCAGTACCCGCTGTTCGTGCCCGGCGGCGAGTAGTGCGCCGGGCAGCCGTGCCAGAAGCAGCCGTCGACGAACACGGCGACGCGGGCGCGGGTGAACACGAGATCCGCCCGCCGCCGCAGCGACGGCTCCGGCCGCGCGTCCACCCGGTACCGCAGTCCCGCCGCGTGGACGAGCCGCCGCACCGCCCGTTCCGGCGCCGTGTCGCGCGAGGTGTTGGCCCGCATCACCCGCCGCACCACCGGTGACGACGCCCATGAATTGCTGTTCATACCGGGTAGACGCCCGCGCGGGGCGAAACGTGAGATCCAGGCGATCGGGATTTCCCCCGCGACGTCCTCGGACGAGTCGGTGACCGCGAGCTTGGTGCCGGGCACGAGGAGTTGACGGTGTGGTGCACCGTGACCGGCTTATCGATCTTCTTCGCCTGCGCGTCATCGGCGACGGGCTCGCCTCGGACGAAGCGGCCCGAGCCGCTCAGGCGCGGGGCGGCAGGCTGGTCACCGGGATTTCGGCGGGTCGCCCGCCCGGTCGAGCACCGCCGACCCGAGCAGCGCCAGCACGAGCAGGACGAGCAGCACCGCCGTGGTGATCATGTCGCGGCCGCCAGCGGGCGACGGGCGGACGGCACCAGCGCGGGCGCCGACCTGCCGTCGGGCCCGGACGGGGTGTCGTGCACGGACAGCAGCCCCAGCCGGTAGGCGCGCGACGTGGCGTGGGTCCGGTCGCGCGCGTCGAGCTTGCGCAGGACGCCTTTCACGTGGGTGCGCACGGTTTCGACGGACACCGTCAGCCTGCCCGCGATCGCCTGGTTGTCGAGTCCGTCGGCGATCAGCGTGAGCACCTCGTGTTCGCGCGCGCTCAGCGTGCCGGGGCAGCCCCGCGGCGGTGGCGTGACCTCACCGTGCACGCCGACCAGGTGCGCGAGGTCGTCGTCGATGAAGTCCCCGGAGGCGCAGGCGGCCCGGATCCCGGCCAGCAGCTCGGACGGTGACACCGTGGCCGCGAGCACGCCGGACGCCCCGAAGCCCACCGCCCGCCGCAGGTAGTCGCTCGTGCGCTGGCAGCCGTCGACGAGCACGACCACCGCGGGCGCCGGGTTCATCGACCGGATCCGCCTGACCAGCGCGCACATCGGGTCCAGCACGCTGTCGACCAGCATCACGTCCGGGCGGAGCCGGGCGCAGGCCTGCATGGCGTGGTGGGTGCTGCCGCCGCTGCCCAGCCACTGAAAACCGGGTGAAACGGTCACGATGGTGCCCACCGCGTGCCGTACCAGCGGGATCGCGCCCAGCATCGCCACCCCCAGGTCGACGTCTCCGCGCTCGGTCGTCCCCCGGTGCTTGCTCGGCTCGATCCTCACATCCGGTCCTCTCGTCGGTGCTGCTCTCGCAGCAGCGACGAGCCGCGAACACCCCCGTGACGCGAAACCGCGGGGGGTTTTCCGCCCGGCCGCGGTGGCTCCCGTCTCACCCGGCGCGTCAGGTGAAGTGACCGCAGGCGAGGACGTCCGGGCCGTACTCCCGCAGAAGGCGGCCGCGGGAGGCCGCGGCCCGCGCCGGATCGGTGTCCGAGCCGAAGCACCAGTGCGGGTGCCGCAACTGGGCCGGGGAATGCAGGACGTCGCCCGCGATGACGGTGCGTGGACCGGCGGCGAGGCTGATGTGGCCCGGCGTGTGGCCGGGGGTCTCGATGACGTGCAGGCCGTCGGCGATCTCGGCACCGTCCGCGCAGAACTCGACCGTCTCGCGGAGGGGTTCGAGCACCGTGGCCGGGTCCGGCCCCAGCGGTGACGGGTTCCGGTGCCAGTGCTCCCATTCGGCGCGGTGCACGACGTGGCGCGCGTTGGCGAAGGTGAGCGCGCCGCCGGTGGAGGTCCAGCCGACGTGGTCGCGGTGCAGGTGCGTGAAGACGACGAGATCGACGGCATCGGGGGTGACCCCGGCGGCGGCGAGGTTGCCGATCAGGCCACCGCCGCGGTAGGACGCGCCCGCCGGGGTGTCGATGTGCACCTCGCCGAGACCGAGGTCGACGAGCGCGAGATATCCCTTGGCGCGCAGGAGGAACGCGCCGACCGCGAACACGAGCCTGCCGGTCGCGTCGACGAGGTCGCCGTGCGCCCGCCATTGCTCGGCTGTCGTGCCGGGGAAGAGATCGGCCGGACGGGCGCGCACGTCGCCGTCGGGGATGAAGACGGTTTCGATGGGGTGTACCGCTGACATGGCTGTGCTCCGCATGACGAACAGTGCCGGGGCACGCGCCCAGGAACCGGCGAGGGAGACCGCTGTCGGATCGGCCGGTGGGCGGGCGGGTTTCCCGAACACCCGGCGCGGACGCGCATGTCTGTCAGCTTCGAATGCTACCCGGTGCCGCTGGCCGGGAAGCGCCGCCAGACGTCCCGGATCGCCTGCTTGATCGATCCCGCCGCCGGTCCGAGGTAGTTCCGGTCGACGGCGGCGAGGTACGGGGCGTCGTCCGCGGTGAGGTCGGCGCCGGTCAGCAGCGACGACAGCCACTCCCGCGCCATGGCGGTGGCCGCGGTGGAGTCGACCGCGAGGACGGTCGATCCCGGGGGCTCCACGAGCAGGCTGATGGAGAAGAACTCGTGGGTCGCGCGCGTCGTCGACTGCGCGGGCACCTTCGCGTAGCCGATGACGATCATGTGCTTCCTGGCGTCCATCGGGCCATTCTGTCCCGCGGCCGGTCAGGAGTGCTTCGGCGCGGGGCAGACACCCGTGTCCTCCCCCTCGCTGTTGATCTCGACGTTGGGGCGCGGGTCGCCCGCGTAGTCCACCTGGTCGGTGCAGCGCGTTCCAGCCTTGTGCGGAACGCCTTCGGCGGGCTTGTCGCCCTGAGCTGAACTGGTAATTCCTAGGACGTACCGGTCACGACGAGGTTCACCGCTCCCGGGCAATGGACCGCGTTCACGGCACTGCCTGGCGCGGCTCTCGTCGACACTGACCAGCACTTACCCGGCTCGGCTCCCCACTCGCACGCCGAAAAGTGATCCGGGCCACAACCCGGCGACGTGCCCGCATTCCTTACTCACCGCACCATTGCTGCTCACGGCCATCGGATCGACGGCGTCAGCCGAAGACCGGCAAACCGGCGCGGTAGCCGGGGCCGGGTTCTTCGACCTGAACGAAGACCGCGCGCAGCAACCCGGCGAACCCGGCGCGAGCGACTTCGCGGTGGAACTGGTGTCCGCCAGCGAAGGATGGCGGAAATCCGTCCGCACGGACAGCACCGGGCACTACCGCTTCGCCGATCTCGCCCCCGGCAAGTACTCGGTCCAGTTCGACAGCGACGGGCACGCCACCACCACGCCGTGGGCGGTCGGGGTCGCGGTCCGGGACACCGAGACGACCGTGAACTTCGGCATCAAGTAGCACCGGGCGCGCCCCATCGGCGAACTGGGCGTACCGCAAGCAGCGTTCGGGGCAGCGACCGTCCGGAAGCTCGGCGGGCGAGTAGAACTGCTCGTACCGCACGCAATACAAGCCCTCGTAAGTGTTTGCGGTAAAGATGACCAGCGGCTCGCGAAACGCCGCGAACGCGGCGGTGTTGCGGTCCACCGGATGCCGGGTCGACAGCCTCTCTGCCCCGCTTTCAGGGAATCCAGCGCCACTTTTCTCACTTTCGCGGGCGTCCGGCGCGCCGGCGAGCAGGGCGATTCCGCGACCCTGCCCGGCGATCTGGGACCACTGGTCAGAGGTGCCTGGCGCCGTTGAGGACCTCGGCGAGGTGCTGGAGTTCCTTCGCGACCCCGGCATAGCTGAGCACGGGCTCCGGGTTCCACGCGGCCACCTGCCGCCGTTCGACCGCCGGCAGCCGTCGCCAGATCGGGTTCGCGGCGAGCTGGTCCGGTTGCCGGCTGTACGGCCGCTGGTCCACCAGGATCAGGTCCGCCGGGTACCGGGGCACGTTCTCCCACGAGACCTTGACGGTGTACGCCGTTCCCCGCGAATCCGGGACCACGGTCGGCAGGCCCAGGTCGTGGACGAGCCGGACGGTGGGGAAGGCCACCAGGTTGAAGTCGAGTCCCGCGGTCTGCCCGGCGACGAACGCGGTCCGGACGTCCCGGCGGGCGTCGACGGCACGCCCGAGCGCGGCGACCGCGTTTTCGTACTCCTTCGCGCCGCGGTCGCGGTCGGTGCCGCCCAGCGCTCCGGCCAGCTCCGCCACCCTCGCCAGCGTCGCGGCCAGCGGCCGGTCGTGCATTTCGATCCGCAGTGTGGGTGCCAGTCGCTCGATACCGGCGAGGTCGTGGTCGGCGAGCAACGGTTCGCCCCTCATCACGCCGACGATGACGAGATCGGGGCGCGCGGCCGCGATCTTCTCGAGCCGGACCTGGCCCCAGAGGTCGCCGAACGACGGCACCGCCCGCCGGTCGAGATCCCCGGAAATGCTGCGGTCGTCCGGGTCGGGCGAGGTCAGCGCGCTGTAGGTCCCGGCGCATCGGAAACCGTGGTCCCACAGGGCGGCCGCGAGTCCGAGGTAGCACAACACGGACTCCGGGCGTCGTCTCGACGTGACGAGCTTGCCCGAATCGTCGCGAAAGGCCCACGCGCCGGGGCCGGTGCCGGCGGGGGCGGCGGCGCAGCCGCCCACGACGGTCGCCGCCGCGAGCGCGGTGGTGGCCAGGAGCGACCGTCGGCTCATCCGGCCGGCTCCCTCGCCTGCCTCGCTCATCGGCCGTGACATCGCGCTCCCTTCGTCCGCTGCCGGTCATGGTGGCGGCGGTGGCCGCGCCGAAGTGTGGAGAGCGTGGCGCGGCTCTGTGGAGAGCGGTGCGCCGCCATCGCGGTACGGGGTTTCGTCCGGCCGCTGACAGCCGGGGACCTGTGAGATCCTCCGCACGTATCTGTCTCCGGCTCAGCTTCGGCCCGCGCCGTCTGACGCCCGAGGAAGGTGGAGCCACGCATGAACGATGCGCAGCACAGCAAGGTGAACCGGCGGCGGTTCCTGGGCGGGGCGGGGGGCGCCGCCGTCACGGCGAGCCTGCCCTCCGGCCGCGCGGCCGCCGCCGCTCCGGCACCGGCCCAACCCGATCTCGCCCGCTGGCGCGGGCGCGCGGCGCAGGTGACGATCACCCGCGACGACTGGGGAATCGCGCACATCCACGGCAGAACCGATGCCAGCGCGGTGTTCGGGATGATCTACGCCCAGGCCGAGGACGACTTCGACCGGATCGAAACCAACTACCTGACCAGCCTCGGCCGGCTCGCCGAGGCCGACGGCGAGAGCGCGCTCTGGCAGGACCTCCGCCAGCGCCTGTTCGTCGATCCCGGGGCGCTGGAGTGCGAGCTCTACCCGAACAGCCCGGCCTGGTTGCGCGAGCTGATGCAGGCGTGGGCGGACGGGCTGAACTACTACCTCGCGGTACACCCCGAGGTGCGCCCGCGCGTGCTCACCCGGTTCGAACCGTGGATGGCGCTGAGCTTCACCGAAGGCAGCATCGGCGGTGACATCACGCGAGCCCCGCTCTCCCGGCTCCAAGCGTTCTACGACCACCAGGCGGCCCCGGACGGCGCCGAGCCCGAACCGCCGCGCGAGCCCACCGGATCGAACGGCATCGCGATCGCGCCGAACCGCACGCGGGACGGCAACGCGCTGCTCCTGATCAACCCGCACACCACCTTCTACTTCCGCTCGGAACAGCAGGTGACCAGCGGTGAAGGGCTCAACGCCTACGGCGCGGCCACCTGGGGGCAGTTCTTCCTCTACCAGGGTTTCAACGCGAACGCGGGCTGGATGCACACCTCGACCGGCGCCGACAACGTCGACGAGTTCGCCGAGACGATCGTGACGGCGGCGGACGGCCGCCTTTCCTACCGGTACGGCGCCGCGCTGCGGCCGGTGGCGAAGAAGACGATCACCTTGACCTACCGCACGGCGGGGGGCACGGCCCAGCGCGGCTTCACCGCCTTCAGCACGCATCACGGCCCGATCGTGGGCAAGGCTGGCGGCAAGTGGATCGCGTTCGCCCTGATGAACAAGCCCGTCGAGGCGCTGCAGCAAAGCTACCTGCGCACCAAGGCCAGGAACTACGCGGAATACCTCCGGGTGGCCGAATTCAAGGCCAACAGCTCCAACAACACGATATTCGCGGATTCGAGGGGGGAAATCGCCTTTCTCATGCCGCAGTTCATGCCGATCCGCGACAACCGCTTCGATTACACGAAACCGGTCGACGGCAGCGATCCGGCGACCGACTGGAAGGGGCTGCACCGCCTCGAAGACCTGCCGCGGGCGGTGAATCCGCGGCACGGCTGGGTGTTCAACTCGAACAACTGGCCCTGGACGTGCGCCGGCCCGGACAGTCCCGAAGCCGCCGATCACCCGCGGTACTGCGACCAAGTCGGCGAGACCGAACGCGGGCCGCACGCCGTCCGGTTGCTGAGCGGGCGGAACGCCTTCACCCCGCAGACCCTGCGCGATGTCGCGTTCGATTCCCGCATTCCCGCTTTCGCCCCCGACGCGGGTGACGGGGAGCCGGTGAGCGGGCTGGTGCCGCAATTGGTCGAGGCGTGGGAAAAGCTGCCGGAGGGCTCCCCGCGAAAGGCGAAGCTCGCCGATCCGATCGCCCTGCTGCGCGGCTGGGACTACCGCTGGGGCGTGGACTCGACCGAGACCTCGCTGGCCGTGTTCTGGGCCGAGGGGCCGCGCGACACCGATGAGCAGCGACTCGTCTCGCTCGAAGCGGCGATGGCACGGCTCACGCGCGATTTCGGCGGCTGGCGGGTTCCCTGGGGCGAGATCAACCGCTTCCAGCGCCTCGACGACGCGATCGACCAGACCTTCGACGACGCGAAGCCGAGCACCCCGGTGCCTTTCGTCTCCGCGAAGCTCGGTTCGCTCGCCTCGTTCGCGGCCGACCGCGGACCGCGATCGCCCGGCGGCACCACGAAGCGCTTCTACGGCACCAGCGGCAACACGTTCGTCGCGGTCGTGGAGTTCGGCCCGAGGCTGCGGGCGATGGCGGTGCGGGAGGGAGGCGCGAGCGGCCACCCCGGCTCGCCGCACTTCGCCGACCAGGCCGACCGGTACGCCCGCGGCGACCTCCGGCCCGTCTACTTCCACCCCGACGACCTCGACGGCCACATCGAGCGGCGCTACCACCCGGGCCGGTGAAGCCGCCGTTTCCCGGCGACGCCACGAACGCCCGCGACCGGACCGGATCGGGCTGTCGGTCGATCGCGCGGCCATCCCCGCCCGGAGCGCGGCGGCGGTGGCCATGCCCCCGGCTGAAGACCAGCGCCGCCGGGTTTGGCCGTCGCGTCTGCCGGGCGCCCCCGTGCGGCCGGGTCCACGTCGGCACCTCGCGCAACCGCCAGGCCACGAGGCGTAGAACCGAAACGCCGGCGGGCGCGAAAAGAATCGAGCACCGGCGCGGCCCCTCCGCACCTGGAATGCAATGGTTTTTCGGGCCCGGTGACCGGCGAAGCATTCGCCGCGGTGCGCGGCAAGGACTATTCGAGTGGATTCGCGGCAGTTTTCAGCGGGCGTTACGAGTACCCGTGCGGAATCGTCGTGGCAACCGCGACCCCGCCGTGTTACGTTGGCTTCGTTTTTTCTCTGGATACAGCGCGACTGGCCGCGCTTCGCGCGGGCGGGAATGGCGAACTCGGAGGAGCCCGATATGACGACGCCGGATCCCAGCCGCGCCACGCGGAATGCCGGCCCGGCGGGGGAGGGCCTGCTTCGCGGTGGTCCGGCAGGCGCGGCCGAACTGGGCGAGCAGGTGCGCGCCGCGGTGGCGGAGATGGCTCGCTGGATGAGCGAGTACGGCGAATACACCCCGCACCCGTCGCTGGACGTGGAAGTGGGCGCACTGCGGCGAGCCACCGAGGACCTGCGCGCCAGGCTGCGGGAGAACTACCCGTTCTTCCACCCCCGCTACGTGGGGCAGATGCTCAAGCCGCCGCATCCGGCGGCGGTCGTCGGCTACGTGACGACGATGCTGATCAACCCGAACAACCACGCCCTCGACGGCGGTCCCGCGACGGCCCGGATGGAAAAGGAGGTCGTCGCGCAGCTGGCGACGATGTTCGGCTTCGGCCCGCACCTGGGGCATTTGACCAGCAGCGGAACCATCGCCAATCTCGAAGCGCTCTTCGTCGCGCGCGAGACCCACCCCGGAAGGGCGGTGGCCTACAGCGCCGACGCGCACTACACGCACTCCCGCATGTGCCATCTCCTCGGCGTGCGGGGAATGGCCGTGCCGGTCACGGCCGAGGGCACCATGGACCTGCACGCGCTGGAGGAACTGCTGCGAGCCGGTGGCATCGGGACCGTGGTGGCCACCGCGGGCACCACCGGGCTGGGCACGATCGACCCCGTGCACGAAATCGTCGCGCTGTGCCGGCGCTACGAGGCACGAGTGCACGTCGACGCCGCCTACGGCGGTTTCTTCCGCCTGATCGCCGACGACAGCCCCGACGGGGTGGCCGCGGCACCGTTCGCCGCCATCGCCGAGTGCGACTCGGTCGTCATCGACCCCCACAAGCACGGGTTGCAGCCCTACGGCTGCGGCGCGGTGCTGTTCAACGACCCGGGTGTGGCCAGGCACTTCCTGCACGACTCGCCCTACACCTACTTCACCTCGGACGAACTGCACCTGGGGGAGATCTCCCTGGAGTGCTCGCGCGCGGGCGCGGCGGCCGCGGCGCTCTGGCTGACGCTGCGGCTGCTGCCGCTGACCCCCGGCGGACTGGGGGCGGCCCTGCGCCCCGGCCGCCGCGCCGCGCTGGCCTGGGCCGACCGCATCGAGGCCAGCGAGCGGCTGACCCTGTACCAGCGCCCGCAACTGGACATCCTCGGCTACTACCCCACCCGCGACCGGCTGTCGGAGATCGACGAGGCCAGCGCCCACGTCCTGACCCGGGGCATGCGGCTGCCCCCGGCGCGGTCCCTGTTCGTGGCCACCTACACCGTCGACGCCGCGGGCTTGGCGGCCCGAGGCCACCGGGTACGCGCGGACGTCCCCCGCGGCCGCATCCTGCGCAGCGTGCTGATGAAGCCGGAGACCGAGCAGTACGTGCCGTGGCTGCACCAGCAGGTGCTGGACCTGCTCGCCGACGGCGACTGAACAGCCGAGAGCCGAGGTGGCACTCGCCCGTCGCGGTGCGGGCGTCACGCCCGGCGTTCTGGGCAACTAACCGCCGGGGGTGTGGTCTCTTCTGCCGCTGGGTAGTACCCGATCGACCGGTGCCCGACGCGGAGGATTCAGATGAACGACAGCACACACTCGAGCGGGACGCCCAGCCCTGAGAAACCGCGCGCGGACTGGGCGACCGGCGACGAGCCGATGACCGGGCCCCAGCGCTCGTACCTGGCCACCCTGGCGCAGGAGGCGGGTGAGGCGGTGCCGGAGACGTTGAGCAAGGCGGAGGCCTCGGAGTTGATCGACCGGTTGCAGGACCGGACTGGGCGGGGCCAGTGACCTTCCGGGAACGGGGGTGAGGGCGCGATGCGGGTCGTCGTGATCGGCGGGACCGGGCACATCGGCAGTTACCTGGTGCCCCGCCTGGTCGAAGCCGGCCATGACGTGACGGTCGTGGGCAGGGGGCACCGCGCGCCGTACTTCGGGCACGGGGCATGGACGACGGTCGGAGAGGTGACCGCCGACCGCGAAGCCGAGGAGCCCGCCAACGCGTTCGGGGACCGGATCGCCGGCCTGGACCCGGACATCGTGATCGACCTGATCTGCTTCACCCAGGCCAGCGCCCAGCAGCTCGTCGACGGGTTGCGCGGAAGGATCCAGCACTTCCTGCACTGCGGCACGATCTGGGTGCACGGCGCGAGCACCCGCGTCCCGACCACCGAGGACGGGCCGCGGCGGCCGCTGACCCCGTACGGGAAGCGCAAAGCCGAGATCGAGCAGTACCTGCACCAACAGGCGAGGACGACCGGATTCCCGGCGACGGTCATCCACCCCGGTCACATCACGGGCCGGGGCTGGGTGCCGGTCAACCCGGCCGGCAACGTCAACCCGGCGGTGTTCCAGCGACTCGCCGACGGGGAACCGGTGTCCCTGCCCGACCGAGGGCTGACCACGCTGCAGCACGTCCACGCCGACGACGTCGCACGGTTGTTCCTGGCCGCGATCGCGCACCGCGCGGTGAGCATCGGAGAAAGCTTCCACGCGGTCTCCCACGAAGCTGTGACCATGCGCGGATACGCCGAAGCGACAGCGGCCTGGTTCGGCCGCGCAGCACGGCTGGACTACCTGCCCTGGGACCGGTGGAAGGAAACCGTCGACGACGAGGACGCACGCGTCACCGAGGATCACCTCCGGCACAGCCCCCACTGCGGCGTCGGCAAGGCACACCGGCTGCTCGGCCACCACCCGCGCTACACGGGACTGGAAGCCACCCAGGACGCGCTGAGCTGGATGACCGTCGACGGCACCATCACTTCGGCACGACCCCAGGAGTGAATCCGCACGGGGCGCGGTGCCCTTTCGCGGGGCCACGCCCCACACCCTGGCCGGGGACATCACCCTAGGTCGCGTCGATCCAGCGCTTGCCGTCGTGCGGGTCCGGACCGCTCGGCGGTCCGGTGAAGTCCCATCGGCAGAGGCCGAACCGCGCACCGGGTGCTCGCGCCGGTAGCTCGTCCTGCTCGCCCTGCCGGTCAGCTCCGGCTCCTGCCCGGACGGCCGATACATCGCACTGGCTTCGCCGCTGTCCCCGAGACAGCGCGGTTCTGGATACGACATCGTGAACTCCTTGCCGTGGTGTCAGGGCCGGATTCGCCGGGTTGCCGAGAGACCGCGGTCGCTATCGGTACGTCATCCGAGCGGTCACCAGCCCGAGGTCGTCAAGTGCACCGCGCAGGACGCTGGTGTGGTCGTCGACGGCGGCGTCGCAGCGCCAGGCGATGAACCCGTCCGGCCGGACCAGCACCGCTCCGGCACCGGTGACGCCGTCGCCGGTTCGCGCGGAATGGTCTCGCAGGGGGATCCGGTCCTCGGTGCTGATCCGAGCGGCGGCTACGCGCCAGGGATCCGCCCCGAGGAGCACGAGGTCACAGCCGAACCTGTCCAGTGTGGACAGGTGTTCGTCGAGCGGAGCGTGCGGTGCCCGCGTGCCGGGAAGTCCGGTGGGGCGCGCCGGCTCGTCGAACGGCGGGTGCCCGGGACCGCGGTAGTGGTAGCCGAACATCACGGTGTTGTCGTCGACGATCGTCGTGTCCGGCGCCGGGCCGGTCGCGTACGCGGTGGCGGGAAACCAGCGGCGGTGCCGGGCCAGCGCCTGGTCCATCGTGTGCTGGGCGACCGGCCTGCATTCTCGTTCGTAGCTGTCGAGCAGGGCAGGCGGCGCCGCGCCGCGGGTCACGAAGCTCAGCTTCCAGGCAAGGTTGAAGGCGTCGTGGATGCCGGTGTTCCCACCGAAGCCACCGGTGGGCGGCATGACGTGAGCGGCGTCGCCGACGAGGAAGACCCTGCCGTCGTGGAACCGATCGGCCAGCAGGGCCGCGCACTGCCATGAGAGGGTGTCGACCAGTTCGACCACGGCGTCCTGCCGTCCGGACGCCGCCCGGACGAGGCCGGCCCAGTGGCTCCCCGTTCCGGCCCCGGCGCGGGGATCGAACGGAACCGTCATCATCCACGCCCCGCCCGCGCGAGGCACCAGGGTGGCGGCGATGTCGTCGACGACGCATGCGGTGAAACGGCGCCCGCGCACAGCGGCGTCCAGATCGGTTCGGAACAGCACGCTCATCCGGTCTTCCAGCACACCAGGACCGGTGCGGCCGATCCCGAGCGCTTCGCGGACCGGGCTGTGCACGCCGTCCGCGGCAATCAGGTAGGAAGCCCTTATCTGGTAACGCTTCTCCGCTGTTCGGTCCCGCACGACCGCGTGCACCGCGTCCGCGTCCTGGTGGAACTCCAGCAGTTCGGTGCCGAATCGCACGTCAGCGCCGCGACGAATGGCCTCCCGGCGCAGGACGGGTTCCAGCTGGTCCTGATCGCAGGTCTCCTGCGCGCAGGGGCTGAGCCCCGCGATGTCGTCTTCCCACGGTGTTGGCAGCCAGGCGACATCGGCGGCGGCGAGGTTGGCCATTCTGGCCACCCCTCCCGCGCGTTGGTCCTGAGTGGACGCGGCCCGCACGGCGGCCTCGATTCCGACGCCGCGGAAGCACTCCATCGACCGTGCGGCGATCCCGCGGAACCGGAAATGCGGCGACGTGTCCAGATGACGCTCGACCAGGACGCAGCGAACACCGTGATGCGCCAGGAACAGCGCGGCGGACAACCCGGTGAGGCTGCCGCCGACCACGAGCACGTCGGTCGGCCATATCGTTAATGGCTGCGTATCGTTCATAGCAGTGAACGATACACACTAGTGTAGTATCTGGCCATGGCGAACCGACCCCGCGGCGACGCTCCCCCGGCAGGGGCCGCTTTCCTGTTACCCCAGCTCGGCGCGCACGCGGCCGACCGGTTCGCCGAGCGGATCGCACCGCTCGGCCTGGCGCCACGCCACGTCGGCCTGCTGCGCTGGATCAGCCACAACAGCGCGACGACGCAACGGGACGTCGCCACCGCGTTCGGGGTGCGTCCCAGCCGGATCGTCGTCCTCCTCGACGAACTGGAGGAGCTCGGCCTGGTGCGCCGCGAAGTGGACCCGGCCGACCGGCGCAACCGGGCGGTGCGGCTGACCACGCAAGGTCGCCGCGCACTGACCCGCGTCGGGCAAGCGTTCCTGACCCACCAAAACGACTTGCTGAGCGCCTTGACGTCCTCCGAACAAGCAACGCTCGCCACTTTGCTGGCTCGCGTGGCTGAGCAACAGGGCTTGAGCGCCGGAGTCCACCCCGCGTACCGAGACGACCACGCGTCAGGCCACCCATGACAGGCGTGGGGCCTGCTCGACCGGGGCGGCCGCGGACTTGATGGCCACTCTGCCCGCGGACCAACCAGTCGGTCCCCAGGCCACCGTTCGACCAACAGCCGACGGGCCCTGCACCGGCTTCACCACGCCGCAGGACCGTGCGCGGGATCGCGACACCCCGGCAGCGACCCCGTACGGCAAGCACACGCCCGCCTTCCCCCAATGCGCACCGAACCGTCTCGTCAACACCACGATCCCCGCCGACGTCCCACCCTGCAGACCAGTGGTGACACTTCGACACCGACGGCCTCCCGCTAAACTCTGCTCGCGGGCCGCTAGCGCAGTTGGTGGAGAAAAGGACTTTTAATCCCCGGGTTGGCCGTATCAATAAGTGTCACATAGTGCCGCCCAGGGCTAATCTGTGCAGTTCAGGCGGCATTTTTCGCGGGCGTTGATGTCGGGCGGTGTCGCGCCGTGCCGTGTGCTCTGGGAGCAACGGAGCACAATCGGAGCCCAGCATCGGCCTACGGGCATCCACCGCAGACCGCCGCGTCCTGGTTTACCTCAGTGACCGCGCGTGAGTTGTTGCGGATCGACCAATTACGCCCGCCAGTTCCGCTACGAAGGACGCGCACGCGTCGCCAACGCCTGTGTGGTCTTACCCCGCCGGACCCGCCCCGGCAACGTGTCCCGCTCAGCCTGCGTCAGCTCCAGCGACGCCAGCTTCGGACCACGACCATCACCCATACCCCATACCGACAAGCTGTCAACGAATCGACGACTCAGAACACTAGTAGCCCGTCTTGACCAGTTGGGCTTGGACGGATCGGTGGAACGCGGCCACCAGGGGGCGGTGTCCCCGACGCGGGTGGCGAGCACCACCTGAGATGGCTCGACCCCGTGCAGCGGGATCGTGGTCAGGTCCGGCCGGGTGCTGTCGGCACGCAGCCCGGCGGGCACGATGGCGACCGCCTGCCCGGACGCGATCAGTTCGAGCAAGTCCTCGAGGTGGCCGGCCAGCGGCCCGTCGGGTGCCGGCGTGCCGTCAGGACGGGGGTCGACGCGCCAGAACGAGTCCCACTCGGCATCGGGCAACCTCGGCATCGGCTCAGTCGCGATGTCGTCGAGAGTGACCGATTCCCGGCCGGTCAGCCGGTGGTCCCCGGCGACGAGCAGCACACGGGGCTCGCGGTGCAGGACGGTGACGCACAGTCCGTCGGTGGCGAACGGCAACCGCGTCACGACGGCGTCCACCCGGTGACCGAACAGGGCCGTGCGCACCTCGGGCAACTCCAGGTGCAGGGTCTGTACCTCGGCCTCGGGGTGGTGGTGGCGCAGGTGCCGCACCGCCGGAGTGATGATCAGCCCGCGCGTGTAGCCGACGGTGACCCGACTTGGCAGCGCGGCCGCACGGGCGTCCGCCGCGGCCGTTGCGGCGACGGCCAGCAGTTGCCTGGCATGGGGCAGGAACGCGGCCCCGGCCGGGGTCAGGCGGGTGCCTTGCCGGTCGCGGTCGAGCAGCCGGGCACCGACACGCTGCTCGAGGGTCCGGATCTGGCGGCTCAGGCTTGGCTGGGTGATGTGCAGCAGTTCCGCGGCGCGGCCGAAGTGCTGCTGCTCGGCGACCACCGTGAAGTAGCGGGCCAGTCGGAGGTCGAACTCTGCCGACGGTACCGCGTTGATCGTGCCCACAACACCGCAAGATAGCCCACTCGTCGACCCGTGATGCCTGAACCGCGTCACGGGATACGAAACAAGCCTTTGAGGTTGCCCCCGGAAACCGGACACCGGGCTTTATGCCGCGAGTGCGAGGTCTTGACGATAGCTTATGCGGGTTTCGTGGGGTGTTCGGTAGTCGA
>NZ_BAAANN010000053.1:0-44991 GCF_039529815.1 Amycolatopsis minnesotensis | reverse complement strand
GCCCCCGCAAAACCCTCAACTGGCTCACCCCCAAAGAAAAACTCACCATGCTACTGTCCTAAATAGAGCATGTTGCGACCACCGCATGAATCCGCCAAGCCTTCACGGCACCAGATTCCCGCAAGGACCCCTTCAAGGGCATGCGGCCCCGCGGGCAGGTCGGTGAAGGCCGAATCCGCGGCTCCCACGCCTATATGAAGGCCCCTGCCGGGGCGCGAGCGCGGAAGTGAAATAAGCGCGAGCCGCCGAGATCCCGGCACATGCCCGCAAGGACCCCTTCGGGGCATCCAACGCCACAATCTCGGCCCGCACAGCGCGCGACCATGACGCCGCCGATGCCCCGAAGGGCGCCTTCGCGGCGTCACATTCCCCGAAGGCTCCCTTGAGGGCACGGCCGGGATCCAGGTCGCTGACGGTCAGGCGCGCCACCCGGAACGAGCCACCGGCTTCGCGGGGCAGCCAGAAGACGTTCGCGGCCCGCTCGGCGACGACGGGCATGTCACCGGCCGAAGTCCCGACGCCGGTGAAGTACCGCCCGCCGGTCAGAGCAGGGCCGGTTCGGCGTAGGCGGAGCTCGCCAGGAAGTCGGGCACCGCGATGATCTCGTCCTGCGCCGTCGCTGCCCGGAGCACGAACTGCCCGACGGCCACGTCCAGCGGGCTCATCCCGAACGGGGTGAACACGGTCGGCTTCGCCGCGTCCACGAGCACCTCGCCGCGCAGGACCTCGCCGAGCGTTCCGGTGACGAACCGCCGCCCGCCGGTGGCGTGTTCGGCCAAATGCGGCGAGGTGTACGCCTGCAGGCACTCGTCGACGTCGTCGAGGACATTGTTGGCGGCGAGGACGAGCTCCACCGGCAAAGCGCGAAGTGACACGTTGAGCAGCAGTTGTCCCGCGTTCA
Source organism: Amycolatopsis minnesotensis (assembly GCF_039529815.1). Lineage (NCBI taxonomy): Bacteria > Bacillati > Actinomycetota > Actinomycetes > Pseudonocardiales > Pseudonocardiaceae > Amycolatopsis > Amycolatopsis minnesotensis. The sequence goes on along the minus strand of NZ_BAAANN010000053.1, from coordinate 44,090 downwards.
GCGGTGTGTCCGAAGGAACATAAGGATCCTTCTCCCGCTTCGCCAGTACCACCACGTCGGCGTCGAGCATTCCGGTCAGTCCGGGGATCCGTTCGAGAACGACATCGGCGTCGGAACAAATTCGCGCGAGGTCCTCGTCGCCGGTTCCCAGAACGGATATCCGCGCCACCTCGGCCTGCCGCGAGGCCGGCATTGTGAGATAGCTCGCCATCTGCGTGACCACCGCGCCGTCACCCACGAACGCCACGGACAGGCCACGATCCTTCGGGGCGAACTCCGCGATCGCCACCACCGCCGACGCGGCCGCGCGCGCCGCGCCGATCCAAGTGGCTTCCATACAGGCCGCTGGATGTCCGTCCACCCCGTCGGCCAGTACCAGCATGCCCCTCGTCTGCGGGGTGGCGTCCTGCCCTGACGGCACGCTCACCACCCACCGCGCCCCCGATCCCGACGGCGCGTCGAACGCGGCCACCTGCCCGTCCGCCGCGACCGAGCGGGCGAAACCGCTGGCAGGCGACTCGCCGTCGTCCACGCCGTGGTTCAGATAGATGCCACGGACAATCTCCACGACCTCGGGCGCGAATTCGTCCAGTATCCTGCGAACCGCGCGTGCGGGCACGACATGCAGGTCTCTCATGACATCCTTTCCTTTGCGATCCACACCAGGAGACCGCGGCGAGAATTCCCGGCTTCGTCGCACAGGAGCTGCGTTCGCCCCGCGCACTCTTGGCCGAGTGGAAGGGCAGCACGACGAATCCTTCTCCGGGTAGTGGATGCGCGGCAATCGGCCACCAGAGTGGAAAGTGACCCCGAACGGTCGACACCGGCCAGTGAGAACGGGGAACGAACGGTGAAAGACAATTTCGTGGTCTTACTGAAAAGACCGGTCGCCGATTTCGGCCCTGGCCACCCCGGGCAGCGTTTCACCAGCAGCGGGACGACACCGTCATCCGGTGACGCGAGCAGGTGACACCCACGCGCGCGGTGACCCGGAAATTCCGTCCCACCCGGAAAAGCACCACACGGAATATTTCCGAACAAGATGCAGCAGCCGTTTCAGAATGGGTCCGGCGACCACGCCGTCAGCTGAAGTCCAGCACCACTCGCCCGCGCAGGCCGCCCGCCTCCAGCATGCGGTGGGCCTTGGCGGCCTCCTCGGCGGGGAGCACCTCGGCGACGCGCAGCGTCAGCGTGCCGTCCTCGACCTGGCGGCGGAGCCGGTCCAGCCCCTCGGTGCCGGTGATGCCGTCGGGTGCCATCACCGGGTGCACCCCGATGCCGCGTCCGGCGGGCCCTGGCCAGCCCCGGAGTTCGGCCAGCGCCCCGCCGTCCGCGATCGCGGGCACGACCTCGGTGGTCTGCACCGAGCCGTCCACCAGGCCGAGAACACCGTCCGGGACCAGCGCGCGAATTCGATCGGCGACGTCCGTGCCCCGCTCGACGACCTGGTCGGCGCCGAAACCGCGCACGAGCGCGCTGTCGTGCGGGGCGGCGTCGGCGATCGCTGTCAAGCCGTCGGCCTTGGCCAGCTCGACCGCGTACCCGCCGACGGCGCCGGCCGCGCCGGTCACGGCGATGACCCCGCCTCGCGGCACGGCCAGCGCGTCCAGCGCGAGGCGTGCGGTCACGGCGTTCATGAGCAGTGTGGACGCCGCGGGAAAGTCCGCCCCCTCCGGAGCGGGAACCACGGATGCGGCCGACACGACGACCTGTTCTGCGTAGGCCCCGCCGTGCGGGCTGGTGAACAGCACCATGGCGATCACCCGCTGGCCGACCGCGAGGCGGCCGTCGGTCCCGGGACCGACCTGGTCGATCACCCCCGCCGCATCCATGCCGGGGACGAACGGGGGCCTGCGGTCCGGCATGCGGACCGCGTGCCCACCGGTGCGCAGCAACACGTCGGTGGGGCTCACCGCGGCGGCGTGCACCCGGATGCGGACCTCGCCGGGACCCGCCTGCGGTTCGGGCAGGTCCAGGACCCGCAGCGCTTCCGGACCACCGAACTCGTGGACGCCAATGGCCTTCATGTCCTCGTCCAACCCGTCTTGACGACACGGAATTCCTGATCAGTCGTCGCGGCAGGTGGTGTCGGCCTCCGGGAGCGTGCCGTCGCGGAAGTAGGTGTTGACGGCGTGCTCCGCGCAGGCGTTGGGGTAGTTGCCGAACACGGCGTGGACGCGGACGTCCTGCAGGGTGACCAGCCGGGAGCCGGTCATCGCGCGGTGCAGCGCGACCCCGCTCGCGTACGGGGTGCGGGTGTCACCGGTGGCCTGCACGATCAGCGCGGGCACCGGGTTCCGCACGACGGTCTGGCGCTCCGCGGGCGGGGCCCAGGAAGCGCACGCGGTGATGTTGTCGGCGAAGGCGCCGAAGACGGGCTGGCCGGCGCGGCCGCGCTGGATGTTGCGCCAGTACCACTCCGGGTCACGCCGCTCGGCGACGTCACCGCACAGCACGGCCGCCTGCCCGGAGTTCTGCATCCCGGGACGCGGCTTGTAGACGAAGCTGAGGTCCTTCTCCAGCGCCGGATTGGGCACCACGTGCTTGCCGTCCGCGGCGTCGGCGGCGTCGGCGATCTGCCGCACGGTGTGCGCGAGCACGGCGTCGTTCCGCGCGTCGGACAGCGGGTTGAACAGCATCATGGGCAGGACGTGCTGGTCGAGGCGGTAGTCGCCGATCGGGATCGGCTGCCGCGCGGCCCGGCGGATCAGGTCCTCGGTCAGCGCCCGCACTCGTTCCCGGGTCGTGCCGAGGTGGTATTCGGCGTCGTGGGCCGCGGTCCAGGTGGCCCACTCGTCGAGCGCGATCTCGTTCGGCTCGCCCATGTCGTGCAGCATGGGCGAGCCGTACCGCTTCGCGTCGACGGCGCTGTCCAGCACGATCCGGTCGCTGCGACCGGGGAAAAGCTGGGTGAACACCGCGCCCAGGTAGGTACCGTACGACCAGCCGAAGTAGCTGATCCTCGGTTCGCCGAGCGCACCGCGGACGACATCCATGTCCCTGGCGGTGTTGCGGGTGGAGATGTGGCGCAGCTCCGGGCCTTCGGCGGCCGCGCACCGCTTGGCGAGATCGGCCTCCAGCCGGGCGGTCCGCTCGAACGCCTGCCGGTCCACGCCCGCCGACCGGAGCATGATGCCCACCGGCCAGCCGCAGTCGACCGGCGCGGACCGGCCGATGCCGCGCGGGTCCATGCCGATCAGGTCGTACCGGGACACCACGTCGGGCGTCATCGCCTTCTTGACGTCGAGCATCATGTCGAGCCCTGGGCCACCGGGCCCGCCGGGGTTGGACAGCATGATCCCGCGCCGCCGCGCGGGATCGGCGGCCTTCAGCCGGGAGATCGCCACGGTGATCGTGCGGCCGCCGGGCCTGGCGTAGTCCACGGGCACCGTGACGTCGGCGCACTGCGCGCCCGCCGCGTCCAAACCCTTGTCCCCACAGGGTTTCCAGTCGAGGCGCTGGTGGTAGAACCGGTCCGGCCCGCCGTTCCCGGCGGCCGGTTCGGCGGCGGCGATGCCGGTACCGGCCAGCAGGCTCGCCCCGGTCAGCGCCCCGGCCACTACACGACGCGAAGTCCTTGTCCGCAACGGATTCCTCCTGGAAGACCGACGGGCCGCCGATCGGCCCTCGTCCTTCCGAGGTTAGGAATTCCCGCCCCGCACGCCGATGTCACCAGCACCCCGATCACCGGACCGGCGAGCACCCGCCGCGAGGGTGGCGCTGGCTACACCTCAGGCGGGAAAACCGTTTTCCGCCAGGATCTTTTCGATGCGTGCGCGGTGCGCCTCTTCCCACTCGTCGAGGGACTCATCCGCCTCTTTGGCGAGTTTCGCGCAGGCGTCGGCGAGCACCCGCTCCTGACGGTCCCCGGGACAGACCACGACGCCCTCTTCGTCGGCCACCACGATGTCGCCACCGCGCACCCGCACGCCACCGCACCGCACCTCGCCGCCGAGCGGTTCGACGGCCGCCTTGGTCCCCGGGATCGGGATGACGCCCCTGGCGAAGACCGGGAAGCCCATCTCCCGCACTTCGGCGAGGTCGCGGAGCACACCGTCGATCACGAACGCCGCGATCCCGCGCCGCTGCGCCACGGCGCAAACGTTTCCGCCTGCCAGCGCGTAGTCCACGTCGCCCGCCTCGGCGACGATGATCGAACCCGGCCGCGCGCGGTAGATCGCGGCGTGCAGCATCAGGTTGTCGCCTGGCGGGCACCGCACCGTGAACGCCGGGCCCGCGACCCTCGGTACCGACGGCCACAGCGGGCGGATGCCGATGTCCATGACCTGCTCGCGGCCGAGCAGGTCGGCGAGGGTGGTCGGCGGGACGGTCGCGAATCCGGTGACGTCGGTCATGCTCTTCCTTTCGGCAGGTCGGCGTGATCATCGCATCCGGGTGGAAAGATCCGGTGGTGATGTCCGGCACGGGGCCCCGGCTGCGACCGCACGGTGAGACCCCGAACCGAGGAGCAGCCATGATCGACTTGAAGCCAGCCTGCCACCGGATGGCCGACCTGCTGGCCGGAGTAACCGACGACCAGCTCACCGGCCCGACGCCGTGCGCGGAGTACACCGTCGCCGATCTCGTCACCCACGTCGACGGGGTGGCGCAGGGGTTCGCCTCCCTCGCCCGCAGGACCGGCGGCGAGCAGGCCGAACTCACCTTCGCCGACGGCTGGCCCGACGGCACCGCCGAGCACGTGCGCGCACTCGGCGAGGCGTGGGACGACACGGCGGCGTGGGAAGGCAGCACGGCGGTGGCGGCGGATCTCGCACTGCCCAACGAGCTGTGGGGCAGGATCTCGCTCACCGAGATGGTGGTGCACGGCTGGGACCTCGCACGGGCCACCGGACAGCCCTTCGCCCTGCCGGAGGAGACGCTGCTGGCCTGCCTCGACCACGTCACCGAGTTCGTGCCGAAGGCACCGGTGCCGGAACTGTGGGGCACCCCGGCCCAGGTCGCCGACGACGCGCCGCTGATCGACCGGATCGTGGCCGTCACCGGCCGCACCCCCTGACGCCTCACACGATGCCGAGGCGGTGCGCGAGGGTGGCCGCCTGGACGCGGCTGGTCACGCCGGGCTTGCCGAAGATGCTGGAGGCGTGCACGCCGACGGTCTTGACCGGGATGAACGGCTCTTCGGCGATCTTCCGGTTGCTGTGCCCGTCGGCGGCCAGCGCCGCGGCGGCCGCGCGGTCACCGGCCTCCAGCGCCGATTCGGCCGCCTGCGCCGGTGGACGCGCTCGACGAGCCCGAGTCCGGTTCACCGCCGAGCGCCAACCTGAGCTGGGTACGTGTCGCGCCTTTCGCGAGGCGCTCCGAACTCACCGGCACGCCCACCGACCGCTTCCGCATCGGGCGCCGTCACCCCGAACCCGGACTCGACGCCCTCGCTTCGCGGCTCCGGAACAGGACCTAGGTGATACGAGCGCGGTCGACGCCTAGCTTGGCGGCTTCCGCGGCGGCGCGGCCCGCGTCCCATCCCGCGTGGTTGCTGATGGTCCGTGCGCGCAGGACGACCTCGGGGAACATGGTCTCGAACAGGTCGTCGACTTCCTTGGTGCGGCGGGCGAGGACGGGGAGCAGGCGCTCGTCGGAGACCTGCTCGCTGGTGGCGTGATCGGCCTCGGCGAGGCGCTCCCCGATCCGCTGCGCGTAGGCGAGCAGGAAGGACTGCCGGAACGACCTGGTCCGCGACTGGCCGGTGCGCGTGACCTGCCTGCCCGTCGTCAGCATCGCCTCGGTGGCCTGCACCAGCAACGAAGTGGACAGCAGTTCCACGAGTTCGAGATCGACCTCGTGCCCGACGAGCGCGACGAAACCCAGCTTCTCGTACGACACCGCGCGGCACCGGTTCGCCTTCGCCACCGCGGACACCAGTGACGCCTTGGCCCCCGGATACGGGTTGTCGAGCCAGAACCGGCGCCCCGTGCCCCGCGCGCCGCTTCCCTGTTCGGCCTCCACCAGCGCCCGTTCGAACGAGTAGCGGCTCATCAGCTCCTGCGCCTTGGCCGACAGCGCCTCGGCCTCTTCGGGGAACTGGCTCGATTCGGCCTTCGCCAGCAGCCCGCGCACCTTGGCGAGCATCCGCTCGTCCACCCCGGTGCGGGCACTGCCCTCGTCCGGCAACGGGATCTCGGGCAGCTTCGGCAACGTCATCAGCATGGCGAGCGCGGCGATGACCGCGCCAAGCGCGTACTCGTGCGTGTGCCCGTGCTTCTCGGCCCACTGGCCGAACTGCGGCCGGTCGGCCTCCCACCACACGACCGCGCCGATTTCGTCGAGCTGCGCACGCCATCGCCAGTGCACCGAGGCCGCCGCGCGCTGGCCAAGCTCTCCGGCGATCGCGTCCACCAGCAGCCCCGTCCCGGTTTCGGTGAGCCGCCGCCTGGCGATCTGGAAGACGTCGTAGGGCTGCCAGCCGCCGGTCCAGGTGTGCCCGAGCGCGCGCCGCAGCACGAGATCGACGGCGGTGTCCACCGACCGCCGGGCGCCATGACGGCCGCTCGCCAGCTCGGCGGCCAGCATCCGCGCCTCAGCCTCCGAAGGGCCGGACGCCGCCTCCCACAGCACCCTGCCGACGAAGTTGACCGTCGCGGCATGCCGCTCGGCGGCGTCCTGCCCGACGCCGTCCTGGTAACGGTTCGCTCGCCGGGCCCGTGCTTTCTGCTTGGCCGCGCGGTTTTCCCTGTTTTTCGTGCTCATCGCAACTCCCTCCCCGAGTCGACGGCGAGCCTAATACGGCCGACCGACAATTCCGCGCGCCGGGTTCAGCCGAGCGGAACGCCGGCCTGCACCACGATGCGCCGTTTCGAGGAATCCCACAGCAGCGAGGGTTCCTGCACCGGATCGCCGTCGAGGACGAGGAGATCGGCGACGCAGCCTTCCTCGACGCGCCCGAGATCGGGACGCCGCAACAGATCCGCGTTCACCGATGTCATCGACCGCAGCGCGAGGAGCACACCGTCCACTTCGGTCTGCAGCCGGACGCCGTGGAGCTGCTCGTCTTCGAGCGCGCCCATCAGGTCGGTGCCGAAGCCGACCCGCACCCCGGCCGCGCGAGCCAGCTCGATCGCGGTCCTGCCGTGGTCGAGCACTTCGAGGTTCTTGGCCCGCGAAACCGCCGCCAGCCCCATCTCGTCACTGCGCCGGTTCATCGCGTCGTAGGTGGCCAGCGTCGGCACGAGGAACGCGTCGTGTTCGGCCATCACCTTCGCCGTTTCGGCGTCGAGCAGATTGCCGTGCTCGACCGAACGCACGCCGTTCTCCACGGAATGCCGGATCGCTTCCGGCGAATAGGCGTGCGCGGCGACATAGCTGCCCCGCCGCGCGGCTTCTTCGGTCACGGCGCGGACTTCGTCCGGCGAGTACTGCGGAATGCGGATCGGGTCGGTGAGCGACATGACCCCGCCCGAGGTCATGATCTTGATGGCGTGCGCGCCGCGGCGGAAGCGGTCGCGCACGGCCTGCCGCAGCGCGTCCACGCCGTCCACGACCTCGGTGGTGTGGGCGTGGCACGCGCACAGGTCGCTGTCGGCGGCGCGGGCGTCGCCGTGCCCGCCGGTCTGGCTCAGCGCGGCACCGGTGTAGAGGTACCGCGGCGAGGCGATGAGCCCCTGGTCGATCGCGGTCGCGAGCCCGGGATCGCCACCCGCCACGTCGCGCACCGTGGTGAAACCGCGTGCGAGCGCCGAGGAAAGCCGCTTCGCCCCGGCCAGCGCGACGTAGCTCAACGGCGTGGACTCGATGCGCAGCCCGTCCAGCCCGATCCCGTATGCGTGGAAGTGCGCGTCGATCAGCCCCGGCAGCACCGTGCCGCCACGTGCGTCGAGGACCCGGTCCGCCGTGGCCGCCGCCCCCGGCCCGACCTCGGCTATCCGCCCGTCGACGACGTGCACCGGCCCGTCGATGAGTTCGTCCGACACCCCGTCGAACACCCTCGCGTTGACGATCGACAGCGAACCCATTCGACTCCCCTTTCCCCGGCTTCGACCTCCCCAGCACCTTACGGTAGGCGCCGCCGCCCCGAACCCAGTCACCAGTGGTGAGACTGCCGCGACCCGTTGTGAATGCCTTTGACCTTCGCGTCCGACCGACCGCCGCACGTCGGCTACCCACATACGGGAAGGCAGCCAAGCCCGAGCCTCTAGACTCATCCCCGTCAGCGATAGTCCCGATCGCTTCGATGCACACGCCGTCGAAGTGCACGAGGCAAGCACTCGAGTCTGGCAAGGTGCGTGAAGAGGACGGGAGATCGTAACAATGGCGATGACGCTCAATTCACCGCTCAGCACCACCACGATGGACGTGGAGTCCCTGGTCGGCATGGCCTGGAACGGTCAGATTCGGGTGCCGAGCTTCCAGCGCGACTTTCGCTGGCACTGGGAGGATGTACGCCGATTGTTCGACAGCATCGTCCGGGGCTACCCGGTGGGCAGCCTCCTGCTTTGGGTGCGAAAAGCTGACGAGCAGCGGCTCCGCTTGGGCACGTTGGATATCGATGCCCCAGCGAGCACCGAGGCACTGTGGGTGGTCGACGGCCAGCAACGTATTACGAGTCTGGCGAACGCGCTGCATCCCGACGGCCAGCAGGACCAACGCTTCGCATTGGCCTACGACTTGCGCGACGAGCAATTCGTCCGATTGCCAAAGGTCGAAGATCCGCTGGTAATTCCACTACCAGTGCTGTTTGACCTGCAGAAAATTCTCATCTGGTTCAACCATCATTCCGGTATTTCCGACAGGCTCGAACAAGCCAGTGGAGTAACCCGGACCCTGCGACAGTTCCAGGTTCCGGCGTATCAGGTTCGTCAAGCAGACCCCAAGGTTCTGCAAGACATCTTCGATCGGATGAACAACTACGGAAAACGGCTTTCTCGTGCGGAGATCTTCTCGGCTCTGAACGACCAAGAGGTCGCCGGACAGCTCACCATCGATCTCATCGCGGAACATATCGCGTCCGACCTCGGCTTCGGCACGATCGACGGCAACACCATCCTCCAGGGCGTGCTCGCGCGACGCGGCTCCGATGTCAAACGCGATATCCGTGACGAATTCGCCGTCAATGGTGACGAAGGGCGGGACGCGGCCTATCACGAGGGGGAACAGGCTCTCCGACGAGCGGTGGCCTTCTTGCAGCAAGACGCGCTCGTTCCACATTTCTCCATGCTCGCCTATCGATATCTCCTGCCTCCACTGGCGCGAGTATTCGCCCATCACCCCAATCCCGACCCGCGCAATCGACGGTTGCTCCGCCGCTGGTACTGGCGGGCCGCTGTAGCTGGACCACAACAGTTCAAGGCAGGCACCGGTGACGCCGCGCGGATGCTGTGCTCTCGCGTGCTGGAAAAAGACCTCAGCAGTTCGGTCCAGAATCTTCTCGAACTGGTCGAACAGAGCGAGCACGTGTTGCCGGACCTCAGGAGCTTCGCCACCAATCAGGCTGCGACCAAGATCGTGCTCTGCTCATGGTGGGCTGCGGGTCCGAGGAACCCCGATAGCCACGAGCAGTACGAAATCTCCGATCTTGCGGACTGTCTCGTCGACCGCACGACGGCGAGGGACGCCGTCCGATATCTCGCACCCAACATGTCGGTCACCAAGCCGTACCGTCCATGGGCGGCCAACCGGGTACTGATGCCGATCGTGGAGATCGACTCGGAGGAAGTCGGCCTGCGGCTCGTCGACAAGGTCGTCACCGACGAGGCGTCCTGGTCGAAGGTCCTTGAATCTCATGCGGTCACCGACGAAATCATCGAGCTACTCCGTGTCGGCGCCCTGTCCAAGGCACTGGAGAAACGACGTGAACTGCTGACGACGCATCTGCAGGATTTCCTGCAGAACATGTGCGAATGGGGCTTCGAAGACACGCCGTCACTGACCGAGCTCGTACTGGACGATGAAGAGCAACTATGACGCCGCGTGAGCAACGCCACGGCGTTTGGCTGGGCGACTATCGAGTCGGCACCCTGAACCAACGCGGCGACTACACCTGGTTCACCTTCACTGAAGAGTATCTTGCGGACCCTGATCGTCCCGTGCTCGGACTGGTCTTCGAACAGGACCTCGTCGCACGCCACGCCAGCGCGTTGCGACTACCGGCATGGTTCTCCAACCTGTTGCCAGAGGGCAGGCTACGAGACTGGATCGCCACGGATCGAAGAGTATCCGCCGACCGCGAAATGGAACTACTCGCGCAGGTAGGCCACGACCTTCCCGGGGCGATCCGGGTACTGGCTGAGGCGGATGCGCCCGATGACGGCTGGGATCCGTTCACTGCGGGGGCGGATCCCTACGGCCCCGATGGCGACGGCGAGCACGGTGGTTGGCGGTTCTCACTGGCAGGAGTGGGCCTCAAGTTCTCCATGATCCGTCATGACGACCGACTCACCCTTCCCGCGCATGGCGAAGGCGGTGATTGGATCGTCAAGCTGCCGGACCGGGTCTACGCCGACGTTCCACGAAACGAACACGCGATGATGTCCCTTGCCACGGCGGTCGGCATCGACGTACCGGACGTGACCCTCGTCCACCGCGACAAGCTCGACAGACTTCCGCCGCACGTCTGGCCGGAGGGCGAGGACTGGGCATACGCGGTGCGCCGGTTCGATCGTGCAGAACACCGGCGGCCGGTGCACATCGAAGATCTCGCACAGGTTCGAAATGTCTACCCAGATCGGAAGTACCACGGCAACTTCGAGACCATCGCGGCGTTGCTGTACCGCGGCCGGGACGTCACCGCGCTCCGAGAGTTTGCCCGGCGACTCACATTCATCATCTTGATCTCGAACGGCGACGCACATCTCAAGAACTGGTCGCTGATCTACTCCAACCAGCGGGTGCCCACTCTTTCTCCCGCCTACGATCTGGTGAGTACGGCCGCTTACCGGGCTGAGAACGAGCCGGAGGATCTCGGACTCAAGTTCGGTGGTACCCGGAACTTCTCGCGGGTCGACTACCGCACTTTCAGTCGTCTCGAACAGCGGCTTCACGCCAACGGAGCAGACCTGGCCGATGTCGTCGCAGACACGGTGGAGCGCACGACCGACGCTTGGCAACACCACGCCGACCTGCTCGATGTCAACAAGCCGCTACAGGACACGGTGGACCGAAGTATCGAAATCCATCGCGGTAGCCTCATGAGAAGGTCGTCGTGACCGGTCTGCACCGAACCGCACCTTTCGACCGGGCAACCACCTGGAGGGGATCGAGCAGTGGCGCAACTTGCTATCGACAAGGACTTCCTTCGCGAGTTCGCCCGGCTGGAGCGGCAGGTCCAAGACCGAGTCACGGAAGTCTTCGCACGATTCGAGAACGCGCACCACGCGGGAATCCATCTCGAGCGCATCAATAATGCGCACGACACTCGCTTTCGGTCCATCCGGATAACCCATTCTTTGCGCGGCATAGTGCTCGCTCCCGAGTCCGGGGATACCTACGTCTTGCTCAAAGTCCTACCGCACGACAAGGCTTACGACTGGGCAAAAGGTCGCACCGCGTCGGTGAACGCCACAACCGGACGTATCGAGATCCGGGACACTGTCGCTATCGACGCCTCGCTGCCTGAGCTATCGCGAATGGCCGAGACCGCCCCGACCCGGCTCTTCGCCGCTGTCGACGACGGTGATCTGATACAGCTCGGCATCGACCAGCAGACCCTGGGTTTCGCCAGGGCGCTGACGGATCCCGTTCAACTCGAAGCGGCCAAGTCCTTCCTGCCGAGCACCCAGTGGGATGTGCTTTACGGGCTCGCGGCAGGACTCTCGCCGGACGAGGTCTGGATGGAACTCAGCGAAGCCATTGTCGCAGAACCAGTCGATACCGATGACCTCGTAGCAGCCGTCAAGCGCAGCCCGGACCGGATTGTTCTCGTCGACGGTCCCGACGAGCTCATGGCCATTTTCGCACATCCTTTCGCACTGTGGCGGATCTACCTGCACCCGGCCCAGCGCAGCGTAGTTCGAAAACGGTACCGCGGGCCGGCACGCGTAAGCGGCGGTCCCGGAACAGGCAAGACGGTAGTCGCTCTTCACCGCGCACACTTCTTGGCGGAACAAGGGGAAGGGCGAATTCTGGTTACCACCTTTACCTCTGCGCTCACCGATTCCCTCAAGGCTGGAATCAAACTCTTGACACCCTTCCCTGAGGTCGCAAACCGTATCGAAGTACTGAACGTCGATCAACTTGCCCATCGCATCTTCCGTGATGCACATGGGTCGCCTTCGATCCTTCAAAGGGCCGAGGAGAAAATAATATGGCAGCACATACTAGAGAACCTCGGACTCGATTTCAGCGAGAGCTTCCTAGCCGACGAATGGCGGCAAGTCGTGCTGGCTCAACGCGTTTCCTCAGCGCGAGAATACCTGGCAGCCAAGCGCGATGGTCGTGGTCGCCAACTTGGGCCGCGCCAGAAAGCACAGGTCTGGCAAGCGCTGCTGGAGTTCACGGAAACCCTTCGAACGGAGGGCCATTGGACGCACGAAACGGTTCGCGCCGAGGCAACTCGATTGCTTGAGAATCGAAACGACAAACCCTACCGGCACATCGTCGTTGACGAGGCACAGGATCTCAGTGCCGAGGGATGGCGACTACTGCGGGAGGCCACCCCCGGTGACCGGGACGACATCTTCATCGCTGGCGATACCCACCAAAGGATCTACAACAACAGGGTTACTCTGAAAGACGTAGGAATCAACATCCGCGGCCGGTCGTCCAAGCTGCGGATCAACTACCGCACCACAGCCGAGATTCTGGCGTGGAGCCTGGGGTTGATGCGCGGAGAGCGGATCGACGACATGGAGGACGGTCTGGACTCGATCGCGGGGTGCCGATCAGACGTACATGGGCTGCCGCCCGAACCGCAGGGCTTCGCGACCCTCGATGCCGAACTCGACCACCTTCGAGCCAAGATCCGGACTTGGCTGGGCTCGGGAGTACAACCAGGCGAGATCGGCGTCGCGGCACGCGCGAAATGGCTACTCACCATGGCACAACAGTCCCTGTCGTCAGCATCGATCCCCACCGGAATGCTGGCCGAAGGACGGGCGGCAGATGAGGCTGTGTCACTCGGGACAATGCACCTGATGAAGGGCCTGGAGTACCGGTGCCTCGCCGTGATCGGGGTTGGTGATCGTCAGATACCGGCCAGGAACGCGGTTACCCCGATCGAAGAAGACGAAACAACTCACCGGCAAGACCTGCAGCGCGAACTCTGCCTGCTCTTCGTCGCCTGCACTCGGGCCCGTGAGCAGCTGTCAGTCACCTGGCATGGTGCCCGAAGCCGGTTTCTCGCCAACATGGATTAAGCGATCGTCTCACCCGCGAACGAGAACACCGCTGCCACGGAAGGCTGCCAAGTGTTCCGACGCTCGTTCGGGCACCCTGCCGCCGGTGGCCAGCACCTGCGGGGAGTGTCCAGGCGGTTATCGAGAAGTGACGCATCAGGGACGGCGGCCTCGGGCGCGGTCGATCACCTCCTCGATGCGAAGCGGGCTGGCCGGGTGGTTGCTCAGGCACAGCGGCGTAGCGAGGTGGCGGAAGCCGAACGACTCGCCCGCCACGTAGAACTGGGCGCGTTCCAGCCGGGAAATGTCGTCGACCGTGCTTCCCTTCGCCCTGGCCAGCTCGTTGGCGGCGGCGATCTGGGCCGGGCTGTTGAGGCGGCCGAAGAACTGGGTCATCGCGTTGCCGACGACCTGGTTGTGCAGCCCTTTCGGCGCTTGGGTCGCGAACAGGAGGCCGAGCCCGTACTTACGGGCCTGAGAGGCGAGCACGATGGTGCTGCGCGTGCTCGCGGTCAAGGTGCCCGAGGCGGCGAGAGTCTGGGCTTCGTCCATCACGAACAGCGCGCCGAGCGGGCGGTCACCAGCCGGATTGCGCTTGACCCAGGCAAACAGTTCCATCTGCAACTGGTTGACGAAGTTCTGACGCTGCTCTTCCGCAGGCAGGCCGATGAAGCTGATGACGGACACCCTGGCACGCTTTCCCTGCTCCGGTGTGAGCAGCGCACCGGGGTCGACGGGATGGCCGTCCCCGGCCAGCAGCGGGTCGTTGACCATCGCGGCCTTGAGCACTTCGGCCAGATCTCCTGCGATGCGCTTGCCGTTGTTGAGGTTGCTCACCCCTTCGGGCAGATCGGACAGCACGTCGATGAGTGCGGGAAGGCTGCGCGATCCGGTGCGGGCGTGGTGGATGACCGCCTGTCGCAGCACGGCGAGCCCGATGTTCGCCTTGACGGTGCTTCCGGTCAGCCGGGCCTGCGGCGCCAAGGTCGCCACGGCCACCTCGACGGCGGCGGCGAACTCGTCTTCGTCATCGAGGACGCCTGCGAAGTCCGGCAACGGCTGGAAGGCCAGCGGTCTGCCGGTGGCCCGGCCGGGAGTCCAGACGACGACGTCCGTCTCCGCCAGGTACCGCTTGGCCAGCCGCGCGTCGTCCGGCCCCCACCCCGCGGGCGGACTCGGCCAGGCGTCCCCGAGGCGAGCCAGGTCGTTGTTCGGGTCCAGCACGATCGCGGAGACCCCGAGCAGGGCGCACTCCTCCACGATTCGTCTCAGCAGGACGGTCTTCCCCGACCCCGAGCCAGCGAACACCGCGGCATGTTTGCGCAGCGCCGCGAGTTCGACGCGCACCGGCTCGCCCGTGCCCACGACGGCGCCGAGCGTTAGTTCGCCGTCCGCGGGGGGTGGATGCCTCCCGTCCGCACGCTGCCCCGCCGGTGTCTCCGGCAATACCGCCGACAACAGCTGTGACCGTCCGGCAGGCCGCCGATCGACGAGCCACTCGTGCAGATCGGTGCCACCCTGCACGAACATCTTTTCCAGCGCCCAAAAGGTCCGGACGTCCGCTTCGGAGAGCTTGAGTCGCTGCCCGCCGACGGCTTCGAGCGCCCTCAGCTCCGCCTGAGTCGTCGGTCCAGGTGACCATGACGCGTTGCGGAGGAGGATCAGGTGCCGGTTGTCAGCACCCTGCCGCAGTCCCGCGGCGGACCGCGCCTTGCGGAAGCGGTGCAGCACAGCCAGGTGATGCGGTGCGGCGATCGCTCTGAACGCCCAGTGCTCCTCCAGATCGGACGCCTCGTCGACGGTGCGGGTCAGCCAGGCGTGCACCTCGTTCCGCTCGGTCCTGGTCTCACAAGTCCATTCCATGTTGTCGTCCCCGACCTCGGTGATCCACCCCTTGAGCGCGGCGGACAGCAGTGCGGGCATCACCGCGTCCTCTGTCCGCTGGTCGAGCAGCATCGACGCGTCGGCCTCCGACCGCAGTTTTTCGAACCAGGCGTCAAGCTCGGCGAAGCGGTCCGGCTCGGGCGCGGGACGCGACGGCTCGGGAACGCGGGCCGCGTGGTCGCCGAAGGCGGTCAGCTCGCGAACCTCACCGGTTCGCAGGCACGTGTCGATGTGGGCACCGATGCGCTTCAGCAACTCACGCGGCGTGTACTCCTCCCAGGTCCCCTCGAACGCGGACGGCGCGACCGGCCAGGTCGAGTGCGGCGGTGTGAAACCCATGGCTTCGCACGCCACGCCGAGCCGTTTTTCCACCAGCGCCTTGCCCAGCGCGGCATCGGTCACCCGCCCGAGAATCAACGACTCGCGAAACCGGTCAGGAACCGTGTCGGCCGCGTTGTTCTTGATCTGCGCCCAGGTATTGGGCAGGCACATGAGCACGGTCATGGTCCGCCGGGTCACCTCGCGCAGTCGCATCAACCCGTCGGCGATCTGCGCCACGAGCATGCCACTGCCCGAGCCTGGTCCTTCTTCGTCCGTGCGCAAGGTGGAACGCGCGATGAGCGTGTCGAGCTGGTCCACCCCGATCACGACCGGCCCTGTCAGCGCCAACAGCCGCGTGATGTCCCGCACCTGGGCCTGCGCGGACTTGGGTTGCGGACGGATCCCCCATTTCCGCCGTTCCCCGGACTTCGATTCCTCGAACCCGCCGAGGTAATCGTCTCCGATGTAGTTCTTCCCCGTTTCCTCACTTGCGTAGAGCACCAGCGCCCGTGCGGTGTCGGCGCACTCGACGGCGACCTGCTTGTCGAATGTGCGCAGACCGTCGATGAAGGTTTCGAGATGCGTCCTGGTGAGCCCGCGCCCGCCGAGTATCGCCTTGGTGGCCCCGGCATCGACGCCGACCCGTAGACAAACCCGGCGAAGGAAGCTCACGAGCTGAGAGGAACCGGATTCGTCGGGCCGGGAAAGTCCCTGGCGCAGCGCGTCGGCGGTGTTCTCCCAAAACGCATCGCCCGCCGTAAGGTCGTCGAGGAAGAAATACCCACGGGCACGGTGCACCCGCCGCCGGACGAGACCGAGCAAGTGGGTCTTGCCGACCCCCTTCTGGCCTTGCAGCACCAATCCGATCGGGCTGGGCCCACCGCTGGCCGAAGCGTCGCGCAGCCCCACTTCGATAGCCGCGACAACGTCCGTGTGCAGCCCGTCCACGTGGTACGGCGAGTCCCGCCACACGTGGTCCGGAGTATCGGCCCAGTCGAAGCGCAGCGCGGCCAGCGCTGACATCTGGTCGATCATGGCGCCTCGATGGACAGTAGGTGGTTGTCCTCGCCCCCGACTCGGACGGCCGCCTTGTGATCGGCCGCGGTGAGCGCCTTTCGGTCGGACTCCGGGATCAGGCGGACCTTCCCGGTACGGCTCAGTTCTTTGAGCACGGCGTCCACGGCATGCGCGGACGCGCCGCCGAGCATCGGCCGCAGGTCCACCAGCCCCACCCAGTCTCGCGGCGACCTGGCGAGCTTGCGGTAGGCCGTCCGGATGCTGCTCTCGATGTCCTCCGTGGTCAGCTCGACGGTGGGCGTGAAAAGGTCGGCCAAGCGCAGGTTCTGGCGCCGCAAATAGTCGTCGAAGCCGCCGAGAAGGATGTAAAGCCCGGAAATCAGGGTGCTCCGCGACTGGGGAGGTGGCGTCTTCGCTCCCAGTTCGGCGCCGCACCACGCCCATCCGCTCTCGGTCAGCTGGTGGTGGAAAGCGCGTCCGGACATCTCGCTGACGACGTATCCGAGCTCGTTGAGCTCTCTCCGCTCGTTCCCGGTGAGCGTGAAGCCCACGATGGTTTCCAGCTCGGGGTTGGACACGTCGCGGGCGAGCACCATCAGGGTGAACATCGCCGCGGTCTGCTTGTGTCCCAATCGATCGGCCATCCGAGATCCTTCCCCACCGTGGTCGGTGGCCGCGATCGCGACCACCGGATCGAGCGCTGCACCGGACTACTCGCGGAGAAACCTGCTGAACTCGTGGCGGCTGCCGTCCGGGCCCTTGGCCCGCACCTCGAGCACTTGCCTCGCCTGCTCGAGCGTCGCCTTGACGGCCGATGGCACGGGCGTGCGCCGGCCATCCCCTGCCGACTCGGCGCGGGGCCTGATCGCCAGCGCCAGGTCAGCGGTGAGCTCCCGCGTTCTCACCGCGTCGCCCGCTCCGGCCACGACGACGAGTGCGCGAACGGTCTCGTCCACGAGCTCCCACAGCAGCGGGCGCAGCCACGCGCCGGCGGCCAGCCGCACCACGTCGGCCGGATCGACCTCACCGGCGTCGACGAGCGAGACGTCGCCGTTGAGCTGGTCCACCAGCCCGCGCGCCACCTCGACCGGCCCCTGCGACGGGCCGAGCCGGAGGTACCGCAGGTTGCCGAGGTAGCCGGGCAACGCGTTCGGCTCGGCGTCGGCGGTGAGCACGGGGATGACCCTGCGGTCCTGGCCGAGCGTGCGGTGCAGGAACAGCTCGACCTCCGCGGACTGCCACCGGCTGACCTTCCGATCGACGATGAGGCACAAATGCCGGGCGTCGTCTTCGGCGTTGTCGAGGAAAGACCGGTCACCGGACATCGACTTGCGAACCCGCACACCGCGTTCCGCCAGATCGGCGATGAGCGCGTCCGCGAAGTCCAATGTGGACCTAGTCGTGCTCACCCTGACGTCGTGGGTGAAGGCGTGCTTGGCCGTCCTCGCCGAAGCGACATACGCGTCACGGTTCTCCGCCAGCAAGTCCGTGCGATCGAAATGTCGCGACACGACCGCCGCAACGGTCTCCAGTGCGAAGCCGATCTGATCCGCACCGGGACTGGACTCGGACTGGACCGGCAACTGCTCGCCGAAGCTCCAGTAGGAAACGTAGGGCAGGGTCAGGTGCCGGGACATCACCTCGGGCGGGACCTTGTGGTCGAGCCAGTTGTGAAACAGGCCCTGGGTTTCGTCGACGCAGATGCTCCGCCACTGCTCCGACCGGTCGTACTCCTCGCGGGTGTCGAACCGGGACAGCACGGGCAGCACCGCGAGCTGCGGCCGATCGAACGGCAGGCGGTCACGGGCCTCATTGGCACGCCTGGCGATCTCGACGGCACCCCGCATGCTCTGCATGTTGGCCGTGAACAGGACGACGAGGCTGTCCGGCAGGTGCGCGGTGCAGATACCGCCGATATCGGAGATCCCGGTGCGGCTGTCGAGGAGGACGTAGTCGTAGTCGGCCGTCCACCGGTCGCGACACCGTTCGAGGTAGTCACCAAAGCCGTTGTCGTACAAGGCTTCCCAGTCGACTTCCTGGACTCGGCGGACGTAGTCCGGCTCGTCCCTGCCCGCCGCGATGAAGTCGAGTGCGCCGACACGGGCCAGCCGGGTGACGTGTGCGGTGGGGTGTACCCGGCCACCGAGGAAGTCGTCGACCAGGTCCACCACCCCGCCCGCGGGCGGGGCTTCCAGCATCGGCCGGAAGTAGTCGTGCAGGCCGGGCGCCTCCAGATCCCAGTCCACGCACAGCACCCGATGGCCCCAGCGCGCCAACAGGACGGCGATGTTCGCCAGCGTGAAGCTCCGCCCCACACCGCCTTTGTAGGAGTAGAAGGTGACCACTGTTCCCGGCATCGGTCAGAACCTCGGCAATTCGGACGGGCGGGGCGCGCCGGGGGCGGGCATGTCCACCGGCCAGTCCGGCCGCCATTCCGGCGCCCGTTCGATCAGCACCTCCAGCTCTTCGGCGATCCGCGCCACCTCGTGGTGGAAGTCGAGGTACGCCGGTGACGCCATGAAGTGCTCGTACGGGGCGTTCCAGGTCTTGAGATCCTGCATGCGGCGTTCGTGCGCGTACGCCGGGAAGTTCCTCGAGTCGCAGAAGATCACGGGATAGATCAGTGTCCGCGATTCCTCCGGCGAAGCGGTCCTGACGAGCTCCTCCCGCCGCGCCATGGAATGCCATTCGGCGAGGCACCACTCGCTGAGGAAGTACTTCGGCGAGCAGACGGGAACCAGGATCCTGGCCCGCTGCAGGGCTCTCCGCACCTCGAGCGGCCATCGAGCGCCGCCGTGGAGGTTTTCGTCGAAGAAGATGCTCACCTCGCGATCGAGGTGATCGTCGAGCAGCTCCCGCAGCCGCGGGTAGAAATGGGTGCGCACCCAGGCAGGCACGAGATTGCCCTCGCGTTGATAGCTGATGAACACGTCGTACTCGTACACGCGTGTCATCGCCCCTTCGTGCCCGTCGTTCAGGAGCGCTGATCGTAAGTCGGTGGCACGAGCCGGAAACAGACACGAAACCTGACAAAAACGGGACATTATCCGGACACCCGGACATGTCCGGACCAGAAGATGACTTCGCCGGAAAACCCTTGACAGCACGGCGAAATCGACAAGAGTGGGGCAATCGGGTGACGCGCATCGCCCTGATTCGACCGGTCGCCGACAATATTCGTTTCGACACCGCTCTTCCCCGGGGGCCCCGATGCCAGATCACGAAGCACCACGGGTGTTCGTCACCTACGCCCGCGATTCGCCCGAGCATCAGAAGCTCGTGCAGCGGTTCGCCGAGTTCCTGCGTACCCGGATGGGACTCGACATGCGCTTCGACCAGTGGTACGAGAACAAGCGCCGCGACTGGTCGCTGTGGGCGCTCGAGCACTTGACGGCCGCGGAGTTCATCCTGGTCATCGCGTCCCCCGAGTACCGGCGACGTGCCGACGGCGCAGCGCTCCCCGGCGAGGGACGCAGGGCGCAGTTCGAGGCGGCGATGCTCCGCGACGACCTGGTCGAGGATCTGCACCGCGCGACCGAACGCATCCTCCCGGTCATCCTGCCTGGGCAAACGATCGAGGGGATCCCCGGTTTCCTCAACGCCCATTCCACCACGAGCTTCCGCATCGACGCGTTCACCGAAGGCGGTGTATCGGAGTTGATGGCGGCGATCACCGGACGCGGGCGGTTTCCCCTTCCGGAACGCGGTCCATGGACCGGCACCACCGGTGCGACCGGTGCGGCGGCAAACGGGTCGGTGCTGCTGGCCAACGGCCTCCCCTGGCTGGCCAGCAGCACCGAGATCAGATCGGGCCGCGCGCGGATCGACGGCGTGCAGTACGCCGACAGCGTGCTGGTGCGGCCCTCGGGCACCGCGGAAATCGTGAGCTTCGTCGAGATCGACCTCGGCGCCGCCTACCGGCGGATGACCTCGGTCGTGGGGGTGCTGGACGACGCCGCCGAGCCGTTCCAGATCGGGCACTTCCGGGTGCGCCTCGACGGGCGCCCGCGATCCGAATACCGTGCGGCGCTCGGCAAACCGCGGCTGGTGGACGTGGACGTCACGGGCGCACTGAAGCTGCGGCTGGAGATGTACCGGCCCGGCACCCGCACCTCGCCCGGGGGCACGAGGCCGACCGGAACCGGCGTCCGGTCCAGCAACCTGCCCGAACTGGCATGGGGCGATCCGGCCCTCTCCTGAGTGCGCCGATCACGCGCAGCCGATGACGGTCAGGTCGTCCCAGAACGCGGTGACGGTCCGCCGTGTGCTGTGCAGGAGGTTGTCGAGGAGCGCGAGGCTGAGGGTATCCCTCGTCACCCGACCGGCCACGACGTCGGCACGCGCCTGATCGTGGGAAGCACGCAACAGGTGGGGCTGGACGATCACGACCCTGGTCCGGTCGGTCGCCACCCTGGCCGCCAACTGCTGGGCGAACTCGGCACTCGTGCTCCGCTGTCCGGCATGCCAGGCCGCGGCTCGCGATGCCCGCGGACGGCCGAGCCGCTCTTCCAGGTTCTCCGTGCCGAGCAAGCGGACGTTCTTCTCGGCCTGGCTGACCACCTCCTCGAACGGGGTGACCGCGATCCGGCGGCCAGGACCGGCGTTCGCCGCCGCCTTCACGTGGATCGCGGTCAGCGTCCCGTCGTCGGTCAGGTGGAGGTAGTCCGCGACCTCGCCGGCGCCGTCGTCGCAGAGCAGCCAGTCGGAGCCGAAGCGCTGTACCCCCCAGGCGAACAGCGAGTCGTCCCCATCCGTCGAAATCGCATCGTGAAGGCGCAGGCCATCCCGCCGGACCGGTTTCTCCTTCGTGATCGAATAGCCGGAGAAGTCGGCGAACTCGAGGTTCGGAAACGGCTTCGAAATCGGCTTCTGCCGCACCACCTGGCTTCCGTTGAACAGGTGTCCCGATTCGTAGTACACGGTCAGCAGATCACCCTCGGCGATCACCTCCTTGACTTCGCGGGTAAACGCCTCGGCGGTGGGCGTGCCGCAATAGCCCACGTCCAAGCACACCCGTCCGGCGGATTCGGCGGGTCTGACGACCAAGGTCCCCGTCACCGCGCCGTCGCGGCCGACGTCAAGGTATGCCTTTGCGGAAGTCGGCTCGCCGCGCACCGCGATGATGGCCGAACGGAGGAATTCGGCGCGCTCATCGGATTCCTCGACGCTCTCGGGGTCCCCGCCCACCAGATCCGGCTCTGCCACCAGCGCTTCGAACGCGCCGCGCACTCGGCCGAGATCGGACTCGGGCACCGCGAGTTCGGAAAACTGCGGCTCCGGCTCCTCGCCCGAGGCAAGTGCCTTTTCGACGACGTCGAGCACCTCGCCCACCGCGGCCGCGAACATCGGGAAGTGCGAGGTCCGCTTCCACGAGATCCGGGACGCGCCGGGGGAAACCGTGACGACGTCGCGCAGCACCGCGTTCTGGTTACCGGGAAGGTAGGTGACCTTCGCCGCGGTCATCGCGTACGTGCTGTCCTCGATCGCATCGAGCGCGTCCTGGAGACGCAGGCCCCCGAGCGCCTTGCTGTCCGACTTGGTGGTGCGACGGCGGTGCACCCCGCGCACCCACAGCATCCTGCCGTCGCCCCGGAACACACCGGCGAGCAGATCGGCGGGCACGAACCGGTACGGAGCGGCTTCCCGGTGAATCCACCTGCTGAACTTCGCGTCACTGGTGAAACCGGAGTAGACGGCGACGAGCCGGTCCCGCCGAACGGCGACCGACATCTGGTGGACCACGTCCACGAAACCGGCGTCCCGTTCCGCCCATTCGGGCACTCGCGTCACCTCGCGGACGAGGCTGTGGATCTCGTCGACCCCGAACTCGTCCATCCGCCCGACCTCGTCGAGGACTTCATCCGCACGTGACACGATTTCGGCGCGGACGCGGATCCCGTCCGCACGCCCCGGATCGCCCGCGTTCTTGCGCAGGAAGCGCCGCAGCGTTTCGAACGCCCGCGCGGGCTCGTCGTCCGTGCATTCCAGCAGAACCACGGACACGTACGGTTTCAGGTCCACGAGGTGCAACGAAGGGAACGCGGAGTCCTGGTTCTGGTTCTTCATAACACCGGAAATGTAGACCCGGCACGCGAAGTCCGCCATGGACAGTGCGAAGCGTTCGTTGTTGTCCACGAATTGTCCAGTGGACGGCTCCGGTCCGGTCCGGCTACCCGTCCCGCAAGTCCGAAAACCGCTTCGCCAACTCGGCCCAGCCACCCTCGGAGGCCATTTTCTGCACCGATTTCGTGTCCGCGGTGAAACCGAGCTGTCGTGCGACGCGATCGACGCGCACCTCGACGTCGGCGGCGGTCGCACGAAGGTGACCGGTCAGGTACGCGTCCAGTCGCGTGAGCAACGCGCGTCTTCTGGTTTCCTCGTCGTCGCAGGCGATGCGGAGGAGGCAGGAACTCAGCACGGCGAACGAGCCGAGCATGCTCAGCGGCACCGAACCGGCCGGTTCGACCACGTCGGCGGTCAAGGTGACCTGCCAGCCGCCGTGTGCGAGCCGTTCCGGCTGGAAGCGTCCGAGGTCTTTCCCGCGGAGCCAGGCGCTGACATGCCGTTCCTGGACGTCCGGTCGTGCCGCGAGTTCCTCGCGGTCCAGCACGCCGCGGATTTCGGGGCTCCGTTCGCACAGTTCGCTCAGATCCGGGTCGGCCAGGTCTCCTGCCTGGCTGTACGCGAGGTGCCGGACCTGCCGTCGCCGATCGAGTGCACGCACGACGTAGAGGGGCAGGTGGACGAGTTCCTCGCCGACGCTCTGCGCCTGTTCGATCCGCGCCGGCAGGTTGTAGCGGTGGCGATCCGCGTGGCTCGCCAGCTCGGCAAGCGCCTCGCGGCGGAATCCGGTCGCGGCCCAGAGCATCTTGAAGCTCGGGTACCCGGTTGCCGCGTTGACCTCGTGCGGGCGCAGGAGCGTGACCACGCGGGCGTCGTAGTGGGGTCTGGAGAGAGGACGGGACAGGAAACCGTCGAAGTACAGCTTGCGGCGATCTTCCCGTTCGATCACGTAGCACACCTCGTCCCGCTGGGACCGGTAGCCGAGTTCGGTGAGGGACAGCCTGCCTTCGCGCACCGTGATGTGCCCGATCGCGTCCAGGAACCGCAGTGCCCTGTCGACGAGCGGGGCGTCCAGCGCGAAGAATCCGGCCAGTTCCGCCGTCGTGCCCAACCCGCCCTCCGCGATCCCGCGCTCGAGATAGCGGTCGATCAGCTCGTACGGTCTGCCTTCGGTGACCGCGGCCTTGACCTCGACCTGCCAGACCGGCAGCAGCAGCGGGAAGATCCGCGTCGGAACGAGCCCCCTGCCGAACTCCGCGTCCTCCAGCGCCCGCTGCTGCGGGAACGGCATCAGGTTCCTCCCGCCACTCACGCCGTCATTCCCTTCAACCGGGCCGCGACCTCCGCGTATCTCCGGACGTCACCGCTCTCGCGCACGTGATCGCGCAGGGAAAGAGCCAGCTCCCGGAATCGAAGATCCCCCGCGCGCAACAGCATGTCCATGTCGCCGACCAGGACAAGCTGCCGCTTGACCCTGGTGAAGGCGACGTTCGCCCGACGAAGCTCGTCGAGGAATCCGACGTTGCCGGCGCGGTTGCTCCGGGTGAAGCCGTACAGGATCACGTCGCGTTCACCACCCTGGAAGGAGTCCACGGTGCCGACATTCGCATCGATCGCGTCGGAATCGCGGATACTGGCGCGAAGCTGTTCGGAGACCAGCCTCGCCTGCGCGGCGTAGGGCACGATCAGCGCCCACTCCGCCCCTCGCCGGTGGTAGTACGACGCGAGCAGCACGAGCAAGGCCGCTTCGGCGTGGTTGACCCAGCCGCCCCGTGCCCGTTCGCCTGCCGGTGATTCGGCGCGCTCGTGTTCCGGCAGCCGCGAGGTATCGACGAAGGCCAGCGGGCTGGCGAACAACGACGGGTCGTGGGTGCGGTCGACCATCGTCTTCAACGTCCCGTCGTAGAACGTGCCCGAGATGAAGTCCGCGACGACCTTCGGCATCCGCCGCTGCTGGGTCAAGCGCACGATGTGGCTGTCCGGCAGCTCTCCGACGAGGATCTCGAGCGCGCTCTTCTCGAGCATCGTGCCGATGGCGGTGTCACCGGTTTCGCGGGCCCAGTCGGTCACCTCTCTCTTGACGACCGGGGGCAGTTGCCGATGATCACCCACCAGTACGGACCGTTTCGCGCGCACGAGCGGCACGAGCAGGTCCGGCACCCCGATCTGCCCTGCCTCGTCGACGATCGCGAGATCGAACTCCACCGCTGAGATCTCGGTGCGTGTCGCCGCACCCACGCACGTCGCCCCGACGACATCGGCGTACCGGACCAGTTCGGGATAGAGCTGCTCGACGGCGCCGGACACCTCGTCACGCCATTCCCCGAGAAGGGCCGACCTGGCCTCCAGCAGCCCCAGGCGCGGCTCCAGCAACGCGTGCAGTCGCCACAACGCGGCCAGCACGGCTGCCGGGTCCCCTTCCCACGCGATCCCCGGCAGCACGTCCACCGGTGTGAGCGCGGCGCTGATCGCCTGTACTGCCTGAGCGACACCCGTTCTGGTGCCTTCGATCTGCCGTCGCGCGTCGTCGAGGACCTGCTCCGCCGCTCGTACCTCGGGTATGTCCCGCGTCTCGGCCTCCAAAGCGCGTTCTGCGTCGGCCACCTTGGTTCGGCACCCGCGGACGGCCTCCGCCAGCCCGGCCGACTCCGCCTGCCGCACCGCGAGCCGTCGCGCCCTGGCACGCGCCGCAGCCCTTGCCACGGCATCGAAGGGTGACCACCACCTGCGGGCGCGAGCGCGTTCGTCGCGCCGAACCAGCCGGGCAAGCTTCCGGCCCTGCCGCACCCACTGTTCTTCCTGCCTCGCCAGCTCGGACCGCGACTGCGCCACCCGTTCCCGAGCGGGCCCTACCACCAGACCCCGGATCCGGTCCAGTTCCGCCCACGCACGCGCGGTCACGTCGAACGCCGACGCCAGCGCCCCGATCCGGCGACCAAGCTCCGGCACCCACTGACGAGCCAGCGGCAAGCCGGCGTAACCACCGAGCGCGCTGGTGGTACTGCCCACGATCTCGCGGCGCAGGTCCGCGGCCAGCACCTCCAGCAGAAAGGGACGGCCGTCGGGATCGATCTTGCCCTCGTTCCCGACACGGACCACGACGACCTCACGCGGCAGTTTGGCCAGCACGTTGTCCACGGCGCGGTTCGTGTGCGAGGACACGAGCACCGGCCCGTGGTCCCGCGCGAGCGCGAGCGAGCGCGCGATCCCGCTGATGGTGCGGGTCTTGCCGGTACCGGGCGGCCCCAGCACGAGCAGCATGTCCCGTACCCCGAGCGCTTTCCGGAACGCGGCGAGCTGATCCTCGTCCAGTTCGTCCCCCGGCACCTCGGACCGCAGCGGCAGGGGTTGGACCCGATGCTCCACCAGCACGGAGAGCAGCGACTCGTGGCGAGCCTGCCGCGTGCGCAAGGCTTCGACCGCCGCACGCTGCTTGGCGAACACGATGGAACTGGACGTTTCCGCCAGCTGCCCTTGCCGTGGCAGCTGTGCCCAGTCGACGGGCTGGTCGAACCGCACGACCGCTCGCTCCTCCTCGACCCGGACCACCTGGCCACGCTGACCCGGGTCACCGCAGATCCGGACATACCGGTTCCGTTCGGGGAGCCGCTCGCCCACGATGGCGAAGCCGTAGATCGCGGAAGCGCTGAACCGGCGCTCGCCGACCGGTTCGACCGCGCGGTACGGATACACCGGCAGGTCGGCGTTCTGGGGAACCTGGCGGAGCTCGAACATCGCGTGCCAGTGCGCCCGCACGAGCAGGCAGCCCTTGGCCAGCCGGTCGTGGTCGGTCAGCCGGAGCGGCTTTATCGACGCCACTGTGTAGGCGTCTCCCCGCCCGCTTGCGTACAGGCGGACGACGTAGGCGGAGGTGTACAGGAGAAGGCTGCGATCACCCCCGTTCGACGGTGCGGCAATGGTGGCCGCGACTCCCCGCGGACGCGCGTTGAAGTCCGCGACGACCTGCGTCACCCCGTTCGGCAGTACGCCGGGGAACCCCTCGTCCTGCTCGCGGAGCCTGGCATCGAGTGACCTGGCTGGCACGAGTGCGATCGGGCCGGACAGGGTGACGGAGTGCACCGGGAACTCTCCTCGGACGAATTTCAGCGCGCGCTGTCGAACACGGCTGCCAGCACGGAAACATCGGGGCGCCGTGCCGGATCGGCGGCAAGCGCGGCATCGACCGCCTCCATCGCCGAAGCGGGCAGCGCCGGTGCCAGTCCGCGCGCCGGCGGCGGTGTCGACGGCGGGGGCGGGTGGCTGGTCGCGAAGTGGTACGCGATCGCGGCGATCTGGTAGGCATCGGTCCACGGACCGACCTGCTCGCGATGACGCCGGCGCTGTTCCGGAGCCCGGTACGGCTCTGGTCCCTCCCCCGGTGCGTACGAGGTGGTGGCGAGCCCGAGGTCGCGGAGCACCAGCGCGCCTTCGTCGAGCCGGATCATCGCTGCCGGCGCGAGGCAGCGATGTACGACGTCCCGGCGGTGCAGCGCGGCGAGGTTCCGGCACAGGCCGGCGAGGCCGCGCAGGATTCCCCGGGTGCGGAGCGGGTCGACGAGTTCGCCGCGATCGGGGACGAACGACGCGAGCGTGTCACACGGCGCGCCGGTCCTGCTCGAAACCGGCCAGCCGGTCGCCAGCGTCACCACACCGTCCTCCCGGGTGAGCGCAAGCGATCGGGGTAGCCCTGTTCGCCGCCCGGCAGGCGACCTGAGCAGCTCATGCTCGCGTGCCAAGGCCGCCGCTGCCGCCACGGCCACCGGCGTGTCCTGCCGGGCTTCGAGCTGCCTCAGCCAGACCTGCTCGCGTGGCGCACCGATCGACAGCGCTCGGCCCCGGCGCAGTACCGCGGCGCCGTCCGAGGTCGTGGACTCGTCGTAGGTGTCGGCGTGAACCAGGTAATGATCGTCACCGATGACCACTTCGGCGCCAGCGCGCAGCAGCGAGCCAGTGCCCGGCAGCCTTCGCGGCGCGGCGACGAGAACCGGGTCGGCCGCGGGCGCGGGAGGGAGGAACGCACCGAGCGGCGGCATCGCGTGCGCGGTGGAGCCGTGAAATGTGCGCACGAGGTCCTTGACCCCGTCAAGGGTGAACTCGTGCACCACGTAATGCGTGGCCGCGTAGGCGGACAGCACGTGCGGTATGTCGTCGACGGACCCACCGGGAAGCACCACGGGCAGGATGCGGTGCGTCGCGTTCGGCAGGTTCCGGCCGAGGTTGTTGTGCAGCATCGCGGTATCGAGCATTCCGGTCGTACGCCCGTACCCCGGTGATGCGACGACCAGGATGAAATCGGCCCGCTCGAACTGATCGCTCGCCCACGCGACCCAATCCCGCCTGCCATCGGCGTACCACTGGTCGAAGCGGGCGTCGACGCCCGCTTCGGTGCGCAGGAAAGCGGCGAACCCACGAACCAGCGACGCGTGTTCATCCGACTCGCGGGCGTACGAAACGTACACCCGCGGCCGCCTGACGGCGCCATCCGGATTCGGCACGATCGTCGTCCTTTCGGCGAACAAAAGATGATCAACGACGGCACGCACGGTGCCATGCGTCGTATCGCATCCGCAGAAGAACCCATGAAATGTCCTTGTTTTGTCCGCTTTTCGCCCGCCACCACGACAAATGGCCGGATACCGGCGTTGCTATCGTTCGTCGCCAGAACGACGCCGTTACCACGACCGGACTACGAGGGCCCCGATGTCATTCCAGGAAAGCCAGCCGGACCGGCTCCCCGGCGGCAACCCGACGGTCTTCGTCTCCTACACCCACGACGACGAACAGCACCGAAGGGCCGTGCGCGAGTTCGCGTCGTTCCTGCAGGACAACGGTGTCGATGTCGTACTCGACCAGTGGGCGGAGGACCACCGGAAGGACTGGCAAGCGTGGGCCCAGAAAGGCATGACCGAGTCGGACTACGTAATCGTGGTCGCGTCGGACGGCTATCGGCGGATGGGCGACGGAAACGGCCCCAATGACCGGAACCTCGGCGGGCAGTCGGAGGCCGCCCTGCTGCGCGATCTCCTGCAGGGAGACCGGCGGGCTTGGACGCCGAAGATTCTGCCGGTGCTCCTGCCAGGACAAGGCATCGAAGGAATCCCGCTCTTCCTCCAGCCCCACGCCGCGGATCGGTACGCGGTCGACGCGTTCACGCCGGCCGGTGCCGAAGACCTGATCCGTACCGTCACCCGCCAGCCGCGGCACGTCCGCCCGCCACTGGGCCGCACTCTCGTGCTCCCACCCGAGTCGGGGCCGGGCGCCAGGACCGAAGCCACGTGGACCACTCTTCCCGAAGCGATTCCGGTGCACTGGCTGCCCGATCTGGTTCCCGGTCACCGGCATCGGCTCCAGCCTGCGGTCGAGCTGCACCTCGTCCCCGTCGAACCGACCGCACGCCTCGGCATCCGCCAGCTCGAAACCGTTCGCGGCGAACTGGCCTCCGCCGGACGGTCACGACGGCTGTTCTCGCCGTCGGAAGGGCTGACCGTCGAGTCGTCCGACCAAGCGGTCTGGGCTTACGCATCGAGTCCGGCGACGGTGGGCAGCGGGCTCGCGGTGCATCGTTCCGGCCAGCGCACCTGCTGGTTCCCCGCCACCCAGGCCACACTCGGATGGCTCCTCGACCGGAATGACCTGACCGAGCAGCTCACCGACCACCTCGGGCTGCTGGCCGATCTCGAAATCCCCTTGCCCGGCAAGTTCGCGCCCACGATCGGGATGGCTCCGACCGGCTCGGTTCGGGTGGGTGACCTGAGTGACGCCGCCGCGACCACTGCCTCGTTTCCGGTCGGACAGCCACAGCAGGTGCGGTTCGACGCCGACGAAGCCGTCGCCGTCGCGGATCTGCGCGGCTCCGCTCGGAGCATCGCCGAGGAACTCGCCGCACGCCTCACGACCGCGTTGGCGGGGTGAGGCGCTCGGTCAGGTCGCTCGCCAGCGCACGCCGTAGGCGAAGCCCGGCGCCAGCTGCCGGAAGTCGACGTGCACCTCACCGGATTCGTCCGGTGACAAGGCCGGGCCCCGCGCGGCGGGGTTTCGCGCGTCGTCCTGGAACACCTTGTCCAGCAACACGATATCCGCGGGCGACGGCCGCGCGAACCGGACGTGCAGCTCGAAGTGCTCGACGGGGTGGCGCGGGACGCACACGTAGTGCGGGTACCGCAGGGCGGCCCTGAACCGCAGCGCGATTTCATGTCGTTCCCCGCGCCGCAGCGGGGAAGGCAGGCGCAGCGCGAGCCCGACGCGGTCGCTGGACTCCATCACCCGCTCGCTCAGCGACCCACCGTGGAACACGTCGACCTGGAGATCCGTCTCGGCCACCGACCTCCGCGCGTCGGGCGTGGTCAGGGTGAGGGCCAAGTCGAGCTCGGCGATGTCGTCGGCGTCGGCGACGACCCGGCGGAACTCGAACGCCTCCGGTACCGGCTGGTCCAGCGCCAAGGTCACCCGCAGGTACTCGGTGTGCCAGCGGCGGCTGGGATGAGCCGGCTCCGCGGAGCGCTCGGCGGCGACCGCCAGCTCGGCCACCTGTTCGATGCCCTGATCGATTCGACGGCGGATCGTCCGGTCGTCTCGGTCCAGCTCCACCGCGACCCAGCGAACCCGCTCACGGTAGAACTGGTTCCTCGCCTGGTCGTGCAGGCCGAAAGCGGCGAGTACGGCGGTGCGCAGATCGTCCGGCAGCGGTGCGACAAGGCCCTGCAAACGCTCGGAAACCTTTCTCCGAATCGCCGCGGCATCCTCGCCTTCCGAAATCTCGCAGACCGCGCGCAATGCGGGCCCGACACGTTGCCCGAGCTGAGGGGCAGCAATTCCCCGTCCACGCCGGAGCTGCTTCAGCTCCCCTACCACGTCCAGCACCCTCACGTTCACCAGTCCTCCCAAGCAGGTTCACGCACGGTCGCCAATACTCCGTCAACGCGGATCACGGTGTCCAGTCGATCGCGCACGACCTCCACGATCGTTATCCCGAGGTTTCCTTTCTCGCTGATAGTGGAAACAGGAAAATCGTTGTCATCCTCGTGCCAGCGACCGCATTCTTGATGAGCCGCAACGATTCCGCGGCGAAAACACCGGAAGACCACGGCGGGGCTCGCATGCTCGAGCGCTGCTCTGCTGCGCGCTCGTCGAAGGAGGCGAAATGACGGTCACCTGTTCTTTTTCCTTGCTCCTCCGGCTGCTCGTCTGGCTGTCGGTAACAGCGTTGATCGCGGGTGTGCTGCTCGCCGGCGGCTCCGCGACGACGTCCGAGGACAAGAGCCCCTCCGTGGTCAGGACGCGCGGAGAGGAGGTGCGGTGATATGCAGACCCATGTGCTCGGGCTGATCGTGACCCTGCTGACCCTCGCCTGCGGCTGAGGCAGCGCATGTGGCGAAACCGCACGTCGTACCCCCGTGAGCCGGCCGAATCCCATGAGCCGGCCGGCTCACGGGCCATCGCGGGCCAGTACCGCGGCACGTTCAGCACGGCCATACTGGTCATCCGACGACGATGGGGGCTGATGAGCGAACGAGCTACCTTCGGCGCCGAGCTACGGCGTCGCCGCGTCGCGGCCGGCCACACCTTGGCCTGGCTGGCCGAGCGAACGCACTACAGCAAGGGCTACCTGAGCAAGGTCGAGACCGGGCTGGCGACACCGAACCCGGCGCTGGCCACGCTGTGCGAAACAGAACTGGGCATACCGGGCACCCTGGTGGCTTTCCTGCCCCACGGACCGAAACGCCGCCGTACGCGACCCGATATCCGCCCGTCCGGGCTTCCCTCCGCCACGGCCGATTTCACCGGCCGAAGCGCCGAGATGCAGCGTGTCCGCCGCGCCCTGCAAGCCGACAGCGGTGTCTGCGTGGTGTCGGGCATGGGTGGTGTCGGCAAGACCGCGCTGGCTGTCCGCTGCGCTCACCGGCTGGAAGCCGGGTTCGCCGACGGCTGTCTCTTCGTGGATCTGCGCGGGTACGACCCCGAGGAGCACACGGCCGGTCCTGCCGCCGTGCACGACCGCCTGCTGCGGGTGCTCGGCGTCCCGGCCGAGCTGATCCCGGCGGACCCTGACGACCGCGCCGCCCTGTACCGGTCCCGGCTTCGCGGGCGCAGCGTGCTCCTGGTGCTGGACAACGCGGTCAGCGCGGCGCAGGTGCGACCGCTCCTGCCCGCCGAGCCGAAATGCCGGGTGTTGATCACCAGCAGATCGAGGCTGACCACGATTGACGACGCCTGCCACGTCTCGCTCGACGTACTGCCCGCACCCGCTGCCGTCGAACTGTTCACCGCCCTCACCGGGCTCCCGCCGGGGGATGGTGTCGCACGAGTGGCCGAACGCTGCGGCAGGCTTCCGCTGGCGATCCGGATCGCGGCAGCGCGGCTGCGAGCCCACCCCGCCTGGCACCTCGGCGAGTTGGAGCGGCGGCTCGGCGCCGAAGCCACCCGGCTCGGCGAACTCGATGACGGCGAACGCACTCTGTCCGCGGCGTTCCTGCTCTCCGTACGACAGCTCACCGCCACTGAGTCCCGGCTCTTCGGGCTGCTCGCCCTGCATCCCGGCGACGACTTCGATGTCCACATCGCGAGCGCAGTGGGTGGGCTCTCCCTGCGCGAAGCCGACCGAACGCTGGAACGGCTCCATGACACCTATCTGCTCGCGCAACCCGACGTGGCGCGTTACCAGTTCCACGACCTGCTGCGAACGTTCGCCCGCGAGGAAGTGCTCACCGGCACGGCAGAGCGGGATCGTGCAACGGCCTTCCGCAGGCTCGCCGGTTTCGCCGTGCGAAGCACCGCCAGCGCCGACCGTCTGCTCACGCCACAGCGGTTTCAGCCCTCGATCGAATTCGAACCAGACGTCCCTGAACAGGTCAGGCTGGACGATGACGAAATGGCCCTCGCCTGGTTCCAGACCGAGTGGCCGAACCTGGTGGCGTTGTGCCGTGCCGCGAACGACCGCGGCGAACACGACCGGTGCTGGCAGTTGGCGTACTTCCTCCGCGGCTTCTTCTTCACGAGCAAGCTGTGGGACGCATGGATCGCAACCAACCGGTGGGCGCGCGAATCCGCCGCCGCACTCGACAACCGGTGGGCGCTCGCGACCGTGACGGCCAATCTCGGGGTCGCGATGGTCGACCAGGGCAACCTCGACGAAGCCGCCGACTGCTATCGCGAAGCACTCGGTCTGTACCGTGATCTCGGCGACGGCCACGGCGAAAGCACCATGCTGGCGCACCGCGCCTGGGTGGCCCACTACCGGGGCCACCACGCCGAAGCGCTGCACGATCTGCGTCTTGCTCGCGTCTGCTACGAGCGAACCGGCAACCGCCGCAACGCCGCCATCACCAACCGCGGCATCGCGCTCGTCATGACCGCGCTCGGACAACCCGGCGAAGCCGCCGTCCTCGCCACCGAAATCCTGCCGCTCTTCGACGAACTCGGACTCCCGCTCGACGCCGCCATGACGCAGAACTGCCTCGGCTGGGCGTGGTTCCGGGCAGGGCGCGAGGATCTCGCCACCACCGCCTACCAGGACGCGGCCACCCGAGCCGAGGCATGTGGAAGCGCCTACGAAACAGCGCGCGCCTACACCGGTCTCGGCAACCTCGCTGCCGCGCGCGGCGAACGCGACGCGGCCGCCGAACTTTGGGCGCGCGCCGACGAAACTCACCCCGTCCTCGATCCGATCATCGTCGGGGAAACCCGGGAGAGGTTCGCCCGCAGGCAAGCCAATGGGGCGGCAACGATTGCTGCGGAGGACTTTCCGCGCTAGGAAATCCGAACGTCCACTGTGGAATAGTTGTCGGCGGGGTTCTCGGTGGGGTCGCGGTAGAAGCCGAGCGTGCCGAACTCGACCCGAGCGGAAACGGGAACGGCCGCGGACAGGTCGACCTCGGCCGGGGTGACCACGTCACCAGGGGCGAGTGTGCCTTCGGTGGCGCAGATCAGCGAGGGCCACTCGTCGAGGTGGCAGGTCCATCCCGGTGCCGGGCGCGCGGTGGCGGTGAGGCCCGCCGGGATCGGGGCGGTGATCGAACTGCCCTCCTTCGGCACGTTCCCGACGTTGGAGTAGGTGAGGGTGACGGTACCGGCCTTGCCCGCTGGAACCTCCACTGTGGACGGTGCGGCGGTCAGTCTGACGTCGGCGCGGCGTTCCGCACCGGCCGCCGTGCCCGCCGTCGCCGCGCACACGCCACCCACGAGCATCGTGCTGAGCAGGACCGAACTGATCCGGCGCATGGTTCCTCCACTCCGTCGTGGCACCCCCGGCGAGTGCCGCTCCGCACCGTCCACGCACGACTCCCCTGCCGCGTTGCCACCGATCATCCGAGTACCAGCGGGAGCTTCGCGGCCAGGTCGCCGAGATCGGCCTTCTCCGCGTCGGTCGGGGGGCGCCTGCCGGTGCCGATCAGCAGCACGTCGGAGTCGGAGAACGATGCCGGGAACGCGGCGCCCGCGATCTTTTCCACCATTTCGCGCGTCTTGGCGAGCCCCTCGGCGGGCGGTCCGGCCGCTTCGGGGAGGTGCGCGATCAGGTCGAGGTGGTGCAACGTCCATTCCAGGACGTACGCGGAGAGGTAGTCGCCGACGGTCAGGACCTGGTCCTGCGTGCTGACGCGCACGCCGGGGTCCGCGAGATCGGCGGCGCGCCCGGCGGCCGAGCCGACGTCGTCGAGGTGGAACTTCAGCAGCCCCGGCTCCTCGTACGCGGCGGCCAACCGGACGATCAGCGCGTCGAGCGGGTCGTCACCGGTCGGCGGCGTCGTGGCGACGGCCCAGTAGGTGATCGCGTCGCGGGTCGGTTCGGCCTCGGCGGGGGTCACGAGGGTGATCAGCACGTCCTGCGCGTCGATGACCAGGTGGCACACCAGGTCCCGGACGAGCCAGCCGGTGCAGCCGGACGGCCGCGCGAAGTCCTCGTCGTGGAGATCGGCGACCGCCGTGCGCAGCGCCGTCCACGAGCGCGAGAAGAGATCCATTCCAGCAACGTAGTGCGGCGCGGGAACGACGCACAAGCGGGCCCGAACGATCGCGCCGCGCACCTCGTCGTACCCGGCTGACCGAACTGCCGGTGCTGCCCGGTGGCGCGTCCGTACCTCGAACCTGACACGACCGGGCAGATCACCGTGCGAGCGTTGCCGCGAACCAGGCGAACTTCGCCAGGTCCGCCACCTTGGTGTCCACTAAGGACAGACTCGGCCGGGATTCGCCGAGACCTTTCCTGGGCAGTGGAGCCGCAAGATGTGAACGGGAACGGCCTACGCCGGCGCCATCGCCGAGCAACGACCGGAGGCCCCATGACATCCGAAGCTCCCGGGCTCGCCGTGGCACGTCGAGCGGCCCGGTTTCCACCACCTCGGCTGGTGGACCGACTTCCTCGACGCGCTGGAGCAGGACTGGACCGCGGCAGGCGCCCTCCCCTACTTCGACGGACGCGAGCGCGGCCGCCGCTTCCTCTGCGCCGACGCCCCGCCTCCGGTGCCCGGTTGGAAGCGGTCGACGCACGGCAGCGCGACGAGTTCCCGCGGCGATGGGCGCGGTGACGGCCGCTTCCCCTCGCTGCCAGGAATCCCCGCGAGCGACCGGGCGCGGTACCCCGTTCGCCCGCAGTGGCCTCGTCCATTTTGCGGATTTCCTCCCCAACCAGGGCCTCTTGCTGGCAGGATGATCGCGTCGACACACCTTCACTGGGGAAGGAATACCTGGAGTGACACCACGTGTCTGGCGACGTGCCTTGGCCGTCGCCTTCGTGTTCGTCAGCAGCACCGCGGTCGCGGTGCCCGCGCAGGCGATCATCAACGGC
Source organism: Amycolatopsis minnesotensis (assembly GCF_039529815.1). Taxonomy (NCBI): domain Bacteria; kingdom Bacillati; phylum Actinomycetota; class Actinomycetes; order Pseudonocardiales; family Pseudonocardiaceae; genus Amycolatopsis; species Amycolatopsis minnesotensis. Next base: position 8,741 of record NZ_BAAANN010000053.1, on the reverse strand, counting down.
AAACCCACGAACGAGGCCTACTCGTTCGTGGTCTCCATCCAACGCGAGTACAAGGGCGATCCGAACGCGCAGTACTGCGGGGGCTCCCTCGTAGGCCCGAACTGGGTCTTGACGGCCGCGCACTGCGTGACGAAACCGGGCGCCAACGGCGCGCCCTACACCCCGATCGACCCCGCCACCTACCGCGTACGGGTCGGTTCGAACGACCGCACCACCGGCGGCTCGACGGCGAACGTCGCCGAGATCAAGCCCATCCCCGGTTACGTCAACAGCGCGGACCGCAACAACGGCATGGACATCGCGCTGCTGCGGCTCGATCACGCGGTGCCGCAGCAGCCCATCTCCCTCGCCACCCAGATGCCCGCAACGGGGACGGTCGTCCGCCAGATCGGCTGGGGCTTCACCGATGTCAACCAGCACACCCCCGACCAGCTTCCCGTGCGGCTGAGCAGGCTCGACTCGCCGGTGGTGCCGCCGACGAGCCCGCAGTGCGTGAGCGACCCGGTCGCGGGCGACGCCTACGGCATCCGGAAAGGCGACTTCTGCACGGACTACCCCGACGACGTGTCGGGTTCGTGCGGCGGTGACTCCGGCTCGCCGGTGCTGCAGGGCAGCCTCGGCCGGTACCAGCTCGCCGGGGTGGTCAGCAGGGGTCCCGGCGACATCTGCGGCCAGACCCCGGACATCGACACCAGCGTCGCGTACTACCGGAAATGGCTCGCCGGCGTGGTGGGCTGATTCCGTCAATCCTGGGAGGAAACCGAATGCTGACCGAAATCGCCGACCCGATCGGCCGGATCGAACTCACCGACCTTGACCTGGAGGAGACCGCGGCAACCGCCGACCTGGCGGCGCTCACGGGCGCCGCGTGCACGGTGAACTCGGTGTTCGCGCCGGAGTGCAGCAGCCAGGTGATTTGCTGACCTTGAACTGGTCACCGGCGCTGTCCCTGCCCGAACGCAGGGCAGCGCCGGTGACCGCGGACGACAACACCCGCGAACGCGGCAGGCGCAGGCTTGCCGCGTGGCGGCGGGACAAGCTCGCCACCGGCGGTGTCGAGATCGACCTCACCCGGTGGGAATCCGACGAACTTCTTCTGGTGCTTGGCGAATCCGCCGAACAGCTCAGTGCCAGGCTTCCCGAGCGGCCAGAGTGGCTGGCCGTGCTCTCCGAAGCGTGGGCCCACCCGGAACCGGCCGATGTGGACGGTGTGCTCACGCTCGCCGCGCCGCTGCTCGGTCACTGCGAACGCCAGCTCCGGCGGGACCTCGGCTGGCTCGCGCCGGACCATCCCCTGTTCGCCCGCGACACCAGGCAGCTGGCCGCCATGGTCACCCCCGTGCTGGTGCGGGAAATGCACGCGGCGCGGGACCGGCTGACCGGGGAAACCCCGGAGGCCCGCTTTTCGTCCTTTGCGGACCTGTTGCGGGAGGCGGAGTTCTCGCTCGAAATCCTCTCGCGACATCCGGTGCTCGCCAGGGAACTGGTGACCGAGCTGAGCACGTGGGCGACCGTCCGCGCCGAATTCGCCGTACGGCTCCGGGACGATCTACCCGCCATCCTCCCCGGCCTGACCGCGGCCGACGTCACGGCGATCGACTTCGGCGCCGGGGACACCCACCGCGGCGGCCGAAGCGTCGCCGTGGTGACGTTCGGCGACGGACGGCGGATCGTCTACAAACCACGGGGATTGGCCACGGAGCGGCACTTCTCCGCCCTCCTGGCCTGGGCGAACGACCGAGGGCTGCGCCATCCGCTTCGCCACCTGCAGGTCTTCGACCGCGGGGAGTACGGCTGGGTGGAGTTCGCCGAGCCCGCGAGCTGCACCACCGAAGCCGAGGTCACCCGGTTCTTCTGGCGGCAGGGCGCACAACTCGCGCTCCTGCACGCCCTGCGCGCGCAGGACATGCATTCGGAGAACCTGATCGCCGCCGGCGAGCACCCGGTGTTCGTTGACCTCGAATCGGTCTTCGTACCGCCGATCCGGGCGCACAGCAAGGAAACCGTCCTCCGCATCGGCCTGCTCCCGAACCGGGTGGTCAAAGAGGACGCCGCGGGTGTCCGCGCGGTGGATATGAGCGGGATGACCGGCGCGCAGGGCGCGCCGACCCCGATGCCGCTGCCGCACTGGGTCGACGCGGGCACCGATCGGATGCGGCGCGAACGCGATCACCTGCCGATGCCCGCCACCGAAAACCGCGCGGCGCTCGGATCGTCCACAGTGGACCCGTGGCACCACAGGGCCGAGCTGCTCGCCGGGTTCACCGACGCCTACCGCCTGCTCGTCGCACACCGGGACGAGCTGCTGGCCGAAAACGGCCCCATCGCGGCGTTTTCGGGGGCCGAAGCGCGGCCGATCCTGCGCTCGTCGATGATCTACGCCCGGATCCTGCTGGAGTCATGGCACCCGGACGTGCTCGGCGACGCACTCGACCGGTCCTGCCTGTTCGAGCTGCTCGCCAAGGGCCACAAAGAGGTCACCGGCCGCGAGGAGTTGATCGCGAGCGAGATCCGGCAGCTCACCGGCCGGGACATCCCCGCGTTCACGGTCACCGTCGGCTCGCGCGACCTGTGCGACGAAACCGGTGTGCTGGTACCGGACTTCTACCCCGTTTCCGGGCTCGACGCGGTCCGCGAAGGAATCGCCGCGCTCGGCGAAGCCGACCTGACCCGGCAGCGCTGGTGCATCGAGGCATCGCTGGCCGCGCTGGCCGGTGACCGCGTCGCGCCGGGTACGCCGGTCGTGCCCCGTCCGCTGGCGCCGCCGATCGACGTGCCCACCGCGCTCGAAGCGGCCACCCTGATCGGCGACCGGCTGCTCGACACCGCGATCGCCGAAGACAGGCAGCCGAGGTGGCTCACGCTGCGCCTGGCCGCCGAGCGGCACTGGGTACTCGCGCCGACCGCGCTCGACCTGTACGACGGTGACGCCGGAATCGCCTTGTTCCTGGCCTGCCTGACCGAGTTGAGCGGGCGAAGCCGGTACCGCGAGGCCGCCGAATCGATCACCACGAGGATCGTCGACGCCACCGGCCACCTGGCGGACCAGCCGGCCGGGATGTTCGCGGAACTCGGAAGCGCCGTCTACACACTGGCCAGGCTCGGCTCGCTCTGGCGCTCGGACGCGCTGCTCGACACCGCCGCGGACCTGGTCCAGGCGATGATCGCAGGGCTCGCCGAGGACACCGAGCTGGACGTCATGTCCGGCACCGCGGGCGCGGCGCTCGCGATCTCCGTTCTGCACGCGGCCCGGCCGGATGAGCGAACGGAACTGGCTTTGCTGACCGCGGGCACCGCCCTGCTCGCCAGGGCCGAGCGGCATCCCGACGGGCTGACCGTGCCGACGATGGGCAACCGCGTACCGATGCTGGGCTATTCGCACGGCGCCTCCGGGGTCGCCGTCGCGCTGAGCAGGATCGCGCTGGCCACTGGGCAGGACCGGTTCGCCGAGGCGGCCACCTCCGTGCTCCGCTACGAACACGCCCAGTTCGACCGCGCGGCGGGCGGCTGGCCGGACCGCCGCGACAGCACACCGGAGGACGCCTTCATGAACGCGTGGTGCCACGGCGCCGCCGGGATCGGGCTGGCCAGAGGCGAACTGCTCGGCGTGCTCACCGACCCGGCGGTCGCGGAAGACCTGCGCCGGGCGGTGGCCGCCGTCCGGCGCGATCTCCTCGACGAAACCGGCACCTCGGTCACCGGGTTCGCGAACGACTCGCTCTGCCACGGAACGCTAGGGCTGGTGGAGACCATGTTGAGCGACCCGGCCAGCGCTGAAATCGCGAAACGCGTCGCGGGCACCATCGCGAATTCGGTGCTGGCAGGCGAATTCCGCTGCGCGAGCCCGTACGGCACCTGGATTCCGGGGCTGCTGAACGGCGCCGCCGGGATCGGCTACGGCCTGCTGCGCACCGCCGCCCCGGACAGGGTGCCGAGCGTGCTGGCGGCGGGCGGCTGACCTACGGCGCGCCGGGACCGACATCGGCCGGGGCGGGCGGCCGCGCCGGGGCCGCCTTGTCGTACTGGTCGCGGTCGGCCGCAGGAGCCCGTGCGCGTCCCGCACCAGCCGCGGGTCGATCGCGCGGGCCCGGCACGAATCCGCGGTCATACCCGGTGCGCGTCCGGCACGATGACGACCTTGCCCGCGACGGTGCGCGATTCGGCCAGCGCCAGCGCGGAACCGGCATCGGACAACGGGAACTCGGCGGCGATCTGCGGGGTGAGCACTCCGTCGGCCAGCAGCCGCAGGACCCGCGTGAGATCTTCGCGCAGCCGGTCCCGGAACGCGTCGAGACGCCGCTTGCCTGCCCAGAAGTTGTAGAAGCGCGCACCCTTGCCGTTGGGCAGGTAGTTCCACAACGCCAGCCGCGCGAACAGTTTCAGCACCGGCAGCCGCGAGTCGCCCTCCTCGTCCTTCGTCGCCGCGGTGCCGTAGGACACCAGCGTCCCGCCGCGCCGCAGCAGCCGCCACGACTCCACCACCGCGGCACCGCCGACGTGGTCGAACACCGCGTCCACCCCGTCCGGCGCGATCTCCCTGATCCGCCGGTACAGCTCCGGGTCCCGGTAGTCGACCGGGATCGCGCCCAGCTCGCGCACCGCCGCGTGGTGCCGCTCCGACGCGGTGCCGATCACCGTGATCCCGGTGTGTCTCGCGAGCTGCACGAGCGTGGAACCGACACCGCCGTTGGCGCCGAGCACCACGATCGTCCCGCCGGTGCGCACCCCGGCGGTCCGGTGCAGCATCTGCCATGCCGTGATCCCGTTGACCACCACGGTCTCCGCGGCGGCCGCGGACACGCCGTCCGGCACGGCCACCAGATCGGCGGCGTCCAGCAGCAGGGCACTGGCCCAGGAACCGACCTTGGTGACCGCGGCGAACCGGCGCCCGATCAGCGCGGGGTCCACGCCGGGGCCGATCGCGGTCACGATGCCGACCACGTCGTACCCGGGCACGAACGGGAACGGCGGCTGGTCGAAGTACTTGCCCCGGCGCATCTGCTGCTCGGCGAACGAAACGCCGGTCGCGTCCATGCTCAGCACGACCTGGCCCGCGGCGGGCTCCGGCAGCGCACGGGTGCGGACCCGCAGGCCGCCCGGCCCGACCTTGCCGGGCAGGACGATCTCGGTGGCGGTGGTAACGGTGGCGGTGGCCATGACGTGCTCCGATCTTCTGTGATTACGCCCGTAAGGCTACGACTGTTAGTCGACTGATCACAAGAGCTAACAGCTATAAGTTTTGCGGTGTAAGCTGACGGCATGGGCGAGCACAGGACCACGACGCGCACCCGCAACCGCCGGGGGGAAGGCGCCAAGCTGCGCGACGAAATCGTGGCGGCGGCGGTCGAGCTGCTCGACGAGACCGGCGACGAAAGCGCCATCACGCTGCGCTCCGTCGCCCGCCGCGTCGGGATCGCCGCGCCCTCGATCTACCGGCACTTCCCGGATCAGCCCGCCATCATGCTGGCCGTGGTGCAGGACGCCTTCACCGAGTTGGACGACCGGCTGCGCGCGGGCCGGGACGCCGCGGGCGAGGATCCCCGGAAGCGGCTGTTCGGCGTCTGCGACGGCTATCTGGAGTTCGCCCGCACCCATCCCGGGCGCTACCGCACCATGTTCGGCGGGCTCTGGATACCCGACCTGACCACGAGTTCCCTGACCGAGAACGACATGGCGGCACTCGGCCAGCCGACCTTGCGGCTGCTCACCGACGCCATGGCGGACTGCGTCGACGCCGGCCGCGCCACCAGCACCGACCTCGACGCCGACGCCGTCGCGTTGTGGCTCGGCCTGCACGGACTGGCCCACCAGCGCGCGGTGTCGCCGTCGTTCCCGTGGCCGCCGGACATCGCCGAACGCCTCATCACCACGCTCGCACATCTCGTCGACCGCTGAGCGCGCACCGCACGCCCGGCTCGGGGACAATGGTGAACGAGTGGAGGTGGGGTCGGGGGTGACCGGCCGGCGGCCGGGTCACTACGGTCTAGGCGATGCTTCGAAGGACGGGGCCACTCACACCGACGGCGGGGTGACTGGTGCAGGAACGCAAGCTGCGGCGCCGCTGCAGGCGGCTGCTGAACGAACTGGGCATCCACCCACCGCTCGACGTCCTCGAACTGTGCCGCAAGGTGGGGGAACAACGCGGCCGCCCGATCCGGCTGATCGCGCACCGGATCCCGGTGCCGGGGCCGTTCGGCGTGTGGATCGCCACCGGACGGGCCGACTACATCGTGTACCAGCAGGACACGAGCAAGGCCCACCAGTGCCACATCATCCTGCACGAGCTCGGCCACATGCTGGCCGGTCACGTCGCCACCGCGGAGGACGACAGCCTGGTCACCACGCTGACCCCGCCCGTCGCACCGCCGGGCGACCTGCGCGAGCAGTACCCGGACCTGGAACCCGAGTCGGTCCGGTACGCGCTGCACCGGACCTCCTACGACACCGACCACGAGCGGGAAGCGGAGACGGTGGCGACGATCATCCTGGAATGGGCGTCCGTGCTGGACCACGTCGCCCCGGAGTCCTCCGACGGGGCCACCGCGCAGCGGATCGAGACCGCGCTGGGCGAACGGCTGGGCTGGTTGTGAACTCCAACGTCGCGCTGACCGTGCTCCAGGGCGTGATCCTCTACCCCGCCCTGCTGTGGAAGATCTACCAGCTCACCCGCGCGCCGAAGGATGTGGCGCGCTGGATGGTGACCGCGTGCCTCGCCTGCTTCGCGGCCGCGTACCCGTTCGGCTTCCTGGCCGGGAACGTGAACCAGCCGGACCCCGGCCCGATCGTGCCGCTGCTGTTCCAGCACATCTTCCTGTGCGGGCTGGTCTACACCCTTGCCTGCTTCTTCCTGTTCTCGGCGCTTCCGGTCGCCGAAGCGCAGCGGCGCGCCTGGCTGGAGGCGGTGCCGCTGGGCGCCGCGATACTGGTGATGGCGGCCGTGGCGGTGTTCATGCCGGACGCCCCGCCGTCGCAGTACCCCCGCGCCGGGGTCTCGATCTTCTACCTCGCCGTCGACCTCTACCTCACCTACGGCATCGCGAGCGCGTACTTCTTCACGCGGCGCTACGCCCGCGGCGCCGGTCCGAGGCTGGCCCGCGGCCTGCGGGTGGCGTCGGTGGGATTCGCCATCTCGGCGGTCGGCGGATCGACGCTGGCCGCGGTGGTCCTGGTGCACTGGGCGGGCGCGGGCATCCCGTGGCTGCTCGTGCAGGGCACGGTCTTCCTGGTGTTCCCCGGCGCGATCCTGCTCGTCGTCGGCCTGTCGTACCCCGGTGTCGCCACCCGGCTGGCCGCCGGCCGCGTGTGGCGGCAGCACCGGCGGACCTACCACCGGCTTGGTCCGCTGTGGACACTCCTGCACGAGGCGTTCCCGGAGGACGCGCTCGGCAGGGCCCCGCTCAACCCGTGGCGGGACGCGCTGAGCCTGCGCGGCGTGCACCGCAAGTACTACCGGCGGGTGATCGAGTGCCGTGACGGCCTGGTCCGGATCAGCCCGTACCTGGCGCACCTCGGCCACGACGGTTCGCTCGCCGACCAGCTCGCCGAAGCGCTGCGCTCGCGCGCCCGCGGCGAACCGGTGCCGCCGGAGGCGATGCCCGTCGCGATGCCCGATGGGGACAGCCTGGACGACGACGTCCGCGAACTGGTCACCCTTTCCGAATCGCTGCGGACGGCCCCGGCCTGACCGGGGGCGGGATCGCGGGTGCGGTCCCCGCGATCCCGCTTGGCACGGCTAGAAGCCGACGTTCAGGCAGGCCAGCCGGGCACCGGCCATACCGGCGTGCCCCGGCTCGGTGTGGGTGTGCATTTCGTGGATGACGACCGAGTGCGCGCGCCTTTCCGCGGCGAAACCCCAATCCACTGTGGACACCGCGGATGCGGCGCCGTTCGCGTCGGTGGTGAAATCGAGCCAGATCTCGTTCTGCGGGTTGGCGTACTTCGGGTCGACCGAAGGCTGCACGGGGTCGACGACGTTCTGGTAGTGGGGGCCGGAGTCGGCGGCGGCCGCACCGCAGGGCTTGGAGTGCGCGTGAGAACCGTATTCGCGGTTGGGCAGCAGGCCCTTGACGTACAGCTTGAGCTTGGTCCGGTGCGCGTTGGTGTAACCGGAAACGGCGGCCTTCGAGCCGGCGGGGGCCAGCTTCGGGTCGTGGGTCACGGCGTTCGCGCCCGGGGTGTACGGCGCGAAAGTGCCGTGAGCGTGGATGTGGTGGCCATGCCCGTGCCCGGCGGATTGCGCCGGGGCGGCGACGGCGGCACCCGTCGTAGAGGTCAACAACAGGGCGGAAAAGACAACGGGGAGAAATCGCATGTCACCTCTTTAGCAGCAGCCCCCACCGGCGCTACCGCCATCACTCGATTGGATGCGGCGTTCCGGCGGGGGTGAATCTCTTTTCCCCGCGGCGCTTACTCCATCCGAAGGACGTGCGATCACTCGATCCGCACGCCCGCCGACCGGCTCCGAAACCTGCTAAGCGTCCGCTGAGGACCGCGCGGCTGCGCCTCCCAGCCGGGAGCGGGCGTTGCCGGACCGCGCACCAGTCGGCTGACCCGACCGGAAGTCGTGCTCGCGAGCGTCCGTCAGGCGAATCCGGTGCGTGGTGGTTCTTCGGTGTAGCTGCGGCCGTTCGGGGTGGTGACGGTGAGGGTGCCGGTGTCGTTGGTGGTGAAGGTCCAGCCCGGTTCGCCGCGCAACACGTGGTGGGCCCGGCACAGCGGCCGGAGATTCGCTTTGTCGGTGC
>NZ_BAAANN010000052.1:0-46191 GCF_039529815.1 Amycolatopsis minnesotensis | reverse complement strand
CCTCAACTGGCTCACCCCCAAAGAAAAACTCACCATGCTACTGTCCTAAATAGAGCATGTTGCGACCACCGCATGAATCCGCCCGTCCTTCGGGGCATCTATGTCCCCGAAGGCGTCCTTGAGGGCATGCGCCGGGACTTCGCAGCTCGTGTCTCTTTCTCGTTTCCGTGCTGACGCCCCGGAAGGGGGCCCTCAGAGACGTGAGTGTCGCGGATCTGGCCTTCGCGGCCTGCCCTTCGCGGATCCGGCCTTCGGGGCTTGCCCTTCGCGGACCTGGCCTTCGGGGCTTGCCCTGCTCCAGGCCGCATGCCCCGAAGGGGCCCTTGAGGGAATCTGACGCCGCAAAGGGCACCTTCGGGGCATAAGCAGCACCATGCCGCGCACCGCGAAGGGCGAGAGCGCGGCGTCAGATGCCGTGAAGGTCACCTTCGGGGCATAACGCGAGCGCCCGCCCGGGAGGCGATTCAGCGCTTGCGTTTGATCTTGATGGTGTCCATGCAGGTCGGGGCGGACGTCAGGTCGCGGTACGGGTAGCCGTGCGCATCCAGGCACTCCATCGCCATCAGCTCGGCCTGGTCCTTCGCGTCCTGGTCGGCGCCGGGGCCGGGATCGGTGCGCACCACGCAGCGGAACGAAAAGGAGCCGAGGTGCTCGCTGTAGGCCAGCGAGCCCTCCTCGGTGAACTTCAGCCGCGGGAAGCCGTCCTTGCCCAGCTCCGCCAGCAGCCGTGCCCTGGTCTCCTCGTCCGGCCGGTCGAACTTGCCGGTGACCAGCACCCGATACGTCAACATGCCCCGAAAATACAGATCCGTATCCGAATACGCGACCGGATATCGATCGCGCGCTGCCACGCCCTGAAGGCGTCCTTCGGGGACCCTGATGCCGCGAAGGACGCCTTCCGGGGCGCCGGACGCCCCGATCCCGCCCTTCACGCGCTCGGCTTTCGCGGGCCGCATGCCCTGAAGGGCGCCTTGCGGGAATCCGACGCCGCGAAGGTCACCTTCAGGGCATGCCCCTTGCCACGCCGTTCACCACGAGGGGCGAGTCCGCGGCGTCAGATGCCCTGAAGGCGTCCTTCGGGGACCCTGATGCCGCGAAGGACGCCTTCCGGGGCGCCGGACGCCCCGATCCCGCCCTTCACGCGCTCGGCTTCCGCGGGCCACATGCCCTGAAGGGCGCCTTGCGGGAATCCGACGCCGCAAAGGTCACCTTCAGGGCATGCCCCTTGCCACGCCGTTCACCACGAGGGGCGAGTCCGCGGCGTCAGATGCCCTGAAGGCGCCCTTCGGGGACCCTGATGCCGCGAAGGACGCCTTCCGGGGCATAGCGCCGGGCCCCGGGAACGGAGATCAGAGCGCGAAGCCGCCCGCGCCCGCCCAGTTCAGCGCGAACGACGGGACCACGCCCAGCAGCAGCGTGACGATCACGCCCAGGGTGATCGCGACCGTGGTGAACGCACCCGGCACCGAAACCGTCGGCCCCGTCTCGGACGGCTCCGAGAAGTACATCAGCACGATCACCCGCAGGTAGAAGAACGCCGCCACGGCGCTCATCACCAGTGCGATCACGACCAGCGGCGCCATGCCGTCGGACAGCGCGGCCGAGAACACCACGAACTTGCCGACGAATCCGCTCGTCAGCGGGATCCCGGCCAGCGCGAGCAACAGGAACGTGAACACGCCGGCCAGCAGCGGCGACCGCTTCGCGAGCCCCGCCCATGCCGAGAGGTGCGTCGCCTCACCGTTGGAGTCGCGGACCAGGCTCACCACGCCGAACGCCGCGAGCGTGGTGAAGCCGTAGGCCAGCAGGTAGAACAGCGTGCCGGACAGGCCCTTCTCGGTCATCGCGATGGTGCCGACGAGCAGGAACCCGGCGTGCGCGATCGACGAGTACGCGATCATGCGCTTGACGTCGGTCTGGGTGAGGCCGAGCACCGCGCCGATGATCATCGAGATGATCGCGACGCCCCACAGCACGCCGCGCCATTCCCAGCTCGTCGACTCGAACCCGACGGTGAGCACGCGCAGGATCCCGCCGAACGCGGCGACCTTGGTGCACGCCGCCATGAACGCGGTGACCGGGGTCGGCGCGCCCTGGTAGACGTCGGGCGTCCAGGTGTGGAACGGGCCGACCGAGCCCTTGAACAACAGGCCGACGATCAACAGCCCCAGCCCGGCGAACAGCATCGTGTCGGAGCGGTCGGTGCCCGCGGCCGCGGTCGCGATGTCGGCGAGCTTGACGGAGTTCGCGTAGCCGTAGAGCAGCGCGATGCCGTACAGGAAGAACGCCGACGAGAACGCGCCGAGCAGGAAGTACTTCACGGCCGACTCCTGCGAGAGCAGGCGACGGCGGCGAGCGAGGCCGCACATGAGGTACAGCGGGAGGCTGAGCACCTCGAGCGCGATGAACATGGTGAGCAGGTCGTTGGCCGCGCAGAAGGTCATCATGCCGCCGAGCGCGAACAGCGTCAGCGGGAAGACCTCGGTCTGCATGCCGGTGGTGCCCGCCTGCGCGCGGTCCTGGATGGTGCCGGGCCGGATCGCCGCCTGCGCGACGAACGCGCCGCCCGGCTCGACCGACCGGTCCGCGATCAGCAGCACCGCGCCGAGTGCCAGCGCGAGCAGCGTGCCCCACAGGAACAGCGCGGGCCCGTCCACCGAGATCGCCCTGCTCAACGTGGTGACGCCCTGTTTGGGCGTGCTGTCCGCGGTGGCGTAGAGCGCGAGCGCGACACCGGCCGCCGCGATCGTGACGACGCTGAGGAAGACCTGGCCGGGCCAGCGCATGTGCTTGGGCAGGAACGCCTCGAACAGCACGCTGATGCACGCCGCGCCGAACACGATCAGCACCGGCAGGATCGCCGCGTACGCGATGGGCGGCGCGGTGATCTGCTGCGCGGGCTGCGCGAGGAAAAGGTCGAGCATGGGTTACTTGCCTCCCTGCTGGACAACCGAGGACAGGGTTGCCTGCACAGATGGGGTGATCGTGTCCAGCACGGGTTTCGGGTAGACCCCGAGCCCGATGATCAGCACGACCAGCGGGGCCAGCACGGCGATTTCCTTGCCCCCGAGATCGCGGATGCCCTTCTTGGCCCCGAGTTCCGGCGCGATCGCGGTACCCGGCCCTCCGCCGGCGCCCAGCATCGCGTCACCGCGGACCGGGCCCTGCATCACGCGCTGGTAGAGCCACAGCACGTACGCCGCGGCGAGCACCATGCCGATCGTCGCGAGGATCGCGTACACCGGGCGCGTGGTGAAGGAACCCAGCAGCACCAGGAATTCGCTGATGAACGAGTTCGTGCCCGGCAGGGACAAAGTGGACAGTCCGGCGATCAGCAGCATGCCGCCGAGCACCGGCGTCACCTTCGCCATCCCGCCGTAGTCGGAGATCCGGGTCGACCCGCCGCGCCGCACGATCATGCCGACCACCACGATCAGCATCCCGGTGGCGAGGCTGTGGTTGAGCATGTACGACACCGAGCCGACCATCGCGGGCTCCGACGACAACGTCTCGGTTTCGCTGCCCGAGGTCGGGAACGAGAAGATGCCCAGCGCGATGAACCCGAAGTGCGCGATCGACACGTACGCGATGAAGCGCTTCATGTCGGTCTGGCCCGCGGCGAGGATCGAACCGTAGAGCACCCCGAGCACGGCGAGCACCAGCACGAGCGGGGCCAGGGTCTTGCTGGCTTCGGGGAACATCGGGATGCAGTAGCGCAGGAACCCGAAGGTGCCGACCTTGTCGAGCACGCCGACGAGCAGCACCGCGACGCCGATCGGCGCCTGGCCCGCCGCGTCGGGAAGCCAGGTGTGCAGCGGAACCAGCGGCGCCTTGATCGCGAAGGCGAGGAAGAAGCCGAGGAACAGCCAGATCTGCGTGCTCGCGGGCGCGTCCCGCACCACGGTCACCAGCGTCGCCCAGTCGAACGTGCCCTGGCCGAGCTTGTCCGACGCGAGCGAGTACGCGCCGATCGCCGAGGCCAGCATGATCAGGCCGCCGAGGAACGAGTACAGGAAGAACTTCACCGCCGCGTACTGGCGGTTCGCGCCGCCGTAGCCGCCGATGAGGAAGTACATCGGGATCAGCATGATCTCGAACAGCACGTAGAACAGGAACACGTCGGTCGCGGCGAACACCGCGATGGTCAGCGCCTGCTGCACCAGGATCAGCGACAGGAACCCGCCGGCGCTGCGGCCTTCCGGCAGTTTGTCCGTTGAGGACAGTGCGCCGATCACGATCGGCACCAGCAGCGCGATGACCGCGATCATCACCAGCGCGATGCCGTCCATGCCGAACGAGAGGTGGATGCCGAACCCGGGGATCCAGTCCATCGACGTGGTCTGCTGCAACCGCGGCCCACCGGGGCGGTAGCTCGCCCACAGCGGGATGATCAGCAGCAGCTCCAGAATCCCGAAGCCGAGCGCGACCCTGGTCGCCAGCTTGTCGTCGCCGCGAAGTCCACTGAGGACGATCGCGCCGACGAGCGGCAACAGGATGAGGACTAACAGCCAGGTCATGAGAACCTCACCAACAGGAGCGCGGCGATGATCAGGAACGAACCGCCGAGCATCGACAGTGCGTAGGAGCGGACGAAACCGGTCTGCATGCGGCGCAGGCGCCCGGATCCGCCACCGAGCCCGGCGGCGATCCCGTTGACGACACCGTCGACGCCCCGGTTGTCCACGTACACCAGCGCGCGGGAGAGCCAGGTGCCGGGACGGGCGACCAGCGTCTCGTTGAGCGCGTTGCCGTAGAGGTCCTTGCGGGCCGCGCGGACCGGGAACGACACGTTCTCCGGGCGCTCGACCGGGGTGTCGCGCCTGCCGACGACCAGCCAGGCGACGAGGACGCCGAGCGCGGACAGCGCGACGGTCAGCCACGGGATGGCCGCGTGCGGGATCACCGTGTGCTCGAACTCCTCCAGCGGGCCGAGCGACGGGGCGAGCCATTCGGAAAGCCGGTCGCCGAGCGCGAAGAACGCGCCCGCGCCGACCGAGCCGATCGCCAGCACGATCATCGGCACGGTCATGCTCGACGGCGACTCGTGCGGGTGGAAGTCCCTGCCGTCACTGCTCTTGATGTCCTTCCAGCGGGCCTTGCCGAAGAAGGTCATCAGCACCAGCCGCGTCATGTAGAACGCGGTGAGCGCGGCACCGAGCATCGCGGCGAGCCCGAACACCCAGCCCTTCCAGCCTTCCTGGCCGAACGCGGCTTCGATGATCGCGTCCTTCGAGAAGTAGCCGGACAGGAACGGGAAGCCGATCAGCGCGAGGTAGCCGAGGCCGAAGGTGACGAAGGTGATCGGCATCTTGCGCCACAGCCCGCCGAACTTCCGCATATCGACCTCGTCGTTCATGGCGTGCATGACCGAACCGGCGCCGAGGAACAGCCCGGCCTTGAAGAAGCCGTGCGTGAGCAGGTGCATGATGCCGAGTGCGTAGCCGAACGGGCCGAGGCCGACGGCGAGCATCATGTAGCCGATCTGGCTCACCGTCGAATAGGCGAGCACCTTCTTGATGTCGTCGTAGGCGCAGCCGATGACGCACCCGATCAGCAGCGTGACCGCGCCGACGAGGGTGACCACCAGCCTCGCGTCGGCGGTCTCGTTGAAGATCGGGTTCGAGCGGGCGACGAGGTAGACGCCCGCGGTGACCATGGTGGCCGCGTGGATGAGCGCGGAGACCGGGGTGGGGCCTTCCATCGCGTCCGGGAGCCAGGCCTGCAGCGGGAACTGGCCCGACTTGCCGCAGGCGCCGAGCAGGAGCAGCAGCCCGATCGCGGTGACCACGCCCGCCGGCATGTTCCCGACCGCGGCGAACACCTCGGTGTAGCCGGTGCTGCCGACGTACTTCCACATCAGGAAGATCGCGATCGCCAGCCCGACGTCGCCGACGCGGTTCATCAGGAACGCCTTCTTCGCCGCGGTGGCCGCGGCCGGGCGCTCCTGCCAGAAGCCGATCAGCAGGTACGAGGCGAGGCCGACGCCCTCCCAGCCGAGGTACAGCGTCACGAAGCTGTTGCCCAGCACCAGAACCAGCATCGAGGCGACGAAGAGGTTCAGGTAGGCGAAGAACTTCCGCCGCTCGGCGTCATGCGACATGTAGCCGATCGAGTAGAAGTGGATCAGCGCGCCGACGCCGGTGATCAGCAGGACGAAGGTCACCGACAGCGGGTCGATCCGCAGCCCGAAGTCGACCTGCAGCGCGTCCACCGGGATCCACGAGAACAGCTTCGTGTCGGTGACCCGGTTCGCGGCGTCCTCGCCGGTGGTGCCGAAGAACAGCACCACACCGTACACAAAGGACAGTACGACGGTGGCGCAGCCGAGCAGGTGCCCCCAGCCGTTCGTCCGTTTCCCGCCAACCAGCAGAATGAGCGCGCCGAGGGCAGGAAAGGCCACCAACAGCCACGATGATGCGGTCAAGGTTTTCCCCTAGGCCCTAGTACTTCAGCAGGTTCGTGTCGTCGACCGAGGCGGAGCGCCGGGTCCGGAAGATCGACATGATGATCGCCAGCCCGACCACGACCTCCGCCGCGGCGACGACCATCACGAAGAACGCCATCACCTGGCCGTCGAGGCCACCGTTGATCCTGGCGAACGTGACGAGCGTGAGGTTCACCGCGTTGAGCATCAGCTCGACGCACATGAACACCACGATCGCGTTGCGCCGCACCAGCACGCCGACCGCGCCGATCGCGAACAGCAGCGCCGAAAGCAGCAGGTAGTAGGTGGGGGTCACTTCTCTTCACCCTCCTCGGTGCCCACGAGCGCGTGCGCGTCCGGTTTGGCCTCCTCGCCCTTGACCTGCTTGCGCTCGGCGTCGAGGCGGATGGCCGCGGTGTTCTCGATCAGCTCGGACAGCGACTCCGGCGCGACCGACCCGTCCGGCAGCAGCGCCGGGGTGGCGACGGAGTTGGCGGTGGCGAACACGCCGGGGCCCGGCTTCGGCGACGGGCGCTCGTACTCGCCGCGGAACCGCGCTTCGACGAGTTCCTTCTGCGACCGCTTGCCGCCCTTGGCGTGCCGGTCGGTGAAGGCCAGCACCATCGCGCCCATCGCGGCGGTGATCAGCAGCGCCGAGGTGAGCTCGAACGGGAACAGGTAGTCGGTGAAGATCAGCCGCCCGAGCCCGCCCGCACCGCCGCCCTGCGGGGTCGCCGGGTCGAGCGGCGGTGCCGGGGTGACGTTCGACAGCGACCGCACCAGCGCGCCGACGACGATGCCCGCGATGCCGATGCCGAGCACGGCCGCGGCGAGCCGCTGCCCGCGCAGCACTTCGACCACGGAGTCCGAGGAATCCCGGCCCGCCATCATCAGCACGAACAGGAACAGCATCATGATCGCGCCGGTGTAGACGATGATCTGGGTGAACCCGAGGAACGGCGCGTTCTGGATCATGTAGAGGATCCCGAGCGTCAGCATGGTCAGCACGAGCCACAGCGCGGAGTGCACCGCGTTGCGCGCGAAGATCATGCCCAGTGCGCCCGCCAGTGCGATCGGCGCGAGGATCCAGAACGAGATCGCTTCACCCGTTGTGACCGCAGTGGACAGTGTCGGGGCCTGCGCGAGGAAACTGGCGATCATTGCATCGCCTTCTCTGAAGAGCCTTCAGCGGGTTCGGCGGTGTCACCCTCGGGCACGCCGCGTCCCTTGGCGAGTTCGGGGCCGTTGACGTAGTAGTCCTGCTCGTTGTCGCCGAGCCGCATCGGGTGCGGCGGCTGCTCCATGCCCGGCAGGAGCGGGGCGAGGAGGTCTTCCTTGGTGTAGATGAGCCGCTGGCGGTCGTCGTCGGCGAGCTCGTAGAAGTTGATCATCGTCAGCGACCTGGTCGGGCACGCCTCGATGCACAGCCCGCAGCCGATGCAGCGCAGGTAGTTGATCTGGTAGTCGGCGCCGTACCGCTCGCCCGGCGAGTAGCGGGCTTCCTCGGTGTTGTCGCCGCCTTCGACGAAGATCGCGTCCGCGGGGCACGCCCACGCGCACAGCTCGCAGCCGACGCACTTCTCCAGCCCGTCCGGGTGCCGGTTGAGCTGGTGCCGCCCGTGGTAGCGCGGGGCGGCCGGGGCGCCTGCCTCGGGATACTCCTCGGTGGCGACCTTCTTGAACATCATCCCGAAGGTGACGCCGAAGCCCTTTACGGGATCAAAGAACCCCATCAGTGCCGTCCTTTCCCGCCGCCGACACGGCCTCGGGTTGCTTCTTGCTCGTGCGTGCCTTCGCGCGCAGCGCCTTGCGGCGCGGCGTCGTCTCCGGGACCGCAAGGTCGAGCGGGGGCAGCGGGTAGTCGCTGCCGGTCACCGGCACGGCTTCGGTGTCGCGGATTTCCTTCTCCGGCAGCAGCAGCGCCAGCAGCACGATCACCACGACCACCACGCCGCCGATGACCAGGCCCTTGCCGGTGGAGAAGCCGCCGGTGTTCTGCACCGCGCGCACCGTCGCGATCACCAGGATCCACACCAGGTTCGCCGGGACCAGTACCTTCCAGCCCAGCTTCATGAACTGGTCGTAGCGGTACCGCGGGAGCGTGCCGCGCAGCCAGATGAACCCGAACAGCAGCAGGAAGGTCTTCGCGAAGAACCACAGCACCGGCCACCAGCCGGTGTTGAGCACGTTGTCCGCCGAGACGAACGGGAACTTCCAGCCGCCGAGGAACAACGTCGTCGCGAACGCCGAGACGATCACCATGTTGACGTACTCGGCGAGGAAGAACATCGCGAACTTCATCGAGCTGTACTCGGTGTGGAACCCGCCGACCAGCTCCGACTCGGCCTCCGGGAGGTCGAACGGCGCGCGGTTCGTCTCGCCGACCATCGAGATCACGTAGATCACGAAACTCGGGAGCAGGAGGTAGAAGTACCAGCCGCTCTGCTGCGCGTCGACGATGGCGCCGGTCGACAGCGAACCCGAGTAGAGGATGACCGCGACGATCGACAGGCCCATCGCGATCTCGTAGGAGATCACCTGCGCCGCCGAGCGGAGCCCGCCGAGCAGCGGGTACGGCGACCCGGACGACCAGCCGGCGAGGACGATCCCGTACACCCCGATCGACGAGCAGGCGAGGATCACCAGCACGCCGACCGGCAGGTCGACGAGCTGGAGCACGGTGCGCTCGCCGAAGATCGAGACCTCGGGCCCGAACGGGATCGCGGCCAGCGCGATCAGCGCCGGCACCGCGGAGAGCACCGGTGCCAGGAAGTACACCTTGCGGTCGGCGGTGTCCGGGATGATCTGCTCCTTGAACGGGAGCTTGATCGCGTCGGCCAGTGACTGCAGGTACCCGCCGGGGCCGACCCGGTTAGGGCCGGGCCGGTTCTGCATGCGGCCGACCGCCTTGCGCTCCCAGACGATCAGGAAGATCGTCAGGATCGGGCCGATCAGCAGGATCACCACGGCCTTGAGCAGGATCAGCCAGAACGGGTCGTCCGCGAGCAGCTGCGCCCGCGTCATCGGCTCCGGTCCTTGCGCCAGTAGCGGTCCTGCCTGAGCCAGCAGCGGGCTCATCGCTCACCTCCGCTGAGTGACACCACGGCGCCGTGCCCGGCACCGAGGTCACGCCGTACCGCGCTGCCGTCCGAATTGGACGGTAGCCACACCACGCCGTCGGGCAGGTCGGCGACCTCCACCGGCAGCGTGATCGAGCCACGGCCGGTCGAGACGGTCACGCTCCGGTGCCCGTTCGCCGTGCTTTCGGACAGCCTGGCCATGACCCTGCGGCGCGTGCCAGCCAGGTGCGGCTCGTCGTCCTGCAGCGAGCCGTTGTCCAGGAGCTGCCGCCAGGTCGCGAGGACCACTTCGCCTTCGCCCGGCTGCGCGCGGCTCGCGCCCGGAGCGGGGGGCTCGTAAGCCCTTGGCGCGGCGGATGCGCCGAGCCGGGCGAGATCACCCGCCGCGGCCGCGGTGGTCTGGGTGTAGAGGTCGACGTCCATCTCGACGGCGAGGGTGTCGAGCACCCGGCAGTCCGGCAGCGCGCCGGTGCCTTCCAGGGTGATGTCGAACTCGCGGCGGCGGCCTTCCCAGTTGAGGTAGCTGCCGGACTTCTCGACCGCGGGCGCGATCGGGAGCACCACGTCCGCGTGCTCGGTGACCGCGCTCACCCGCAGTTCGAGGCTCACCACGAACCCCGCGTTGCCCAGTGCCCGCAGCGCGAGCGCCGGGTCCGGCAGGTCGGCCGGGTCGACGCCGCCGACGAGCAGCCCGTCGAGCTGGTGCGTCGCCGCCGCCTCGACGATTCCGGTGAGGTCCCGGCCCGGCTGCGCGGGAAGCGTTGCGCCCCAAGCCTTTTCGACCTCGGCGCGGGCCGCGTCGTCGTCCACGCGACGGCCGCCGGGGAGCAGCCCCGGCAGCGCGCCGGCCTCCAGCGCGCCCCGTTCCCCCGCGCGGCGCGGGATCCACGCGACGCGGGCGCCGGTGCGCTCAGCCAGCGCGTGCACCGAGGAGAACAGCCCCGGGACCTCGGCGGCGCGCTCGCCGACGAGGATGACCGCGCCCTCGGAGGCGAGCGCCTCGTCGAGGTCCTTGGCGTGGGTGGCGATCGCGTCCAGCGCCGCCGCCTCCTCGCCGGGCACGCAGGCGAGCAGTTCGCCGAAGGTCTTGCGGACCGACGAGGTGGTCCACTGTCCCAAGTGGACGACCTTGGTGCGGTTCGCGCGCGCCGCCTTGCGCAGCCGCAGGAAGACGATCGGCGCCTCCTCCTCCGGCTCGAACGCGACGCACAGCACGGTGCGGGCGCGCTCGATCTCGCCGAAGGTGACGCCGTTGTCCGGCGACGTGCCGACGACCCGCGAGGACAGGAACGCCAGCTCCTCGGCGGAGTGCGCCCGCGCGCGGAAGTCGATGTCGTTGGTGCGCAACGCGATCCGCGCGAACTTCGAGTACGCGTAGGCGTCTTCGACGGTCAGCCTGCCGCCGGGGAGCACGCCGACGCCCTTGCCGTCACGGGCCTTCGCGAGCCCTTCGGACGCGGCGCGCAGCGCGTCGGTCCAGGAAGCCTCTTCCAGCTCACGGGTTTCCGGGTTGCGGACCAGCGGGCGCCGGATCCGGTCGCCTGCCTGTGCGTACCGGAACGCGAAGCGGCCCTTGTCGCAGATCCACTCCTCGTTGACCTCGGGGTCGTCGCCCGCGAGCTTGCGGGTGACCTTGCCGCGGCGGAAGTCGGTGCGCTCGGCGCAGCCCGACGAGCAGTGCTCGCACACGCTCGGCGCGGACACCAGGTCGAACGGCCGCGACCGGAACCGGTACGCGGCGCTGGTCAGCGCGCCGACCGGGCAGATCTGGATCACGTTGCCGGAGAAGTACGACTGGAACGGCTGGCCGGAACTCGTCCGCGAAGCCAGGTCCAGTACGTCCGCGGTCTCGGCGGTGCCGATCTGCTGGTGCGCGCCGCGTTCGAGCAACTCGATGAACGGGTCACCGGCGATCTGCGCGGAGAACCTGGTGCAGCGCTGGCACAGCACGCAGCGCTCGCGGTCGAGCAGCACCTGCGACGAGATCGGCAGCGGCTTCGGGAACGTCCGCTTGGTGTCGACGAACCGGGACTCCGCGCGCCCGTGCGCGAGCGCCTGGTTCTGCAGCGGGCACTCGCCGCCCTTGTCGCAGATCGGGCAGTCCAGGGGGTGGTTGATGAGCAGCAGCTCCATCACCCCTTGCTGGGCCTTGTCGGCGACCCCGCTGGTGAGCTGCGTCTTCACCACCATGCCGTCGGCGACCGTCATCGTGCACGAGGCCTGCGGCTTCGGCATCGGGCGGCCGCCCATCTCGACCTCGACCAGGCACTGGCGGCAGGCGCCCGCCGGGTCGAGCAGCGGGTGGTCGCAGAACCGCGGGATGACCGTGCCGAGCCGTTCCGCGGTGCGGATCAGCAGCTCGCCCTTCGGTGCGATGACCTCTTCGCCGTCGATGGTCAGCTTGACGTGGCCTTCGGGGACCGGGGTCTCCTCGGCCTTCGTCGGCTCCTGGGTCACCGTCATGCCTGTGCTCCAACCAGTTCAGGCTTGGCCTTGTTCTTTTCGCCCTTGTTCAATTCACAGAGCGCGAGGAACTCCTCGCGGAAGTACTTGATGCCGCTGGTGATCGGCGACACCGCGCCGTCACCGAGCGCGCAGAACGAGCGGCCGAGGATGTTGTCGCAGACGTCGAGAAGGGTGTCGATGTCCTCCTCGGTGCCGTGGCCTTCGACCATGCGCTCCAGCACCTGCGCGAGCCAGTACGTGCCCTCGCGGCACGGCGTGCACTTGCCGCACGACTCGTGCTCGTAGAACTGGGTCCACTTCATCACCGCCCACGGCACGGAAACGGTCTCGTTGAAGACCATCACCGCGGTGGTGCCGAGCATCGAACCGGCCTCGGCGGCGCCTTCGAAGTCGAGCGGGGTGTCGAGGTGGTCGGCGGTGAACATCGGCGTCGACGACCCGCCCGGCGTCCAGAACTTGAGCGGGATGCCGTCCTTCATGCCCCCGGCCATTTCCAGCAGCTCGCGCAGCGTCGTCCCCAGTGGACACTCGTACTGGCCGGGGTTCTCGACGTGCCCCGAGATCGAGTAGATCTTCGGGCCGGGCGACTTCTCGCGGCCCATCTGGCGGAACCAGTCGGCGCCCGCGTTGACGATGAACGGCGCGCTCGCGATCGTCTCGACGTTGTTGACCGTGGTCGGCGCCGCGTAGAGCCCGGCGGCCGCGGGGAACGGCGGCTTCAGGCGGGGCTGCCCGCGGCGGCCCTCCAGCGAGTCGAGCAGCGCGGTTTCCTCACCGCAGATGTAGGCGCCCGCGCCCGCGTGCACGGTGATCTCGATGTCGAAACCCGAGCCGAGCACGTTCTTGCCGAGGTACCCGGCCTGCTTCGCCTCGCGCACCGCCGCGTTCAGGCGGCGGATGCAGTGCAGTGCCTCGCCGCGCACGTAGATGAAGCAGTGGTGCGACCGCATCGCGTACGAGGCGATGACGCAGCCCTCGATGAGCGAGTGCGGGTCCGCCATCATCAGCGGAATGTCCTTGCAGGTACCGGGCTCGCCCTCGTCGGCGTTGATCACGAGATAATGCGGCTTGTCCTCGTTCGGGGGCATGAACGACCACTTCACGCCCGCCGGGAAACCCGCGCCGCCGCGGCCGCGCAGGCCCGCGTCCTTGATGAGCTGCACGAGCTGTTCCGGCGTGCCCCGCAGTGCCTTGCGCACCGCGGTGTAGCCCTCCAGCCGCTCGTAGGTTTCGAGCTTCCAGGACTCCGGCGAAAGCCACCGCTTGGTGAGCACCGGCGTGATCGGATCAGCCATTACTTCTTCTCCCCGTCTTTAGGGGGCAGCGTGGGAAGCGGAACGTCCTGCGCCGCCGGGGCGACCCAGCCGCGGTCCTGCGCGAGTGCCGCGCCACGCAACGTCTCGACCGCCGCCGACGGGCCGTCGACGTCACCGCGGTAGGTCGCCTCGTCCTCCGGGAAGAACCCGGCGAGCTGCAGTTCGGCGCCCTTGAAATCGCTCAACGGGGCGCCGCGCGTCGGTGCGGGCTTCTTGCCTGCCCGCAGCGCGTCGACCAGTGCGACCGCTTTTTCCGGCGTCTGGTTGTCGAAGTACTCGTAGTTGACCTGGAGCACCGGACCGAGATCGCACGCGGCGAGGCACTCGGCGTGCTCGACGGTCAGCGACCCCGGCTCGCCGGGCTCACCGACGGTTTCCTCGTGCCCCAACGGTTTCCCGTCCTCGCCGAGGTGCTCCTGCAGGGTTCGGTAGATCCGGTCGCCACCGAGCGCCGCGCACAGCGTGTTGGTGCAGACGCTCACCAGGTGCTCGCCGCACGGGCGGCGCTTGTACATGGTGTAGAACGTCGCGACCGCGCTGACCTCGGCGTCGGACAGGCCGAGCTGCCTGCCGCAGAAGGCGATGCCCTCCTGGCTGACGTAGCCCTGCACCGACTGCACCAGGTGCAGCATCGGCAGCAGCGCCGACCTCGACTGCGGGTACCGCGAGATCAGGTCCTTGGCCTTGGTGTGGACGTCCTCGCCGAAGATGTCCTCCGCCGGAGCGTCGGCGAGGATGCCCTCGGCCGCGGCCGGGTCCGGCGCGATGCCCACCACGTCGGTGTCGGGGCCCGCGGCGGCGTGCGTCGTCGCCGCGCCGCGCGGTCCCGGCTCCGGGACTGCCGTCGGGTTGGTCATCGGTCCACTCCCCCCATCACCGGGTCGATCGAAGCGACCGCCGCGATCACGTCGGCGACCAGGCCGCCTTCGGCCATCGCGGGCATCGCCTGCAGGTTCACGAAACTTGGTTCCCTGATGTGCACGCGCAGCGGCCGGGTGCCGCCGTCGGACACCAGGTGCGCCCCCAGTTCGCCGCGCGGCGACTCCACCGGCGCGTACGCCTGGCCCGCCGGCACGTGGAAGCCCTCGGTCACCAGCTTGAAGTGGTGGATGAGCGACTCCATCGACTGGCCCATGATCTTGCGGACGTGTTCGAGCGAGTTGCCCATGCCGTCGCTGGAGATCGAGAGCTGGGCGGGCCACGCGACCTTCTTGTCCTCGACCATCACCGCACCGGGCTCCAGCATCTTCAGCACCTGCTTGATGATCCGCAGGCTCTGGTGCATCTCCTCGACGCGGATCAGGTACCGCGCCCAGCAGTCCGCGTCGGTCGAGGTCGGCACGTCGAACTCGACCTCGTCGTAACGCGAGTACGGCTGCGTCTTGCGCAGGTCCCAGGCCAGGCCCGCCGAGCGCAGCACCGGGCCGGTGATCCCGAGCGCGAGGCACCCGTCGACCGGCAGGTACCCGACGTCCTTGAGCCGGTTGCGCCAGATCGGCTGGCCGGTGAAGAGCTTGTCGTACAACGGAAGGCGCTCTTCCATCGTCTTGACGAACTCGGTCACGGCCTCGTGGTAGTCGTCCGGCATGTCCTGCGCGAGCCCGCCCGGCCGGATGAACGCGTGGTTCATCCGCAGCCCGGTGAGGTGCTCCAGCAGGTGCAGCACGACCTCGCGCTCGCGGAACCCGAGCGTCATCGCGGTGGTGGCGCCCAGCTCCATGCCGCCGGTGGCGATGTAGACGAAGTGCGAGCCGATGCGGTTGATCTCCAGCAGCAGGATGCGCAGCAGCTCGGCGCGCGGCGGCGCCTTGATGCCGAGCAGCTTCTCCACCGCGAGGCAGTACGCCATCTCGGTGGACAGCGGCGCCAGGTAGTCCATGCGCGTCACGAACGTGACGCCCTGGGTCCAGGTGCGGTACTCGCAGTTCTTCTCGATCCCGGTGTGCAGGTAGCCGATGACCGAGCGGAGCTGGGTGACGGTCTCGCCCTCCATCTCCAGCACGAGCCGGAGCACGCCGTGCGTCGACGGGTGCTGCGGGCCCATGTTGATGACCATGCGCTCGTCGTGCTGCGCGTCGGACAGGACGTCGTCCCAGTCGCCGCCGGAAACCGTGTAGACGCGGCCTTCGGTGGTTTCGCGCGAATCCGCGTAGGCGGGGCCGCTTCCGGCGCCTTCGTACTCGGTGGCCCCGCTCGCCGTGGTGTCGCTAGTGGTCACGAGTACGACCTCCGCTGATCCGGGGGCGGGATCTCCGCGCCCTTGTACTCCACCGGGATCCCGCCGAGCGGGTAGTCCTTGCGCTGCGGGTGGCCGTCCCAGTCGTCCGGCATCAGGATCCTGGTCAGCGCCGGGTGGCCGTCGTAGACGATGCCGAACATGTCGTATGCCTCCCGCTCCTGCCAGTCGGCGGTCGGGTAGACCTCCACAATGGACGGAAGGTGCGGGTCCTCGATGTCGAGCGTCACCTCGAGGCGGATGCGCCTGCGGTAGGTCATCGACGTCAGGTGGTACACCGAGTGCAGCCGCTGCGGCACGTCCACGCCGTAGTCGACGCCCGAGACCGAGCTGCACAGCTCGAACCGCAGGCCCGCGTCGTTGCGCAGCGTCCGGCAGATCTCCAGCAGGTGCTCGCGCCGCACGTAGAAGGTGATCTCGTCGCGGTCGACGGTCACCTGCTGGACGGCCTCGGCGGGGATGCCGTTGTCGGCGAGCGCGGCGTAGAACTCGTCGGCGAACTCGTCGAACCAGCCGCCGTAGGGCCGCTCGGCGGGCGGCGCGGTGTGGGCTGGCAGGCGAAGGCCGCCGTAGCCCGAGGTGTCACCGCTGCCGGAGACGCCGAACATGCCCTTGCGCTGCTTGCCCGCGACGACGGGTTCGGCGGCCTCGGCGGGACGGGTACCGGCGGGCTGGAGCGCGTCGCCGCCCGCGGCGTCACCGGGACGCTCGGCGCTCGACTGCTCGCCGCCGGTTTCCGGGGTGTCAGGCATCGGGGGTCAGCCCTTCTTCTTCGCGTACTTGATCGAAGACGGGACCAGCTCGGTGCGCGCGCCGCTGGCGGCCCGCAGCGCCGCGCGGCGCGCGTTGATGGGCTCGTCCTGGATCTTGGCGTGCAGCTTGAGGATCGCGTCGAGCAGCATCTCCGGCCGCGGCGGGCAGCCGGGGAGGTACATGTCGACCGGCACGATGTGGTCGACGCCCTGCACCACGGCGTAGTTGTTGAACATGCCGCCGGAGGAGGCGCAGACGCCCATCGCGAGCACCCAGCGCGGCTCGGCCATCTGGTCGTAGATCTGGCGGAGCACCGGCGCCATCTTCTGCGTGACCCGGCCGGCGACGATCATCAGATCGGCCTGGCGCGGGGTGGCGCTGAAGCGCTCCATGCCGAAGCGCGCGATGTCGTAGCGGGAGCCGCCGACCGTCATCATCTCGATCGCGCAGCAGGCGAGGCCGAAGGTGGCCGGCCACAGCGAGTTCTTCCGCGCCCAGTTCACCAGTCCTTCGAGGCTGGCCAGCAGGATGCCGTTGGGGAGCTTTTCTTCGAGACCCATCGTTTAGTTCCAATCCAGCCCGCCGCGACGCCACACGTAGGCGTACGCGAAACCGACGGTCGCGATGAACAGGACGATCTCCACCAGCCCGAACATGCCGAGCGCGTTGGCGGAGACCGCGAACGGGTACAGGAACACCATCTCGATGTCGAAGAGGATGAACAGCATCGCGGTGATGTAGTACGCGACCGGCATCCGGCCGCCGCCCACCACGGGCTGCGGCGAGGGTTCGATCCCGCACTCGTACGCCGAGAGCTTCGCCTTGTTGTACCTGCTCGGCCCGACGAGGGGCCCCAGCAGCACCGAGAGCACCGCGAACGCAGTGGCGAGGACGAAGAGCAGGACGAGCGGGAGGTACATGCCGAGCCCCGGCGACGGAGCCCCCTGTGCCACCTGCTCGGTGACTTCCAACATCAGCACGGGTTTCGCCGTCCTTTCCGCGCTGTGATCTGTACGCACTACCTCGGCGGCACCCTAAGGGACCTAGGTCACACGTCCGAGGGTTAGGGCACCCTTACTGGCTGTGTTCAGCCACTTCCCTTCCTGGCGGCGGCGCTTGTGAAATAGTTCACAAGCGATCCGTCGAAGTTGTGAAGCGGTTCACAAAGCATGGGGTGAGTGTAGGACGCGACTCACATCCTTGTCGCCAGCCCCCGTGGTATAAGGCTTACCTAACTTCCAGCGGCCCGTTCGGGGCCCGCAAGCCGCAGACCAGCACGAAAAGCCCGGCGCAGGGGTACAAGCCGGACACGCGTCATGTGAGCTATCCCACTGCATGATCAATACTTGCGGCGCAACATCGCGGGCGCTCCCCCTTACCCGCACCTACTCCGCCCCCGTTTTTTTGCCCCTGAAGGCCACCATCACGGCACTCAACGCCCCAAACGTTCCCTTCGCACCCGCCATGCCCCGCGCCGCCACCGCCCCAAATGCCGGCCCCGTCCGCCCACTCGCCCGCCGACAACGTTTAGCCCGCTAACTGCACTCAGCGCCCCACCCACATCGCCCACCTACAGAAGCCAGCAGCACACCCGCCCACCTACCGAAACTCCGCTCGCCCGCCTACCCCCGAGTGCCGCGAGGTCCGGGCCGTCAGGCCCGGCCATTGCCAGGCCGACCACCACTGCGACCCGGCGCGCCCCGCGCGCCGGAAGCGTGCAGTCGGT
The DNA here is from genome assembly GCF_039529815.1 of Amycolatopsis minnesotensis. Lineage (NCBI taxonomy): Bacteria > Bacillati > Actinomycetota > Actinomycetes > Pseudonocardiales > Pseudonocardiaceae > Amycolatopsis > Amycolatopsis minnesotensis. The sequence goes on along the minus strand of NZ_BAAANN010000052.1, from coordinate 28,190 downwards.
CGCAGGGCCCCCTGGGCCCTCTAAATTTGCGATGGCGGGGGCGCCCCGCGACCAACCGGCGGGTCACCTCGAGAGCCGCGCCCCCGGCAGCGCAAATTTTGCCGACCGATAAAATTACCGCGGCGAAGGCGTCAGCCGTGCCGCGCTAGCGATCAGGCGGTCCACGCCATCGCCGCCCTTGGCGTCGTAGCAGCCGGAGAGTCCCTTGTAGATCAGCGGGATGAGCTTGTTGATCCGCAGCCCGTACTTGGTGGCGGCGCGCATGACCTTGGGGTTGCCGATGGCCTTGGCGAAGAGGTTCCCGAGCCGGTAGTAGCCGCCCATCATGTCCTTGAGCGCCACCGGGTACCCCTCGAGCGCGCGTTCGCGGGACGGGCCTTCGGGGCGGGCGAGCGCCTGCAGCACGAATTCGGCGGCGAGCTGCGCGGATTCCATCGCGGCCGAGATGCCTTCGCCGTTGAAGGGGCTGACCATGCCGCCCGCGTCGCCGAGCAGCAGCAGGCCGTCGCGGTAGTGCGGGGTGCGGTTGAAGCCCATCGGCAGCCCGGCGCCGCCGACCTTGCCGACCGCGTTCTCCTCGCGGTAGCCCCATTCCTCCGGCGTCCCGTCGAGCCACTGCTTCAGGAGCGCGCGGTAGTCGGTGCTGCGGAACGCCTTCGACGTGGAGAGCATGCCGAGCCCGACGTTGACGGTGCCGTCGCCGAGCGGGAACGCCCAGCCGTAGCCGGGCAGCAGCTTGGGGTCGCGCGGGTCGCTGCGGTCCCACAGTTCGAGGTGGCCTTCGATGAACGGGTCGTCGTGGCGAGGGCTCTTGTAGTACCGCCGCACGGCGACGCCCATGGGCCGCTTCTCGTGCTTCTCGATGCCGACGCTCAGCGCGAGGCGCGCCGAAACGCCGTCGCAGGCGAGGACGAGCGGCGCGCGGTAGCTCACCGGCGTCTTGTCGGGGCCCGCCTTGGCTTCGACGCCGATCACGCGGCCCGACCGCTCGTCGGTGATCGCGCCGGTGACGGTGGTGCGCTCGTACAGCCGGGCGCCCGCCTTCTGCGCGGTCTTCGCCAGCAGGTCGTCGAAGTCGTGGCGGGTGCGCGAGACACCGTACGGCGGGTAGCTGGTGAGATCGGGCCAGTCGAGTTCGAGGGTCAGCTCGCCGGTGAGGATGCGCAGGCCGGTGCTGTGCACCCAGCCCGCTTCCTGGCTGGTGTCGATGCCGAGGTCGATGAGCTGCTTCACGCCGCGCGGGGTCAGCCCGTCACCGCACACCTTCTCGCGCGGGAAGGCGGTCTTTTCCAGCAGCAACACGTCCACGCCGGCGCGGGCGAGGTAGGTGGCCACGGTCGAACCGGCCGGACCGGCGCCCACGACGATGACCTCGGCGTCGGTGTCGCCACCACGGCGGGAGGAAACGCTCATGCTGGTCAGTCTACGGGCGGGGTCGCTTCGGGCTTCGTGGCGCGATGCACCGCGACCACGCCGAACGTGAGGTTCAGCCACTCGACGTCGCGCCAGCCCGCGGCGGCGATGATCTCCGCGAAGTCGCGCTGCTTCGGCCATTCCAGCATGGATTCCGCCAGGTAGGCGTACGCGTCGGGGTTCGACGAGAAGCGGCGCCCGACCCAGGTCATCAGCCGCAGCATGAACCTCCGGTAGACGAACCTGATCGGCGGAAATGTGGGCGTCGACACTTCGCAGATCACGAGCCTGCCGCCGGGCCGCACCACGCGCGCGAGCTCGACGAGCGCGGCCTTGGTGTCGACGAAGTTGCGGATGCCGAGGCTGATGGTCGCGGCGTCGAAGCTGCCGTCGGCGAACGGCAGGTGCAGCGCGTCGGCGGCGACCATCGGCACCTCCCGGTGCAGCCCGGCCTGCAGCATGCCGACCGAGAAGTCCGCGGCGAGACACCACGCGCCCCCTCGCGCGTACTCGGTGGTCGAGACCCCGGTACCCGCCGCGAGGTCGAGCACGCGCTCGCCGCGGCGGGCGTCGAGCACCCTCGACGTCGTCGTCCGCCATCGGCGGTCGAACCCGAACGTCATGAAGGAGTTCGCCCGGTCGTACCGGGACGCGACGCCGTCGAACATGGCGGCGACCTCGTGTGGGTCCTTGTCCAGACTCGCCCTCGACATGGCGCGAGCCTAGCCGAGCCGCGCTGAGACCCGCCCACCCGCGCCCGTCGAGTCCACAGTGGACTATTCGGGCCGGTCGCGGAGTACCGCGACCTGGCGCCGCTGCAGGTCCACCTGGTCGCGGACGAAACCGAGCAGCAGCCGAAGCTGCCCCGGCGAATACTCCGCGAGCTGCCGTTCGGTCTCTTCGACGGTCTCGCCCCACAGCTCCGCGGCGATCCGGTGCGTCCGTTCGGCGGCCTTGACGACCACCCGGCGCCGGTCCGCGTCGTCACGCGCTCGCTCGGCGTATCCGGCCTTGACCAGCCGGTCGACGGCGAAGGTCAGCGCACTCGGCGCGAGCCCGGCCAGCGCGGCGAGGTCACCGGCGCTCAACGGCCCGCGAGCGACCAGGTAGGCCAGGCAGCGCGCGTCCGTGCGGTTGAGCCCGAGCCGCTCGCTCACCGCCTGGTCGACCTCGTCGGTGACGTTCTGCAGATCGGTCACGGCCAGCATCAGCTCCTCAGCCAGCCGCTCCGGTTCGCCCGCCACCCGTATCCGCTCCCGCCGTGTCCGCGGGTCGCAGGATACCCGGCGGTTACCCGAAGTCGGCCGCGTGCTCCGCGGCCCAGTCCGCGAAACCGCGCGGCGGCCTGCCGGTGACCTCCTCCACTACACCGGTCGGCACGTACGGCCTTGCCACCGCGGCGGCGAGCTGACCGAGCACCGCGTCGACGATCGGCGCCGGCGCGTACCGCGTCATCTGCTCACGGGCCTCGTCTGCGGCGATCTCCGCGAAGGTCAAGGACCGGCCGAGCGCGGCGCCGATGAGCCGGAGCTGGTCGGCGTGCGTGATCGCGGCCGGGCCGGTGAGGGCGTACTTCGCGCCGTGATGCCCGTCGCCGACAAGCGCCTCGACAGCGACGTCCGCGACATCGCGCTCATGAATCGGCACCGTGCACGCGAGCGGGAACGGCGCGCGCACGACATCGCCCTCGGCGATCTGGGGTGCCCAGTGCAGGGCGTTCCCGGCGAGTTCGTTGGGCCGCAGGAAGGTCCATTCGAGACCGGAAGCCGCGATCGCGGCTTCGAACCGGTGGTGCCGCACCGCGACCTCGTCCGGCTGGACGGGCACCCCGTCCAGCACGTCGGCCGTGGACAGCAGCACCACCCGCCGCACCCCCGCCCGCTCGAACCGCTCGACGACCTCGGCGGGCGCACCGCCCATCGCCATCAGATAGACAGCTTCGACGCCGTTCAGGGGTAACCCCGCCGGTTCGGCCAGGTCGCCGCGGGTGACTTCGGCACCGGGCGTGATCCCCGCCGCGGCGGGGTCCCTCGTCATCGCTCGGACCGACAGGCCGCGCGCGAGCAGCCCGCCCACGACGTGCCTGCCGATGTTTCCGGTCGCGCCGGTCACCAAGATCATAAACACTTCCCAGTTAGTCCAATAATTGGAATAACTGGAGACTAAGGGAACACGCTTCGCGTCGTCAACCAGGAGTCAGGCCGCCCGGACGGTCTTCAGCGCGACGGCGTAGCGAACCAGGTCGGCCAGTGCCTTCGGCACGAACGCGGCCACCCGGTCCGCCCAGTCCGAAACCTCGGTGACGGTACCGTCCGCCGCGAGCAGGCGGTCCGCGTTCGCCAGCGGCAGGCTTTCCGGCAGCGGCAGCATGCCGACTTTGCTCAGCGTGAGCCGCAGTTCGTTGCCCGCGATGGTGCCGCCGTGCCGGGTGCTCGAATAGGACAGGATCGCGGCGGGCTTGCCGTACGCCTCGCGGGCAAGGAAGTCCAAGGCGTTCTTGAGCGCGGCCGGGACCGTGTGGTTGTACTCCGGGGTGAGGAAGTAAAACCCGTCGGCGTCGCGCACGTCCTGCAACCACCGGTGCACCGAGGGCGCGGGCACCCGGTCCGGATTCGCCAGCGGGGCAAGCGTTTCGTCGAAGAACGGCAGCGGGTAGTCCGCGAGGTCGAGCACGGTGAACGCGGCACCGGGCACGAGCGCGGCCCGTGCCGCGACGAACCGGCACACGCGGTCGCCGAGCCGTCCCGGCCGCGTGCTGCCGAGCACGATCGCGATCCGCGGCCCGCTCATCGGCGCTCCTCCTGTTCCAGCAGCTCGCACAGGGTCTTGAGCGTGCGGCCTGTGGTGACGACGTCCCTTTTGGACAGATGCGGCCGCGACAGCTCCTCGTATTCCACCTGCACCGCACGGCCCCGCTCGACCAGCGCCCGCCCCGCCGAGGTCAGTTCGAGCGCGTTTTCCCGGCGCGACACCGGCGAACTCCCGATCGTCAGCCAGCCTTCCCGCCGCGCGTTCGCCACATGACGGCTGACCGCGCCCTTCGTGAGGCTGAGCAGATCGGCGATCGCCTGCTGCGACGGCGTCTCGGCCGCGTCGGAAATGGTCCGCAGCACGAGGAACTGTGTGCGCCCGATCCCGATCCGCTCGGTGAACCTCCGCTCACCGGCGCGCTCGCTCAGCAGCGCGGCACGGTGCAGGTACCGCATCAGCTCCCGGTATTCATCCACAGTCGACAGTTTACGAATGAACTGTTCACACGTCAACCAAGGGCGGCGAGCATACCGCGCACCGAAACCGGCCAGGCGAACTCCTCCGCCCGCGCCCGCGCCGCCGCGCGCCGCAGGTCCTCCGGGCTTTCGAGCAGGCCCGCCACCGCGGAGGCGAACGCGGGCGCGTGGTCGTCGACCGCGGCACCGCAGCCGGGCTGGACGATCTCCCGCAGCGCCGAGGACGCGGACACCACCACCGGCGTGCCGGAGGCCAGCGCCTCCAGCGCGGCGAGCCCGAATGTCTCATGTGGACCGGGCGCGAGTGAAACATCCGCACTGGCAAGCAGTTTCGCCACATCACTGCGATCGGAGACGAAGCCGAGGAAGGTCACCGGAAGCCCGCGCGCCCGCCGTTCGAGCGCACGGCGGCGCGGCCCGTCACCCGCCACCACCAGCCGCGCGGCGACACCCGCACCGGTCAGCGCCGCGATCGTGTCGACGCTGCGCTCCACGTGCTTCTCCGGCGAAAGACGTCCACAGTGGACGATCAAGGTGTCGGCGCCGCCGGACAGCGTGCGCCGCCAGCCCTCGTCGCGCAGCTTCGGCGCGAACGCCGTCAGGTCCACCCCGAGCGGCACGCGCAGCACGTTCGGCGTGGCGATCCGGTCGAACTCCGCGCGGGCGAAGGTCGTCGTGCACACCACCGTGTCGTAGCTGCCGGCCATCCTCCGGTTCGCGGCGTCGGCGACGCGGCGCGCCACCGGCGGCGACACCAGGAACTGCTCGAGCAGCCGGTCGAGCCGCTCGTGCGAGATCACCACGCTCGGCACGCCGTGGCGGCGCGCCCACGTGCCCATCCCGCGCAGCGTCAGCCGGTCGGACACCTCCAGCCGGTCGGGTTCGAGCCGCCGCAGCACCGCGCGCACCCGGTGCGGGTCGACCGCGCGGTAACCGCCGGTCGCCGGGATGCGGGGCGCCGGAAGGGAAAACCGGCGAACACCGGTCGGCAGCCATTCGTCGGCGTACCGCGGGCCAGGCACCACGAGCGTCACCCGGTGTCCACATGCGACATACCCGGCGCCGAGGTGGTTCAGCGCCGTCCTCAGTCCACCCGAGCGAGGTCCGTAGAAGTTCGCCAGCTGGACGATGTGCATGTCACGCCGCTCGCGCCACGTTTCCCCGCACCGCCTCGTAGTGCTCGACGAGCTCGCGGCACACCGCGGGCCACGTTCTGCCGAGGACGGTCTGCCGCGCCTTCTGGCCGAGACGCTCCCGCAACGCCGGGTCCCGCAGCGCGGTGACCTTGTCCACCAGCTCGGCCGCGAACTCGGCGCGCCCGGGTGCCAGCAGGTACCCGGTGCGGCCGGGCAGCACGAGGTCCTTCGGGCCGCCCGCGCGGGGTGCGAGCACCGGCAGGCCCGACGCCATCGCCTCCTGCACGGCCTGGCAGAACGTCTCGTGGGTGCCGGTGTGCACGAACACGTCGAGGCTGGCGTACGCGGTGGCGAGCTCGGCGCCGTACTTCGCGCCGAGGAACGCCGCACGCGGCAGGCGTTCGCGCAGGTTCTCCAGCTCCGGCCCGTCGCCGACCACGACCACGCGAACACCGTCGACGCCGTCGAGCGCGGCCAGCCGGTCGACCTCCTTCTCCGGCGCCAGCCTGCCGACGAACCCGACGAGCAGCTCACCGTCCGGCGCGAGCGCCGCCCGCAGCGCGGGATCCCCGTGCTCGGGCGAGAACTGCCCGATGTCCACGCCGCGGCCCCAGCGGTGCACGCGGGGCACGCCGTGGTCCCGCAGCTCGGCCATCGATTCCGTGGACGGCGCGAGCGTGCGGTCCGCCTTGCTGTGCAGCCGCCGCACCCAGCGCCACGCGGCACGCGCGCCGAGCCCGAGGCCGTACGCGGTGGCGAACCCGGCGATATCGGTCTGGTACACCGCGACCGAGGGAACCCGCAGCCTGCGCGCGGCGGCGAGCCCCCGCGCGCCGACGACGAACGGCGACGCGAGGTGCACCACGTCGGGCCGGAACCGGGTCATCGCGGTGAGCACGGTCCTGGTCGGCAGCCCGATCGGCAGCGAGTTGACCACCGGCAGCTCAAGCGCCGGGATTCTCACCACGGGCGCGCCGCGGTACTCGCCGGGACCGGCGCCCGGCGCGATCACGAGCACGTCGTGCGCGCGGTCACGCAGGTGCTCGACGACCCGCAGCACGGAGTTCGTCACGCCGTTCACCTGCGGAAGGAAGCTTTCGGTGACTATCGCGACTCGCACGCCTCGCACTGTGGCACGCCAGTTTCGTCGCACGGCGACCGTCACGTGACACCGACACCAACGCTTCCCCAACTTTGCCGACGGCGCGCTCAAGATCCGCTCAAGATCCGCTCAAGATCACCGACCGCCGGCGGATCAGCGAACACATGTCATCTGCGCGACGCCCGCCGGACACCGGGCACGCCCACACTAAGGCGGCGTGACCCTCTTGTCCTCCCGCCCGTCCCAGCCGGTCGAGCCCGGCTTGCTGTCCCGCGCACTCGAAATCGCCGGACGGCTGGCGAACGACGCCACCGACGTCATCACCGCGACCGCGGGCAGGGGCGCGCGCCCCGACACCAAGGACTCGCCGTTCGACTGGGTCACCGACACCGACCGCATCCTCGAACGCCACACGCGCCGCGTGCTGACCGCGGAGTTCCCCGGTATCCCCGTCGTCGGCGAGGAGTTCGGCGCGGACCTCGGCGCCGACGTCGCCGAGTACCGCTGGGTGGTCGACCCGGTGGACGGCACCGCGAACTACGTCGCCGGCATGCCGTGGTGCGCCTACAGCCTCGCCCTGATCGACGCGTCCGGCCCGGTCGTCGGCGTGGTCGCCGACCCGTACCGCGCGCAGATCTACGCCGCCGCGCGCGGCCGCGGCGCGCGGGCGAACGGGCAGCCCGTGCGGCTGATCGACCGGTACGCCACCGCGGGCGCGATCGTCTGCACCGAACTGTCCCGCAGCGGGCCGTGGCCGGGCATGGGCGGGTTCATCGAACGCGCCGCCGCCGCGCACGCGGGCGTGCGCGTGCTCGGCTCGGCCGCGCTCTCGATCGCGCAGGTCGCGCTCGGGCACGCCGCCGCGGCCGTGCTGCACAGCTACCACGAGTGGGACGTCGCGGGCTCGGTCGCGATGGCGATCGAGGCGGGCGCGCACGTGCTCGACCGCCGCGGCGAGGGCACCGCGCTGCCCGCCGACGGCCTGCTCGTCGCGGCACCCGGCGTCGCCGAAGAAGTGCTCGCGTGGTGGCAGGAAACAGCCGTCTGAGCTGGGCTTCCGGGTCATACCCGGCATATCCGGCGGTATCGGCATCACCGAGATCACGAATCGTCCGCGGGAGCCACATCGGGGCCCGCCGCGTCGTAGGGTGCGTTCTCCCCCGATGACCCAGGAGCTCCACGATGATCATTTACGGCTGGCGGACGAAGGTGCACGACCGCGGCACCGCGACGCTCGTGTGCGCCCAGTGCCAGAACCCGGCCGCGCACGTGGTGCGCAACGCGGTCAAGAAGTTCACGCTGTTCTGGATCCCGCTGTTCCCGATCGGCTCGAAGTGGTTCACGCAGTGCACCTTCTGCGGTGCGGCGAACAAGACCACCAAGGCCGAGGCGCAGCAGGTCATGAACACCGCTCAGGGCGGGCAGCCCCCGCAGGCGACGCAGCAGCTCGCGCCCCAGCAGCAGTACCAGCACCAGCCGCAGGCCCAGCACCCGCCGCGGCAGCAGTTCCCGCAGGGCGGCCAGTTCGCGCCGCCGCAGCAGGGCCAGCCGCCGTACCCGCCGCAGCAGGGGTATCCGCAGCAGCAGTACCCGCCGCATCCCGGCCGCTGAGCGGTTCTTCGGTCACGGTCCCGGCGGCCGGTCCTCCCGGTGCGCCGAGGCCGTTCCGGCGGCCGCGCTACCCGGTTGGACGCTGTCGCTGAACCTGGTCGCGGTGCGACCGTGAGTGGTATGGCCGACGCGGATTCGCCAGCGCTGTTCCCGGAGTCCGAGCTGCGCCGGGGCACCGGGCTGGATGTCTTCCGCCGCCGTCTCCGGCACGCGCGCCCCGCGACCGCGCCGGTGCTGCCGGACCCGCTGGCGTGGGCGGCCGCGCATCCCGGCGCCCGCGGCCGCGCCCCCTCGGGCACGGTCCACGAAGTCACCGCTCGCTGGCTTCCCGCCTGCGGCGCGGGCCTCAACGGCTGGGATGCCCGCGGCCTGGTGCCCACCGCCGACGAGGTCACCTGTGCCCGCTGCCTCGGCAACCGGCGCCGCCGCGAACTCGCCACCGCCGGGCAGCTCGAACTCGACCTCTTCCGCTGACTCCCCGCCGTCGTTATGCGGCGGGCGACTCTTCGGCCACGGCCTCGGCGGCCGGTTCGCCCGGTGCGCCGAGGTTCTTCCGGCGGCGGCCGAGCCACCAGAGCAGCGGGCCAGCCACCACCCAGGTCACCAGCGCCGTGCTGCCCAGCGGCACCCAGGTCAGCTCCGCCGTCCGCCCGGCGACCCTGACCAGATCGGGATCGGTGGTGTCGTACTCGACCCACACCAGGTCACCGGCGGTGAGCCCGCTCGGGTAGAGCACGCCCGTCGACGGGCTGTGCAGGTTCCCGTCCTGCGCGACGTACCGGATGATCGTGCGGTCGAACGCGACCGAGTCGACGTCGGCCTGAGCCCGGCCGAGGTGGCTCTCGATCGCGTGGTCGTTGCGGATCGCGGCGAACAGCAGTCCCGCGCACAGCACCGTGACGACGACGGCGGCGCCGAGCACGACCCGCCTGCCGATCCGCAGCCGCCGCTCGATGTTCGCCACGTGCCGAGCATAGGACCGCCGGTCGCCGACTCGCCCGGGTGGGCGGTCCGCGACCGGCGGCCCGGTCCCCCTCAGCTCCTGCTGCGCTAGGGCTCAGCCCCGCGCGAGCGCCTCGTGGTTCGCCAGGATCTGCGGCAGCGACTTCGGCGCTGACGGCGCCGCGGCCGAACGCGCCGAGGCCGCCGTCTTCGCCGCGGTGCCGTTCGGGCCCGCCGCGGGCTTGCCCTTGGTGAACAGCCAGGTCTGGAACAGGTCGTACAGCGGCTTGCCGGAAATCTTCTCCGCGAGCGCGATGAACTCCGGGATGACCGCGTGGCCGCCCTTCTTCACCTGCTGCCACGTCTTCAGCGTCGTGAAGAACGCGTCGTCGCCGACGGCGGTGCGCAACGCCTGCAGCGCCATCCCGCCGCGGTCGTAGACGGCACCGTCGAACTGCTTGTCCGCGCCGGGGGCGCCGGGAAGGACCTGCCAGAACGCGTCGCCGGCCGCGTGCGAGTCGTAGAGGTACTGGGTCAGCTCGCCCGTGGTGCCCTCACCCTCGTGCTCCGACCACAGGTACTCCGCGTAGCTCGCGAAACCCTCGTTCAGCCAGATGTCGCTCCACCTGCCGAGCGACACGTTGTCGCCGAACCACTGGTGGGCGTTCTCGTGCGCGATGAGCGTGGTGTTCGAGCCCGCCGCGAAGTTGCGCGCGCCGTAGACCGGACGGGTCTGGTCCTCCAGCGAGAACCGGATGCCGGTGGTGACCACGCCGCCTTCCGCCTCGAACGGGTAGGGGCCGAACTTGCTCGCCAGGAACTCGTTGACCTCCGGCGTGCGCTCCACGCTGGCCTTCGCCGCGTCGAGCGACGGGCCGAGGTCCGCGCCGTAGGCGGTGACGAACGGCTTGCCGTCCGGCGTGGTGGCCTGGTGCACCTCGAAGTTGCCGACCTCGAGCGAGGACAGGTAGGTGGCCTGCGGGTTGGTGCTGCGCCAGTTCCACCTCGTCCAGCCCGCGCGGTGCTTCGTCTTGCTCACCAGCGTGCCGTTGGACAGCGCGGAGACGGCGTCGGGCACCTCGACCGACACGTCGAAGGTGGCCTTGTCGGTGGGGTGGTCGTTCGACGGGTACCACCACTCGGCGCTCTGCGGCTCGTCGACGGCGAGCGCGCCGTCCGGCGTCTTCTTCCACGCGGTGACGCCGTCGATGGCGACCTTCGACGGCGTGTCGGCGTAGTTGACCGCGACCGTGATCGGCTGGTTCGCGGCCAGCGGCGCGGCCGGGGTGACCACCAGCTCGCTGGGGTCCTTGGGGTCGTTCGCGAACTTCGCGGGCGCGTTGTTCACGCGCACCGAGTTGACCTTCAGGCCGAAGTCGAGGTTGAAGCTCGACAGCTCCTGCGTCGTGGTCGCGAGGATCGTGGTGGTCCCGGCGAGCTGGTCGGTGGCGGGCTGGTAGGTGAGGCGGATGTCGTAGTGGGCGACGTCGTAGCCGCCGTTCCCGGCACCGGGGTAGTACGGGTCCCCCGCGCCGGGGGCGCCCGGGGCGGGTGCCGCGCTGGCGGTGGAAGCGAGCAGGACCGTCGCGACCGAAGTGGCGATCGCCCCCAGACCCGCACGAGTTCTGACGCGCATCGAATCCTCCATCTGTTCACTCGAAGCGCGCTGAACCTATCCCCGTGATCGACTGGCGAGCACCGTCCGAAGGGCGGGTCTTGCCATCTGGGACGACCTGGCCCCGAACCGTGTCCCAACGTTCCTGAACGGTGCTCAAGCGTTCTCGACCGCGGCGGACACCGCGGCACGCACGCGGGCGTGCAGATCACGGTGCCGGGAGCGGTCCACCCGCACCTCGACCACCCTGAGCCCCGGCCGCGGCCGCAACGCCGCGCGGAACTCCGTCAGCGTCTCGGCGAGCACGTGCGGCACGCGGAACCCGGCGCACAGCGCGCCGAGATCGGCGCCGTGCGGGGTGCCGAACACCCGCTCGAAGCTCGCGCTGTGCTCCGGCGCGCCCTGTTCGAGCAGCGAGAAGATGCCGCCGCCGTCGTCGTTCAGCACGACGAACGTCAGGTCCGGCCGCTCCTCGACCGGGCCCGCGAGCAGTCCGTTCGCGTCGTGCAGGAAAGTCAGGTCGCCGACCAGCGCGTACGACGGGCCCCGGTGCACCGACGCCGCGCCGATCGCCGTCGACACCATCCCGTCGATCCCGGCGACCCCGCGGTTGCGGTGCACCAGCACGTCCGGCCGGATCCCGCCGGCGAGCGCCACGTCCCGCGTCGGGTTCGACGAGCCGACCACCAGCAGCGAGTCCTGCGGCAGCGCGCCGACCAGCTCCGCGGCCAGCCGCAGTCCGCTCGGCCACGGCTCCTCGGCGATCGCGGTGCCCACCGCGGCCTTCGCGGCGGCGTCGGCGCGCTGCCACGCGGGCAGCCAGTCCGGGTCCGCCGGTTTCGTCGGCTCGGCGAACCACTGCCCGACCTGCCGCACGTTGTGCGCGGGGGCCGGCCAGTCCGAATCGGGCCGCACCAGCAGCACCTCGACGTCCGGATCCGAGAGCAGGCCCTGCACCTGCCGGAACACCGTCGGCCGCCCGATGCAGAGCACCTGCTCCGGCTTGTGCCGCGCGATGAAGTCCTCGACGCCGAGCAGCCACGCGCCGGTGCCGATCGCGGTGTCGCCGGCCAGGCCGAGCCCACCCGTCTCGGACACCACCGGCCAGCCGTGCGCCTGCGCCCACTCGCTCGCCGCGCGCACCCCGGAGTCGCACGCGATGACCAGGCCGTAGCGCGCCGAGGGCACCACGAACGCGGGCAGCGCGCCGTAGTCGGGCAGCTCGGTCCAGCGCGCGCCGCCCGCCCTGCCTTCCAGCGACTCGAACCAGTCCTCGCCCCCGTCGGGCACCAGCGGCTCGCGGAACGGCACGTTCAGGTGCACCGGCCCGCAGCGCCATTCCCCGTACGCGGCGTTCCACGCGCGGCAGATCTGGCTGCGCCAGTACGCGTTCTGCCCGGCACGCCGCTCGGCGACCGCGAGCTCGTCGTAGTAGCGGACCGCGTTGCCGTAGAGGTTCTGCTGGTCGATCACCTGGCTGGCGCCGGCCGAGCGCAGCTCCGGCGGGCGGTCCGCGGTCAGCACGATCAGCGGCACCCCGGCGCGGTCGGCCTCCAGTACCGCGGGGTGGAAGTTCGCCGCGGCCGTCCCCGAGGTGCACACGACGGCGACCGGGCGGCCGGTGCGCGCGGCGATCCCGAGCGCGAGGAAGGCGGCGCCCCGCTCGTCGATCCGCACGTGCAGCCGCAGTTTCCCGGCCGACGCGGCGTCGTAGAGCGCGATCGACAGCGGCGCGTTCCGTGAGCCGGGGCAGAGCACCACGTGCGAAACGGTGTTGCGGACGAGCTCGTCGGCGACGACCCGTGCCTGTGCGGTCGACGGGTTCACCGGCGGCCGCGCAGCCACGAGTCGCCGGATGTGGTCTCCCTACTCACACGCACACGTCCTATTCTCCCAAACGTGGATGACGCCCAGGTTTCCGAGCTGTTCGACCCGTCCGTGTGGAGCGAAGCCGAGGGGTTCAGCTTCACTGACATCACTTACCACCGCTCGGCTGAGAGCCGATCCGGCAAGCGCGTCGCGCGGATCGCGTTCGACCGGCCGGAGGTCCGCAACGCCTTCCGCCCGCACACCGTGGACGAGCTGTACCGCGCGCTCGACCACGCCAGGATGAGCTCCGACGTGGGCGCGGTACTGCTGACCGGCAACGGGCCGTCGCCGAAGGACCGGGGCTGGGCGTTCTGCTCCGGTGGTGACCAGCGTATTCGCGGACGGTCCGGCTATCAGTACGCGGACGGCGAGACCTCGGACACGGTCGACCCGGCGCGCGCGGGCAGGCTGCACATCCTCGAGGTGCAGCGGCTGATCAGGTTCATGCCCAAGGTGGTGATCGCGGTCGTCCCCGGCTGGGCGGCGGGTGGCGGGCACTCGCTGCACGTGGTGTGCGACCTCACGCTGGCCTCCGAGGAGCACGCGCGGTTCAAGCAGACCGACGCCGACGTCGGCTCGTTCGACGGCGGTTACGGCTCGGCCTACCTGGCGAAGCAGGTCGGGCAGAAGTTCGCCCGCGAGATCTTCTTCCTCGGCCGGGCCTACACCGCGGCGCAGATGCACGCGATGGGCGCGGTCAACGCCGTCGTCCCGCACGCCGGGCTGGAGTCCGAGGCGCTGACCTGGGCGTGGGAGATCAACGGCAAGTCGCCGACCGCGCAGCGCATGCTCAAGTACGCGTTCAACCTCGCCGACGACGGCCTGATGGGCCAGCAGCTGTTCGCGGGCGAAGCCACCCGGTTGGCGTACATGCAGGACGAAGCCGTCGAAGGCCGCGACGCGTTCCTCCAGAAGCGCGACCCGGACTGGTCCGGCTACCCGTACCACTACTGACATGCGGGTCAACGGACGCGAACTGCACGTCGCCGACACCGGCGGTACCGGACCGCCGCTGCTGCTCGGGCACGGCTACTTCCTGGACCACACCGTCTTCGACGCGCAGGCCGAAGCGCTCGCGCCGCGGTGGCGGGTGATCCGCTGGGACGCGCCGGCGCACGGCGAATCCCCCGACGTCGACGGCCCCTTCACCTACTGGGACGCCGCCCGCGACGTGCTGGCCATGATGGACGCGCTCGGCCTGCCGTCCGCGACCGTCGGCGGCATCTCGCAGGGCGGCTTCATCGCGCTGCGCACGGCACTGCTCGCGCCGGAGCGCGTGACCGGCCTGGTGCTGATGGACACCGAGGCGACGACGTGCACGCGGCCGCGTGGCGGGAGCGCTGGCGTGCCCGCGCGAGCCTGCCGCTCGGCGAAACCGCGCGCTGCCTGCTCGACCGCGACGACGTCTCCGGCAGGCTCGGCGAGATCACCTGCCCGGCGCTGCTGCTCTGGGGTTCGCGGGACCGTTCGCTGCCGCGCGACCGGATGGAGCTGCTGCGCGACCGCCTGCCGTCGGCGACCGCGGTCCACGTCGTCGAAGGGGCCGCCCACACGCCCGCGCTGACCCACCCCGGCCAGGTCACCGAAGCCCTGCTGGCCTTCCTCCGCTGAGCCGCCCCGACGACGTTTCGCGGGCAAACTGTCGTCACGGAAGTCGACGAAAGGGAGTGGACCGTGGCTGAAGAGGCGCTGGTGCTCGGTGGCGGCGGGGTGGCCGGGATCGCCTGGACCACCGGGCTGCTGGCCGGGCTGGCCGACCGCGGGACCGATGTCACCGGCGCGGACCTGCTCGTCGGCACGTCCGCGGGCTCGGCCGTCGCCGCCCAGCTCGGCAGCGGGCTCCCCCTCGGCGACCTCTACGCCCGCCAGACCGAGCCGTCGCTGCAGGCCGCGGAGATCGCGGCCGAACTCGATCTCGAGGCCTTCGCCGGCGCCTTCGGGGCGATCTTCGAAACCCAGCCGACCTATGCCGAGGTCCGGCGGGCCATCGGCGAGTTCGCGCTGGCCGCCGACACCGTGCCCGAAGCCGATCGGCGCGCCGCCATCGCATCCCGCCTGCCCTCCCCCGAGTGGCCGTCGCGGCGCATCCTGATCGTGGCCGTCGACGCCGGGACCGGGGAGCCGCGCGTGTTCGAGCGCGGCTCCGGCGTCCCGCTCGTCGACGCGGTCGCCGCGAGCTGCGCGGTCCCCGGGATCTGGCCGCCGGTCACCATCGAAGGCAGGCGCTACGTGGACGGCGGCATGCGCTCCGGCGAGAACGCCGACTACGCGGCGGGCGCGAACCGCGTGCTGATCGTCGCCCCGATGGGCGTCGAGTCGCCGTTCCCCGCCGAGCACCCGCTGCCCGAGGTCATCGACGACCTGCGGTCCTCCGGCACGTCGGTCGCGGTCGTCGCCCCCGACGAGGCGTCGTTCGCCGCGATGGGCACCAACCCGCTCGACCCCGGCACCCGCCGCCCCGCCGCCGAAGCGGGCCGGGCGCAGGGCCGCGCGCTCACGCTCGCCTACGCGTAAGCACCGGCTAGGTGTTCTCGCGCAGTGCGCGGACGCCGCGCAGGACGGCGGCACGGAGTTTCTCGGGCGGCTCGTCGGCGTAGGCGATCACCGGATCGCTCAGCATCGCGACGGTCTGGGCGGCGCGGATCCGCTCGTCGAAATCCGGGTCGTCCCCCGCGATGAGGCGGTTCGCCCTGATCATGATCCGGGCGTACCGCAGCGCGATGCTGGTCTGCAGCGACACGTCGGTCATGAGGTTGCTCCGCATCATGTGGCGGTGCTTGAGGTGTACGTCGAGCAGTGCCTCGATGACCCCGTCCGGCGACTTCGGCGAGTCCAGCACCGCTTCCAGGTCTTCGAGGTAGGGATCCGCGAGCGCGGCGAGGATGTCCGTCTTGGCCGGGAAGTGGTACAGCACGGCCGTTTTCGTCAGCCCCAGCCGCTCCGCGATCTCCCGCACCGAGGTGTTCTGGAAGCCGCGCTCGGCGAACAGCCGCCGGGCGGTGTCCAGTATCCGCGCACGCGTGGTCAGCACCCGCTCAGCCTAGACTTGCCTGACCGTTGGTCAGTAGCGTAGCCTTCTGTTGTTCTGACCGACGGTCAGTAAAACAAAGGGGAATGACGTGCACGTGTTGATTTCCGGGGCGGGCATCGCCGGTCCGACACTGGCCCACAGGCTCTCCCGGCTGGGGATCCGCAGCACGGTGGTGGAGCGCTCCGACGGGCGGCGGGGCGGCGGCGGGCCGATCGACCTGCGCGGCCGGACCGTGGAACTCGCCGGCCGCATGGGCATCCTGAACGAGGTCGAGGCCGTCCGGACGCATACGGAGGGCGTCAGCTTCGTCGACGCGGACGGCCGCACGGTGCTGGCGGTCGACCCGGCCGTGTCCGGCGACCTGGAACTGGAGCGCGACGATCTCGTTCGAATCCTGCACGACGCCACCAGAAACGACGTGGAATACGTTTTCGACGATTCGATCCGCGCCCTCGCGCAGGACGATGCCGGGGTCGACGTCGAATTCGAGCGCGGTGCGCCCCGCCGGTTCGACCTCGTGCTCGGCGCGGACGGCCTGCATTCGACGGTCCGCCGCCTCGTCTTCGGCCCCGAGTCCTCGTTCGCGCGGTATCTCGGGCTGTACTCGGCGTCGGTGGGGGTGGATCCCGGGCTCGGCCGCGAAAACCGGGGGGTGCTGCACCAGGAGCCGGGCCGCACGGCGGGTGTGTACAGCTACCGGGGCAAGGCCGCCGCGTTCTTCGCGTTCCGGCCGCGGGAGTTCCCCGGCGACCTCCGGGAGACCGCGCAGCAGAAGAAGCTGGTCACCGAGGCCTACGCGGGCATGGGCTGGCAGGTGCCGAAGCTGCTGGCCGAACTGGAGGCCGCGGAAGGCATCTACGCCGACGCGGTCAGCCAGATCCACCTGCCGTCCTGGTCCGCTGGCCGGGTGGCGCTGCTCGGGGACGCCGCGTACTGCGCGTCGTTCCTGACCGGGATGGGCACGAGCCTGGCGATGCTCGGCGCGGACGCGCTCGCCGAAGGGCTCGCCACCGGCGACCACCGTGCCGCCTTCGCCCGCTACGAAGAAGCGTTCCGCCCCGAGGTCACCCGGCACCAGGCCGGGATCGACGAGTCCGCCGCCCGCGTCGTCCTGCCGCACGCCGTCGAACACGCCATCTAGACTCGGCCGGAGGCGGGTGAATCCGGGAGGTCGGCGGTGCGGGAAGTCTGGCTCGACGACGCACCGGCATCCATCGACCGCCTCCGCCGGGCCCTTTCCGACGCGCTCGCCGGGGGCCCCGCCGTCCTGCCGCTCGACGCGAACGACCCGTCGGCGCCCGCGCTGCGCGACAGCATGGCGCCCGATGAGCCAGTGGAACCCGGTACCGCGGCGATCATCGCGACCTCGGGTTCCACGGGTGCCCCCAAGGGCGTGCTGCTCTCCGCCGCCGCGCTGACCGCGTCCGCGCGCGCGACCCACGAGCGGCTCGGCGGCGACGGGCACTGGCTGCTGGCAACGCCCGCCCGCTACATCGGCGGGCTCCAGGTCCTGGTCCGCGCGCTGCTGGCGGGCACCGAGCCCGCGATCCTGCCGCCGGGGCCGTTCCGTCCCGACGGGTTCGCCGAAGCCGCCGCGCCGCTGCTGAAGTCCCCGGGCCCGCGCTACACCGCGATGGTGCCGACCCAGCTCGTCCGCCTGCTCGACGCGGGCGGCGCCGGTCTGGACGCCGCGCGCGCGTTCGACCGCATCATCCTGGGCGCCGCCGCGACCCCGCCCGCGCTGCGCGAGCGCGCGGCGGACGCGGGCGTCCGGATCGTGCCCGCCTACGGCATGAGCGAAACCGCCAGCGGCTGCGTCTACGACGGCGTGCCGCTGAACGGCGTGCACGTATCACTGGCGGAGGGCCGCGTGCTGATCTCCGGCCCGGTGCTGGCAGGCGGCTACCGGCTCCGGCCGGACGAGACGGCGGAATCCTTCGTCGACGGGGCCTTCCGGACCAGCGACGAAGGCCGGTTCGACGCCGACGGGCGGCTGGAAGTGCTCGGCCGCGTGGACGACATGATCAACACCGGCGGGGTGAAGGTGCCCGCCGGTGCGGTCGAACGCGTGCTCGCCGCCTGCGACGGCGTGCGCGAAGCCTGCGTGGTCGGCGTGCCGGACCCGCAGTGGGGCGAGGCCGTGGCCGCCGCGATCGTGGCCGAAGGCCCGCGAACCGGCATCGCACCACTGCGCGCGGCGGTCCGCGACGCGCTCGGCGCCGCCGCGGCCCCGAAGCGGATCGAATTCCTCGACGCGCTCCCCCTGCGCGGACCGGGCAAGGTGGACCGGCGCTCGGTTCGCGACACCCTGCTGCCCTGACCCCGCGCGTCCCCGGAAAGAATGATCGTCATGGCAACCGTGTCGGAATGGATCGAAGGCGCGCGGCCGCGCACCCTGCCGAACGCCGTGGCCCCGGTCGTCGCCGGTGTCGGCGCCGCGGCCGCCCTCGACGCCTTCACCTGGTGGCAGTCGCTGCTGGCCCTGCTGGTGGCGCTGGCGCTGATCGTCGGCGTGAACTACGCGAACGACTATTCCGACGGTGTGCGCGGCACCGACGAGAACCGGGTCGGCCCGCTGCGGCTCGTCGGTTCCGGGACCGCCGCGCCGAAGAGGGTCCTCGCCGCCGCGCTCGCCAGCCTCGGCCTCGCCGGGGTGCTCGGGCTGGTGCTCGTCGCGGCGAGCGGCCGCTGGTGGCTGCTCGCGATGGGCGCGGTCTGCATCCTCGGCGCGTGGTTCTACACCGGCGGCAAGAAGCCCTACGGCTACTACGGCTTCGGCGAGATCGCGGTGTTCGTCTTCTTCGGCCTGGCCGGCGTGCTCGGCACCGTCTACGTGCAGGCGGGGCGCGTGAGCTGGGTCGCACTCGGCTGCGCGGTCGCGGTCGGGTCGTTCTCGTGCGCGGTGCTGACCGCGAACAACCTGCGCGACATCCCGACCGACGTCGAAGCGGGCAAGCGGACGCTGGCCACGCGGCTCGGCGACCGGGGCACGCGGCGCCTCTACCTGGCGCTGGTCGCCGTGCCGTACCTGGTCAGCCTGGCCTTGATCGCGACGGGCACGTTCGCCTGGGTCGCGCTGGTCACCGCGCCGATGCTGGTCAAATCGGTCAGGGCGATCCGCACCGGGCACGGCCGCGAGCTGATCCCGGCGCTGCGCGACACCGGGCTGGCGATGCTCGCCTGGGCGGTCCTCACCGCCGCCGCGCTCGCCATCGGCTGAGCACGGTCAAGTTCCAGTAACAGCAACAGGAGTTGCCGTTTTCGCGACGGGCGTGCTGCACTCGCGGCGTGCAGCATTCCGCCGCGGTAGACCGCGCACTGACCGAAGTCGGGCCACGGCTCAAGCGGCTGCGCACCCAGCGGGGTGTCACGCTGGACGCGCTGGCCACCTCGACCGGCATCTCGAAGAGCACCCTGTCCCGCCTGGAGTCCGGCCGGCGCCGCCCGAGCCTCGAACTGCTGCTCCCGATCTCACTGGCGCACCAGGTCCCGCTCGACGAACTCGTCGGCGCGCCGGAGGTCGGCGATCCGCGCGTCCGCGTGCGGCCGAGGCGCGCGAACGGCAACATCGTGCTGCCGCTGACCCGCCAGCCCGGCCCGATCCAGACCTACAAGATGATCCTGCCCGCCAAGCGGAGCACGCCGGAGCTGCGCACCCACGAGGGTTACGAATGGCTGTACGTGCTCTCCGGCCGCCTGCGGCTGGTGCTGGCCGACCACGACCTGGTGCTGGGCCCCGGCGAGGCCGCCGAGTTCGACACGCGGCTGCCGCACTGGTTCGGCAGCACCGGGGACGGGCCGGTCGAAATGCTCAGCCTCTTCGGGCGCCAGGGCGAACGCGTGCACGTCCGCGCCCGCCCGCGGGAAACCGCGGGGCACGGGGGCTGACCGCGCCTCACCCCGCGGGCAGGAACTTCCCGCTGGTCATGAACTCGTCCATGGCAAGCCGGTGCGGCTCGATGTCGAGGTCGTGCTCGGCGAGCCACTCGTCGTTGTAGTAGGTGTGCGCGTACCGGTCACCGCCGTCGCACAGCAGGGTGACGATGCTGCCCGCCTGCCCCTCGGCCACCATCCGCGAGATCAGCTGGAAGGCCCCGTACAGGTTCGTCCCGGTGGATCCGCCCGCCCACAGGCCGGTGCGCTCGCGCAGCAGCCGGATCGCCGCCATCGAGCCCGCGTCCGGCACCGGGAACATCTCGTCGATCACGCCCGGCACGAACGACGGCTCCACGCGCGGGCGGCCGATGCCCTCGATCCGCGACGGCATCCCCGTCCCGTAGTCGAGCGCGCCGGTCTGCCACGCGCCGTAGAACGCCGAGTTCTCGGGGTCGACGACGCCGATCTTGGTGGTGTGCCGTTTGTAGCGGACGTACCGGCCGAACGTCGCGCTGGTGCCGCCGGTCCCCGCGCCGACCACGATCCAGGCCGGCACCGGGTGCCGCTCGGACCGCATCTGCGCGAACACCGACTCGGCGATGTTGTTGTTGCCGCGCCAGTCGGTCGCGCGCTCGGCATAGGTGAACTGGTCTAGGTAGTGCCCGTCGCACTCCGCCGCGAGCCGTTCCGCCTCGTCGTACATGGCCAGCGGGACGTCGACGTAGTAGCAGCGGCCGCCGT
The DNA here is from genome assembly GCF_039529815.1 of Amycolatopsis minnesotensis. NCBI lineage: Bacteria > Bacillati > Actinomycetota > Actinomycetes > Pseudonocardiales > Pseudonocardiaceae > Amycolatopsis > Amycolatopsis minnesotensis. The sequence goes on along the minus strand of NZ_BAAANN010000052.1, from coordinate 7,627 downwards.
AGAACTCGATGAGCGCGATCTTCTCCGGGCTCGTCTTCCTCGGCACCACGGTGACGAACTCGAGGCCGAGCATGCGCGCGAAGTACGCCTCCGACACCGCCGTCGAGCCGCTCGACGCCTCGATGAGGACGGTGTCCGGGCCGATCTGGCCGTTGACCAGGCCGTAGAGGAACAGCGACCGGGCGAGCCGGTGCTTGAGCGAGCCGGTCGGGTGCACCGACTCGTCCTTCAGGTAGAGGTCGACGCCCCATTCGGGCGGCAACGGGAAGGTGTGCAGGTGCGTGTCGGCACTGCGGTTCGCGTCCGCTTCGATGATGCGGACGGCTTCACGGACCCAGGCGCGGTTCTTCAGCAGGCTCACACTTCACCGCGCAGCTCGGCACGCAGCTTCGCGCGCTCGCGGGCGCGGCGCTCGTTACGCATGGCGAGCCCCGCGGTGACGCGGGCGTTGAGCTTGCGGAGCGCGAGCAGGCCGATCGGCAGGCCCGCCACGAGGCCGACGGCGAGCGCGACCAGCAGCGGGACCTTGACCAGGACCAGCAGCACGGCCAGCACCGCGACGATCGCGAACCGCGCCAGCACGTACAGCGTCAGGTCTCGGCCGAGGGTGCTCGCTGGCCGTTCATCGGGCGCTTCACTCACGCCGTCGAGATTACGCGCCGCCTTCCCTGGCCTCCAAAGCGACGTTGTTCGGCCTGCCTTCGAAGCGGGTCGAGAGCACGACCGTGGTGTGCGTGCGGGCGACGCCGTCGATGCGGCGCAGCCTGCCGAGGCTGCGCTCGAGATCGTCGACGGTCGCGACCCTGACCTTCACCACGAACGCGTCGTTGCCCGCGACCGCGTAGCAGCTCTCCACCTCGGCGAGCTTGCCCAGCTCCTCGGCGACGTCGTCGTCGAAGGCGGTGTCGGTGGGCTGGATGCCGACCAGCGCGGTCACCCCGAGGCCGACAGTGCCGGGATCCACCGTCGCGTGGTAGCCGGTGATCACACCCGCGCTTTCGAGCTTGCCGACCCGTTCGTGCACCGAAGACGCGGACAGTCCGACCGAGCGCCCGAGCTCGGCGTAGGTCGCGCGCCCGTCGAGGCGCAGGGCAGCGATGATCCGCCGGTCAACCGAATCCATGGACAGACCCTAACCATCCCGGCCCCCGGCACCACCCGCGAGCCCTTGACCTGCGGCGGACGAGAAATGTCCCTTTAGTCCTTTAAGGGCTCTTTACTCTTAGCCAACCGTTCGAGTACCTGACGGGTGAGATGCCACGATTGCCCTAGTTGGCTACCGGTGCCGACGGCCTGGACGACCGTTGACGATTTCCGGTATAGCACCGAAGTCGTAAAGGAGGCGGAAGATGACCGCGACCATGGGAGGACGTCTGCTCACCCCGGGCGAAGTCGCCGCGCTGTTCAGGGTCGACCCGAAGACGGTCACGAGGTGGGCCACCGCGGGCCGCATCGGCTCGATCCGCACCCCCGGCGGGCACCGCAGGTTCCGCGAGTCCGAGGTCAACGAACTGCTCGCCGAGCTGACCACCGACGCCAGCGAGCCGACCCGCGCCGTCTGACAGCCCACCGCGCCGCGTTCTCGTCCCGGGAACGCGAGCTGGTTGTCCCCGGCGCGCGACACCCCGGAGAAGTCCCGGCACGGTTGCGGCGAGATCGCAGGCGAACCGTGAGGGTGCCGCGTCCCCGAATCCCGACAAAAGGGTTAACCTCGGGGGACCACGACCGCGCGGCATACCGGAAGGGAGCCGAGCATGATCTACCTGCTCGCGGCGATCGGCGCGCTGACCATCGCCGTACTTCTCTGGCGGGCCTTCGGTGCGGAGCGAGTGGGTGTGCCCTCCCGGCGCACTTCCGTCGCGCCGGACGACGACCCGGATTTCCTGCGTAAACTCGCCGAGGACCAGCACAAGCCCCACGACGAGAAGGACCGCTGAACCCAGCGGAGCCGACACGCCGCGCCCGTCCACCCCGGACCGGCGCGGCGTCGTCGTTTGAGACCCGTTTCACAGCCGCGAACGCGGCGGTTCCGCCGAGGACACCCCGGATACGGTAAAGGTGGGTTTTACCCTTACTTGCGCGGGAACGCGTCCGCGACCGTCGCCGCCAGTTCGAGCAGGCTCAGCCTGGTGCCGGTCTGGAGCCGGTCGAGTTCGATCTCCGCGCCCTCTTCGAGGTGCGGGTCGAACGGGATGCGGCACACCGCGCGGACCCTGGCGCCGAAGTGCGCGGACAGCTTGTCGAGGTCGACCGAGCCGCCCTTCGGGCGCACTGAGTTGATCACCGCGACCGAGCGCTTCACCAGTTCGCCGTACCCGTGCGCGTCGAGCCAGTCGACCGTCGCGGACGCGCTGCGCGCGCCGTCGACCGAGCCGGAGGACACGATGACCAGCGCGTCGGCGACGTCGAGGACGCCCTTCATCGCGGAGTGCATGAGGCCGGTGCCGCAGTCGGTGAGCACGATGTTGTAGAAGTGCTCCAGCAGGGTGACCGTGCGCCGGTAGTCCTCCTCCGAGAACGCCTCGGAGACCGCCGGGTCCTGCTCGCTGGCCAGGATCTCGAGGCGGCTCGAACCCTGCGAGGTGTAGGACCGGACGTCGCTGTACCTGGTGATCTTGTCCGCGTCGCGCAGCAGGTGCCGGACGGTCGCGGTGGTCTCGATCGGGATCTTCTGCGACAGCGTGCCGCGGTCCGGGTTCGCGTCGACCGCGACGACCCGGTCCCCGCGCAGCGACGCGAAGGTCGAGCCGAGCGTGGTGGTCGTGGTGGTCTTGCCGACGCCGCCCTTGAGGCTCAGCATCGCGATCTTGTAGCACCCGCGCAGCGGCTGGTTGACGCGCGCGATCAGCTCGCGCTGCTGGCGGTCGGCCGGGCTCTCACCGGGGTTGATGAGCTTGCCGGAGCCGAGGTAGACGGCCTTGCGCCAGCCCGACTGCGGACGCCGCTTGACCTGCTTGACCAGGTGCGCGCTGGTCAGGTCGTCACCACCGGCCAGCGCGTGCCTGCCCCCGCCCTGCTGCTGCGCGGTCGGCTGCGGCAGGGGCGGGTACCCCGGCGGGGCCTGCTGCTGCTCGTATGGCTGCTGCTCGTACTGCTGCGGCGGGGGCGCGGCGTACTGCGGCGGCTGCAGCGGCGGGAGCTGCTGGTCGTAGGGCACCGCGTACTGCGGCTGCGGTGGCGGCTGCTGGCCGGGAGGCGGCGGCTCGGTGTACCCGTGCTGCTCCTGGTAGACGGGCTGCTGCTGCTCGGGGTACCCGGCCTGCGGCTGGGCCGCCGGGTAGCCGGGCGCGTACTGCGGCTGGCTGCCGGCGACCGGGAACGGCCCGGACGACGGGTCGGCCGGCTTCGCCGGGTCGGCGGGTGGCGGCGCGGGCTGCGCCTGCTGCGCGGGTGGCTGTTGGGCCGCCTGCGCGGGCGGATGCGGCGCGGAATCGGTCCGGTCCTCGGCGAACAGCGGGCCGGATTCACCCGGTTGCGCGGTGGGGGCCGAATGCTCCGGCGGCGGGGGCGGCGCCCACTGCGTCGGCGAGTCCGCGGAGATGCCGTCCTGTTCCTGGTGGCCAGGCACCGATTCGTCGTTGGTTCCCGTCACCAGTGCCATCCTCCTCGCGCTGCCCCGCCGGTCGTGCCGGTCGCCCGGTGGTCTTCAGTGACGACGGTAGTCGGCAAGCGCGCGCGATGTCAGTTGACCCCGGCGTACGAGTGCAGGCCCGCGGTGACGAGGTTGACGAAGAACAGGTTGAACACGGTGAGCGCGAACCCGATGGTGTTGATGACCGCCGCCCTGGTGCCGCGCCAGCCCGCCGTCGCGCGCGAGTGCAGGTACGCGGCGTAGACGACCCACGCGATGAAGGCGACGGTCTCCTTCGGGTCCCAGCCCCAGAACCGGCCCCACGCCGCCTCCGCCCACACCGCGCCGCACAGCACGCCGAAGGTGAACACCGGGAAGGCGAGCACGGTGGTCCGGTAGGCGACCCGGTCGAGCACGTCGGACGACGGCAGCTTCGGGCCGAACTTCGCGAACTTGGCGTTGTCGCGCTCGTAAGCGGAGCGGAACAGGAACAGCACGCTCGCGACGCCGGGGATCAGGAACACACCGGACGCGAGGATCGCCGCGGAGACGTGGATGACCAGCCAGTACGACTGGAGCGCCGGCTGCACCGGAGCCGCGGTCGTGTAGAGCATCGTGCCGTTGATGAACATCAGGATCACCACGGGCAGCAGCACGAACCCGGAGAGGTGCCGGACGTCGAACTTCTTGATCACGACGAGCCAGGCGGCCATGGCGACGAAGGTGACCGCCATGATGTATTCGTACATGTTGCCCCACGGCGCGCGGCTGACCGCGAGGCCGCGCAGCACCAGCGCGGACAGGTGCAGCAGCACGCCGAGCACCACGAGCGCGGCGCCCATCCGGCCGATCCGCGCCGCCCTCGCGGGCGGGATCAGGCCGGTGTTCGCGACTTTCGACGGCACCTCTTCGACGACCGGGGGGCCGCCCGCGCCGGCGAGTTCGCGTGTCTTGGCGCGTTCGGCGGCCTGGCGGCCGCGCACGCCGAAGGACTGTTCGATCAGCAGGAAGATCAACGCGAGCACGTAGATCGCGACCGCGGTCGTGTAGGCGTAGTCGCTGAAGCGCGACAGGTTCTCGTTGATCGGCATGTCAGTTCCCGTTCTTCCCGTCGAGGAGATCGCGCGCGATCCGGGTGAACTCCTCGCCGTAGCCTGCCTGATCCGTGCGGGCGAGCCCGCCGACTTCTACTACGGTACGTCGTACATCCTCGGCGCCGTCCACCGGGGTCACCCGCACCCACACGCGCCGCCGCTTGACCAGCAGCGACGCCGCGAGACCCAGCAGCATGGCCACCGCGAACACCAGCACGTACACCTGCGTCGGATCGTGCGAGACCTGGAGCATCACCCACTGCTTGACGCCGTCGAACCGGATCTTCGTGCCGTCGTCGAGTGCGATCGACTGGCCGACGGCGAGGTTCTCACGCGCGACCTTCTTGAGCCTGCCGTCGTCGACCATCTGCTGGTCGACCTCGTAGATCGACTGCGGCTTCCCGGTGTCCAGGCCGAGATCGCCGCGGAGCACGTCGACGGCGACCTTCGGGTCCTTGAGCCCCGGCGCGATCGAGGTGAGCACGTTGCCGTGCAGGAACGGCGTCGGCGCGAACAGCCCGGTCACCGCGATCTGGCGCGACCGCCGCTGGGCCGAGTCCCCGATCCCGGGCTCGTCGAACTTCGTCGCACCCTCCGACAGGTAGGTCTGCGGGTTCACCGGCCGCCACTGGGTGCTCATCGTCCTCGACTTGCCGTCGGGGTAGGTCACCGTGAACGCGGGCGTGTAGCCGTGGTTGATCAGGTAGACGCGGTCGCCGTCGGTGCGCAGCGGCTCGTTGACCTCGAGGTGGTAGGGCCGCCACGTGCCGCTGTCGAGATCGGCGCCCGCCTGGTACTGGATGTCCGACTCGTAGTGCTCCGGCTGCCCGTCCGCGGTGTAACCGGCCTTGAACCCGTCGACCTTGAGGCAGAACGGGGTGAGGCTCGTGCCGTCGATGCTGAGGCCGGGCCGGAAGTTGTCGTAGGCGTAGATGCCGGAGTTGCAGAACGAGGAGCCGTCCGCCTGGACCAGCACGTCGCCCTCGTAGCTGTACATCTTCCCGAGCGCGAAGAACACGATCACGCCAAGGATGCCGAAGTGGAAGATCACGTTGCCGGTCTCGCGGAGGTAGCCGCGCTCGGCGCTGACGGTGCGAACCCCGCCCGGCTCCTCGCGTTCGACCCGGCGCCAGCCGCGCAGCCGCGTGCGGACCGTGGCGAGCACGTCGTCCACGCCGCCGTCCAGCTCGGCCTTCCGGTGGTGCGGCATGCGCGCCAGGTTCCGCGGCGTCAGCACCGGCTTCGCGCGCATCTGCTTGACGAACTCGAAGCTGCGCGGCGTCAGGCAGCCGATCAGCGACACCATCAGCAGCAGGTAGATCGCGGAAAACCAGACGCTCGAATAGACCTCGAAGAACTGCAACCGGTCGAGGAGCTCGCCCCACCAGCCGTGCGCGGCGATGTACTCGTCGGTCTTCGTCGCGTTCAGCACCCGCTGCGGCAGCAGCGCGCCGGGCATCGCCGCGAGCGCGAGCAGGAAGAGCAGGATGAGCGCGGTGCGCATCGACGTCAGCCCGCGCCAGGTGTTGCGGAGGAAGGCGAGCACGCGCTTGAGCGGCGACGGGCGGTACGGCTTGCGCGGCTGCGCGGGGGGCGCTTCGGTCGTCGTCACAGCGGCAGCTCGAGTTCGCTCGCGAGTTCGTTGCGGATCCAGCCCATCAGATCTCCCCACAGGCCCGCGACCAGCAGCACGCCCACGATCAGCAGCAGCACCCCGCCGAAGATCTGGACCTTGCGGCCGTTGCGGCGCACCCAGTCGGTGGCGCGCACGGCCCAGCGGGCGCCGAGCGCGATGACGAGGAACGGCACCCCGAGCCCGATGCAGTACACCAGGATCAGCAGGTAGCCGCGCGCTTCGACGCCGCCGGTCGCGCTGGCCATGCTGGTGACCGCGGACAGCGTCGGGCCGAGGCACGGGGTCCAGCCGAGCCCGAAGATCGCGCCGAGCAGCGGCGCGCCCCACAGTCCGCCGCGCGGCACGTGGTGCGACCGGACCTCGCGCTGGAGCCAGGGGATCCAGCCGAGGAACACCAGCGCCATGCCGATCGTGAGCACGCCGCCGATGCGCTGGATGAGGTCCTGGTTGAGGGTCAGCGCGTCGCTCAGCCAGACGAGCGTGCCGAGCGTCGCGACGAACACGACGGTGAACCCGAGCACGAACAGCAGCGACGCCCCCATGACCGCGTAGCGGCCCTTCTTCCGCTCCTCACCGGCGCTGACCGCGGGCGCCTCGGCGCCGACGAGCGCGGCGAGATAGGCGAGGTAGCCGGGGACCAGCGGGACGACGCACGGGGAGGCGAACGAGATCGCCCCGGCGAGCAGCGCGACACCGGCGGCGAGCAGCAGCGGCCCCGAGGTGGCCAGCTCCGAAACCGCGTTCACCCTGATGAGGGTAGGGAATGTGGTTCTGGTGAACGTCGGCGGTGCCACTCATGAGTGCCGCCGGGCACTCATGAGGCGGGGCTCGCGGCGCCCCGGAGGTCACAGCGATGATGCGCGGCTGACGCGCGCGCGTCGATTCCGGTGCGAGGGGCGGCGGAACCGTGGAGCCGCCCCGGGGCTTGGTCCCCGAAGGACGCCTTCAGGGAATCTGACGCCACAATCCCGCCCCTCACGGCATACGACACCGCCACCCCCATGCCCCGAAGGCTCCCTTCACGGCACCCCATTCCCCCAAGGGCCCCTTCAGGGCATCCACCCCGGGACAGCGCACGCCCGCGAAGGCCACCTCCACGACATCCACGCCGATGAAGCCACCTGCGGAGCACGAGCGGAAACGTTTCCTTCGGGGCAGGAAACAGACCCGGCCAGATGCCCGCGAAGGTGGCGCCGGAGTCCCGGAAAAGCCACAGTGATGTGTGCGCGGATGTGTGCGCGTCGGTTCCGGTGAGGTGGGTGGCGGATGCGTGGAGCCGTCGGGGCCTTGGTCCGTGAAGGTCGCCTTCGGGGAATCTGACGCCGC
>NZ_BAAANN010000051.1:0-50812 GCF_039529815.1 Amycolatopsis minnesotensis | reverse complement strand
GCCATCGTGGTGGTGACGGTTTCGATCTCGCCGTTGCCGTCGAGATCGGCGGTGGTGGTGACCGGGCCGGCCTGCGGAGCGGCGGTCGCGGTCACCGTGGCGGTCAGGCCGATCGCGGCGACGACGCCGGCGAGGGAGGCGGTCAGGACGATTCGCGTGCGGTTCATCGGTTCTCCTCGGTCCGGTGCCTTCCGGTGATCTTTTCACCGAAAGTGTTCTCGTAAGGGGAGACGCTCACCGGCGGCGGGGGTGCGGTGCGAGTGCGATGTGCCACAGCGACGCAACTCGGCCGAGGACCGGTGAATCGGAGAACAGCGCGAGCGGGGCGCCGATCACGCAGGATCGCTGGACAGTTCGATCGCGCCGCCCTTCGACGTCGCCGTCACGATGCACATCACCTTGTGCCGGGCGAGTTCGGCGGTCACCGGAAGCTTCGGCCCGGTCTCGTTCTCGATCCGGTAGTAGCCGTCCGGGGCCCCGTCCGGACCGGGCTCGCCGCGGTACCAGCGGTAGGCGATCGAATCCGGTGCGGCGCCCGCCCACGGCGGCAGGGCGCAGGTGAGGGTGGCACCGTCCACTTTGGTCCCGGTGACCTCCACCTCGCCCTCGGGCATCGGGGCGAGCACCGGGCGGGGTTCGGTCAGGAAGCTCCGCAGCCCGGCCGCGTCGGCGAAGCCCGCCGGGATCGCCCGCCGGCACTGCTTGCCGACCACTTCGCCGGCGAAGCTGGTCAGCCCGGCCAGTTCCGGCCTGCCGTGGACGTACTGGATCAGCGGCCCGCCGCTGTCCCCGGGGCAGATCCCCGCGGTGGGCGCCGCCGCGCACAGCACGGACGGGCCGTCGACCAAACCGGTGAGCTCGGCGCCGCAGCTCTCGTCGTCGATGACTCGGAAGTCGCCGCGGCTGAGCGCGTCACCGATGCTCGCGGTGGGATTCTCCGGTGCCACCGGCGCGGTCAGCCCGTGCCCGAACGCGGACACCGCGGTGCCCGGCTCCGGTTCCCGCGGCGCCACCGGCACCGTGGGAACGCCGAACACCGGGCTGGCCAGTTCGAGCACGGCCGCGTCGTTCGCCACCGCTGCCCTTTCGAAGTCCCCCGGGGCACTGGGCGAGTACACCAGCCGGTAGCCGGGGTGGATCGAATAGCCCTTGGTCGAAACGATCCGGCCGTGCCCGCCGGACAGCGGCCCGCCGCCGAGGTGCAGTTCGAGGTGCCCGGGGTCGAGGTGGTCCAGGCAGTGCCCCGCGGTCGCCACCCGGCTGGGCGCGATGAGCACGCCGCCGCACTTCTCCCGCAGCGCAAGGGGTTCCGGTCCCTTGGTCGCGATCGTCACCATCCACGGTGCGGCGGCGGGATCGTCGATCTGCCGCCCTCCGGTCACCGCGGCCGCGGGGGAGACGGACAGCAGGGACACACCGATCGCCGCGGCACAGGCGGCGACGCGTCGAGAAGACAAGGAAACTCCCACGATCCATTCATTTTCCCGGGGGCTCGAACCGGGAGCGTCCGGGACGCTACCAGACCAATGCTTTGCCCGCCGTTTCCCGGAGTACACGATGGACTGAGGAACAACGCATCTTGCGCGCTACGAACGCTTTGGCGGGGGCACCCTTTCCAGTATTGCCTTCAGTTCCCGGATGACACCGGAAAGCATGGCCCGCGAATCCGGATCGGATTCGAACGATCGCACCGCGGAATCCCCGCGCTCGGCGAACGCCTGTCCGGGATCCGGCACTCGTCGGTGCACCCGGAGTGGCTGTGGTGGGAGCTGGGAAGCAGCGGGCGATCGCGATCGGGTCCAATGTGGACCACCGGGTCCAGTGGGTCGCCGAGCGCGACGGCACCTGCCACTTCGGCGGTTCCGGTTCCGCCGAGCGACCTGAAAACCTGCTACGACGACATGCGCCAGTTCCGCGAGAAGTACCCGTTCCGCGACGGCAACGCGGGCGGTGCGTACTCCGCCGCGCCGATCCCGTGCACCTTCCGGTCCTTCACCCCGCCGGAGAAACTCGTCGGCCTGCCGGTGGGCTCGCCATGGCCGCGACGGGTCGACGACTGGCCGGGATGCCCCGTTACCGGAAGTCACACCTAACTATTGACGAACATCAGCGTTCATGAATAAGTTTCCGGTCGTGGACATCGCGGGCAGACGGGTACTGATCACGGGCGCGGCGAGCGGCATCGGCCGGGCGACCGCGCGGCTCGCGGCGGCCACGGGCGCGCGGCTCTACCTCACCGATCTCGACGCGCGGCTGCTGGCGGAATCGGCGCGGGAGATCAGGGAAGCGGGCGGCGTGGTCGACTACGCCGAAGCCGCCGACGTCAGCAGCCTGACCGAGGTCCGCAGGCTCGGCGACGAGATCCACGCGAGCTGTGGGAGCCTCGACGTCGTCATGAACGTCGCGGGCGTTTCGGCGTGGGGCACGGTGGACCGGCTCGAACACCGGCACTGGCGGTCGATGGTCGAGGTCAACCTGATGGGCCCGATCCACGTGATCGAGACGTTCCTGCCGCCGATGATCGCCGAAGGCCGGGGCGGGCACCTGGTGAACGTGTCCTCGGCCGCGGGGCTGATCGGGCTGCCGTGGCACGCGGCCTACAGCGCCAGCAAGTTCGGGCTGCGCGGCGTGTCCGAGGTGCTGCGGTTCGACCTGCGCGCGCACCGCATCGGGGTCAGCCTGGTCTGCCCAGGCGGGGTGCGCACTCCGCTGGCCGACGCGCTCGAAGTCGCGGGGGTCGACACGGCGGACCCGGCGTTCGCGCGCCTGCGCGACCGGTTCCGCGGACACGCGGTCACGCCCGAGCGGGCGGCCGCGGCGATTTTGCGTGGCGTGCGGCTCGACCGCTACCTGGTCTACACCTCGCGCGACATCCGGCTGATCCACCTGGTGCAGCGGCTGTGCCCGCCGGTGTACGTGCTGCTCATGCGGGTGGCCAACTTCGCCATGCGACGGCTGCTGCGGCCGGGGACCGCGTCGTGACCGCACCCCGGATCACGCCGGGCGGGCGCGCCGAAACCGGCAGGTTCGCCTGGGCCGTGGCGTGGATCAGCGGGCGCGTCGGCGGGACGACACCGCCGAACCTGTTCCTCACCATGGCGCGCCATCGCCGGTTGTTCCGCGGCTGGCTGCGCTTCGCCGGACGGCTCATGCCCGGCGGCACGCTCCCGCGGCGCGAGACGGAACTGGTCATCCTGCGGGTGGCGCACGTCCGGCAGTGCCGGTACGAGTTCGAGCACCACGTCCGGCTCGGGGCGCGCGCCGGAGTCACCGCGCAGGACGTCCAGCGCGTCGAGGCGGGCCCCGATGCCCCCGGCTGGTCCTCCCGCGAGCGCGCACTGCTGGCCGCGGTGGACGTGCTGCTCGAGCACCGGGACCTGGACGACGCCACCTGGTCGGCACTGCGCGCGCGGCTCGACGAGCGGGCCGCGATCGAATTCCTGCTCCTGGTCGGCCACTACGACATGCTGGCCGGGTTCCTCGCCACGCTGCGCATCCAGCCCGACGAACCGAGGCGGTGACCGTCGGGATGCTTTGCGCCTTCGCCAGGGGCTTGGTCCGTGAAGGACGCCTTCGGGGAATTTGACGCCGCGATTTCGCCCTTCGTGGTGCGGGGCTTGGTGATGGTGATGCCCTGAAGGTGGCCTTTGCGGCGTTAGGTTCCCTCAAGGGTTCTTTCGGGGCATCGGCTCGGGGCAGGGTGGGTCGGCGGAGGTCGCATTCGTGGCCGTCACGTTCTGGGAGGCCCTTTTTCGGTGCGCCAGCGCGGGCACGAGAGGAGGTGCGGGTTGTGAGATCTCAGCTCCTGCCTTGAAGGGCGCCTTCGGGGAATTTGACGCCGCGATCTCGACCTTCGCGGCATACGACACGGCGACGCCCGTGCCCTGAAGGTGGCCTTTGCGGCGTTAGGTTCCCTCAAGGGCCCCTTCGGGGCATGGGCCTGGAGCGGTGCGGGTCGGGGAAGGCGACTTCCGTGGCATGTGCGTTCCTGAAGGCTGCTTTTCGGGACATGAGCGCGGATGGGAGAAGGAGTCGTGAGCTGTGAATCCCGGCGCATGCCCTGAGGGGCGCCTTCGGGGAATCTGACGCCGCGATCTCGACCTTCGCGGCATACGGCGCGGCGACGCCCATGCCCCGAAGGTCGCCTTTGGGGCGTTAGGTTCCCTCAAGGGCCCCTTCGGGGCATGGGCCCGGAGCCGGGCAGGCCGCGCGAAGGGCGATATCCGCGACCCGCGCGTTCCTGAACGCTCTGCAGGGTATGAGCGCGGATGGGAGAAGGAGTCGCGAGCTGTGAAATCCCGGCCCATGCCCCGAAGGTCGCCTTCGCGGCGTCAGATTCCCCGAAGGACGCCTTCAGGGAATGCGCGACGGACCCACCTCGGCCCTGCAGGAGCATCCTTCGCGGACCCGGAGCTACTGGGTGGTTTCGGTCCAGGTGACCGGGAGTGCGTGCACGCCGTAGATGTTCATGTCGGTCTTGAGCTGCACCTCGTCGGCGGGAACGGCGAGCGCGAGGCCGGGGAAGCGGCGCAGCAGTGCCTCGAAACCGGCGCGCATCTCGATGCGGGCGAGCTGCTGGCCGAGGCACTGGTGGATGCCGTGGCCGAAGGACAGGTGACCGCGGGCCGTGCGGTGGATGTCCAGGGTGTCGGGGTCGTCGAAGCGCCGCGGGTCGCGGTTCGCGGCCAGCAGGGAGACGATGACGGTCGATCCCTTGCCGATCGTTTCACCGCCGAGTTCGATGTCCTCGGTGGCGTAGCGGTAGAAGATGTCGGCGACGGACAGGTAGCGCATGAGCTCCTCGACGGCGCCGGGGAGCAGGTCCGGGTCGGCGCGCAGTTCGGCAAGCTGGCCGGGGTTCTCCAGCAGCGCGAAGGTGCCCAGCGCCAGCACGTTGGCGGTGGTTTCGTGGCCGGCGAGCAGCAGCAGGAAGGCGCAGCCGGCCAGCTCCTCGATGGTGAGGTCGTCGTGGCGGGCCAGGTCGGACAGCAGGTCGTCCTCGGGGTCGGCGCGTTTGCGCGTGACCAGTTCGGAAAGGTACGTGTTCAGGTTGGTGTAGGCGGTGATCTTCTCCTCCAGCGTCTGGTCCTTGACCAGGAACTGGGCGGAGCTGGCCTGGAAGCTCTCGCGGTCCGCGTAGGGGACGCCGAGCAGTTCGCAGATCACCAGTGAGGGCACCGGCAGCGCGAACTCCCTGACCAGGTCGACCGGCGGGGTGAGGCGCGCCAGGTGGTCCAGTTGCCGCTCGACGGTGTCGATGATGTGGTCTTCGAGCTGCTTCATGCGCTTGACGGTGAAGGCGCCGGTGAGCCGTTTCCGCAGCCGTCCGTGGTCCGGCGGGTCCATGGCGACGAACAGGCCGGGCGTCGGCGGCGACGGTTCGGTGGGGGCGGGCATGCCGGGGGTCTCGTGCGGCACGTGGATGATGCCGATGTCCTGGCGGGAGCTGAACCGGGTGTCGGCCAGGAGCTGGCGGACGGCTTCGTAGCCGGTGACGAGCCAGCCCTCGTGCCCGTCGGGGAAGAGCAGGGGACTGACCGGGCGGGCCTCGCGCAGCCGGGTTATCTCGCTGGGCGGGTTGAAGGGACCCGCGTCCCGGTCCATCGGGAGGCCGCGCGGCACGGGAACGGTCTGGGTCATCGGACTTCCTTCCGGAGCAGAGTCTTTCGTGGTGGTGCGATGACTACGATCGCCGCCGCGCCTGACACGGAACCGCCACGGCCCTGACACGGACCGGCGCCGTGTCAGACACGTGGCAGGAGCGTGGCTGGGGCGTGTCAGGCCGGGCGCCGATGGTGGTCCCATGACAACTTCAGCGATTGCGGTCTCCGGGCTGCGAAAGGCTTTCGGGGACAAGGTCGTGCTCGACGGCGTCGATCTGGACGTTCGTGCGGGCACCGTGTTCTCCCTGCTCGGCCCGAACGGGGCAGGCAAGACGACGACGGTGAACGTGCTGACCACGTTGATGGCGGCCGACGGCGGGACGGTGCGCGTCGCCGGGCACGACGTCGCGACCGGCGCCAAGGCGGTGCGCGCGGCGATCGGGGTGACCGGTCAGTTCGCGGCGGTGGACGAGCTGCTGTCGGGGCAGGAGAACCTGCAGCTGATGGCGGACCTGAACCGGGCGGCCGCCGGCAACGGCAAGCGGATCGTCGCCGATCTGCTGAAGCGGTTCGACCTGGTGGAATCGGCGCAGAAGCCCGCGTCGACCTATTCCGGTGGCATGCGCCGGAAGCTGGACCTGGCGATGACGCTCGTCGGCAACCCGCGGATCATCTTCCTGGACGAGCCGACCACCGGGCTGGACCCGCGCAGCCGCCGCACGATGTGGTCGATCATCCGCGAGCTGGTGGCCGACGGGGTGACCATCTTCCTCACCACCCAGTACCTCGAGGAAGCCGATCAGCTCGCCGACCGCGTCGCGGTGCTCGACCAGGGCCGCCTGGTCGCCCAGGGCACCCCCGACGACCTCAAGCGCCAGATCCCCGGCACGCACGTCCGGCTCCGGTTCACCAGCGTCGCCGAACTCGACAACGCCGCGCGCCTGTTCCCCGGCGCCACGCGGGACGACGAGGCGCTGGCGCTGCGGGTGCCCAGCGACGGCGGCACGAAATCGCTGCGGGCCCTGCTGGACAGGCTCGACGAAAACGCGCTCGCCGCCGAAGAGTTCTCCGTCCAGACCCCCGACCTCGACGACGTTTTCCTCGCCCTGACGGGCCGCACCGCGGAGGCAGTGAAATGAGCACCACGACCATGCGCACCAAGTCCCACTCGATGGTGATGCTGCGCCGCAACTTCAAGCACGTGGCCAGGAACCCGATGTCGGTGTTCAACGCGATCCTGATGCCGATCGTGGTCATGCTGATGTTCGTCTACATGCTCGGCGACGCGTTCAGCGTCGGAGTGGACTACGTCGACTACGCGACGCCCGGCCTGATCCTGATGGCTGTCTGCTACGGGCTGGGGGGCACCGCGACCGCGGTGAACGCCGACATGACGAAGGGCATCATCAACCGGTTCAAGGTCATGGACGTCTCCCGCGGCGCCGTGCTGAACGGGCACGTGATCTCCAGCGTGCTGACCAACGTGATCGCCATCGTGGCCCTCATCGGGGTCGCCTTCCTGCTGGGCTTCGACCCGGCGGCGGGCTTCCTCGACTGGCTCGGCGTGGCGGGCATGGTCCTGCTGATCGGTCTCGCGGCTGGCTGGCTCACGATCGCGTTGGGGCTGTCCGCCAAGTCCCCGGAGACGGCGGGCATGGCCTCCGTGCCGCTGGTCATGCTGCCGTTCTTCAGCAGCGCGATCGTGCCCGCGGACAAGATGGGGCCGGGCCTGAAGCAGTTCGCCGAGTACCAGCCGTTCACGCCGATGATCGAAACCATCCGCGGGCTGCTCAACGGCACACCGTCCACAGGGGACGCGATCGCCGCCGTCGCGTGGTGCGCCGGGATCGCCGTCGTCGGCTACCTGTGGGCGCGGTCCACCTTCAAAAAGCGCGCTTGACCCCATCGAAAACACTTACGAGACAAAGGAAAGCCGTCATGCCTACGTTCGCAACGCCAGGTCCTATCGCTACCACCGTCGAGGTCGCGGGCGCCAGGGTGCGGGTCACCGCGAGCGACCGGACCGACACCGCGGTGCTGGTCGAACCCGTCGACGGGGCGAACCGGTCCCACGTCAGGGTGGCCGCCAGGACCAAGGTCGAATTCGCCGACGGGCACCTGTCGGTACGGACGACCACCTCCGGGGACAGGGACGGGTCGGTCGTCATCGCGATCGACCTGCCTGCCGGGTCCAGCCTCGCCGCCTACCTGGCTTACTCGGCCGTGCGAGCCGACGGCCGGTTCGGCGACTGCGAGCTGCACCAGGCATCGGGCCAGGTCCAGTTCGACCGCGTCGGCGCGCTGCGGGCGAACGTCTCCTCCGGTGAGGTGGAGGTCGGCCACATCGCCGGGCGCGCCGACATCGAAGGCGGGGCGTTCGCGCTGCGGATCGGCGCGGTCACGGGCGCGGTCGAGCTGTCGAACTCGGGCGGGCGGACCTGGATCGGCGAGGCATCGGGCGAGCTCGACCTCAGCAGCGCGGGCTGCGACTTCGACATCGACCGCGCCGACGGCGACGTCACCGCCGAGACCGCCAGCGGTGCCATCCGGATCGGCCGGATGACCAACGGCGTGGCGAAGCTGACGAACGGTTCGGGGAACATCGAGGTCGGCATCACCGAGGGCACCGCCGTGTCCACCGACGTCGTCAGCGAACGAGGGGCGGTGCACAACTTCGTTGTCTCACAAGGAGAGCCGGGCGCGGCCGAGGACAGGGTTTCGGTACACGCCCGCACGCGGCACGGTGACATCACCATCCAGCGCGCAGGTGCTCAGGAAGCGAGCGTGGTCTCGACCAGTTGAGCCGGGCTCGTCTCGGTACCTTCCCGCGTCACCTCGGCGAAGCGCGCTTCGCCGAGGTGATTTCGCGCGTCCCGTTCGATCCTGGCCGCGTCCGGGTGGGAGAGATCGGGCAGCCCGCGCACGCCGACGCTGGCGGCGAGCAGCCGCGCCGCCTGTTCGTACTGACCGAGGCGGGCCGCCAGGTCCGCGACCCCGACGAGTGCCCTGGCGATCAGGAACGCGTGTCCCGCCTCGGATGCCGCCTGCCAGGCGGCCACGCGCTGGGTGCGGGCCTCGCGGAGGTCGTCGGCCAGGTAGCCGAGCGCGTTGTGCACTTCCGCGCGGATGTTCGCCGTCTCCGCGTCGTCGCCGAGGAAGGTGGTCGCCAGGCCGAGCTGGTAGCGGGCTTCCTCGAGGTTTCCGCCTAGGCGCGCGAGATCGGCTTTGGTGAGTGCCAGCTCGACCAGCGCGTGCGGCCAGGTGACACCTTCGGCGCTCCGCTCGGCTTCGGCGAGAGCGGCCGCGCTGGCGTCCTGATCGCCGTGCAGCCGGAACAGCAGGGCTTGCTGGATCCGCAGCCGGATGACGTCCTCGACGGCGCCGACCTCGGTGATGACCGCGATCGCCTGTCCGTAGCGGTCGCAGGCCTCGACGAACGCCCCGCGCATGGCGAGTCGCTCCCCGAGCTGGGACAGGGCGAGGGAGATCCCGAACCGTTCGCCGATCGCCTGGAACTGGGCGAGCGCCCGTTCCAGCTGCGCTTCCGCATCCTGCACGTCCTGGCCGAGCAGGATCTGCATCTTGCCCGTCTGCAGCCTGGCCAGCGCGCGCACCCAGGGGTCTTCGTTGTCCAGCAACGGCTCCCATGCGGACACCGCGGCTTCCGGCTCCCGCAGCATGCGCTCCAGCGGGATGATCAGGTCCAGCAGGGGACTGCCGCGCCCGGTCCGCTGGCGGAGCCGGTACGCCTCGTGGATCCACTCCTCGGCCAGGTGTTCGTCGCCCCGCCCGGAGGTCATGAAGCCGATCACCAGCGCGTAGGTCATGGCACGGACTTCGTCGGCCACCTCACCGGGAATGCCCGCGGCCGCGACCATCAGCTCGTTGCCCTCGGCCCGCCGCCCGCCGAGCCACCAGTACCACCCGGCCGCCGCCGCGAACCGCATCGCCGCCTGCGCGTTCGCGTCCGCGATCGCCCCGCGCATCGCGGCACTGATGTTGTCGTGGTCGGCTTCGAGCTTGGTGAGCCATTCCAGTTGCTCGGCGCGGCGCAGGTGTGGTTCCGCGGTCTCGGTGAGTTCGACGAAGTAGGCGACATGGGCCTGGCGGGCCAGGTCCGCTTCGCCCGCTTCGGCGAGCCGGTCCGCGGCGTACTCCTTGATCGTGGTGAGCATCCGGTAGCGCGGGGCGAGGCCCCGTTCGGTCACCAGCAGCGATTTCTCGGCCAGCGAGGTGAGCAGCTCCAGCACCTCGTCGGCCGCCACGGTGCCGTCCGCGCAAACCCGCTCGGCCGCTTCCAGGCTGGTCCCGCCCGAGAACACCGACAGCCTGCGCAGCACCGTGCGCTCGGCGTCGGTGAGCAGCTCCCAGCTCCAGTCGACGACCGCGCGCAGCGTCTTGTGCCGCGGCAGCGCGGTGCGGCTGCCGCTGGTCAGCAGGCGGAACCGGTCGTCGAGCCTGGTGGCGAGCTGCT
Source organism: Amycolatopsis minnesotensis (assembly GCF_039529815.1). Lineage (NCBI taxonomy): Bacteria > Bacillati > Actinomycetota > Actinomycetes > Pseudonocardiales > Pseudonocardiaceae > Amycolatopsis > Amycolatopsis minnesotensis. The sequence continues at coordinate 40,735 of NZ_BAAANN010000051.1, read as the reverse complement.
CGATGGTCATGGTGCGCAGCCTGGCCGCGGCGAGTTCGATCGCCAGCGGCATCCCGTCCAGCGCCCGGCAGATCCGCACCATCGTCGACAGGGCGTGCGGATCGGTCCCGAGATCCTTGCGCACCGCGCCGACCCGGTCCCGCAGCAACCGGACGGCCGGCGAGGACTCGATCTCGGCTTGGCCGGCGCCGGTCGGCACGGCCAGCGGCTCGACCTGCCACAGCGCTTCCCCGGTGATGCCGAGCGGTTCCCTGCTCGTCGCCAGTATCCGCAGCCTGCGGCATTCCCCGAGCACGCGATCGGCGAACGCCGCCGCCGCCTCGATCACGTGCTCGCAGTTGTCCAGGATCAGCAGCGCCTCCCGCTCGCGGATCGCGGCGATGATCCCGCCGACCGGATCCGCGTTCGGTGCCGCGCCGAGCAGGGTGTCCCGCAGCCCGAGCCCGGTGAGCGCGGCCTGGGCGAGGTCACCGTCGGCGCCGCTGGCGGCGAGTTCGACGAACCAGACCCCGTCCGGCTGGCCGCCGACCATCGTGCGCGCGGTTTCCTTGGCCAGCCTGGTCTTGCCGGAGCCGCCTGGCCCGATCAGCGTGGTGAGCCGATGCCCGGTGACGAGTTCGCGGACCGCGGCGATATCGGCGTCCTTGCCGACGAAGCTGGTCAGCTCGGCGCGCAGGTTGGTCTTCCGGTTCTCCTCCCGCCGTCCCAGCTCGCCCCGCAGCAGCGCGACGTGTACCGCGGACAGCTCCGGCGAGGGATCGACGCCGAGGGAGTCGGCCAGCGTTTCCCTGGTGCGCTGGTACACGAGCAGCGCCTCGGTGTCGCGGCCGCTCGCGGCGAGTGCGCGCATCAGCGCGGCGACGAGCCGTTCCCGCACCGGATTCGCGGCCACCAGGTCGGTCAGCTCCGTGACCAGCTCCGCGCCGTGGCCGAGGCTGATCTCCGCGTCGAACCGGTCTTCCAAGGCGCCGAGGCGAAGCCCTTCGAGCCGGGTGACCGCCGCGTCGAACGCCGCGCTGTCCGGCAAGCCGATGTCCTGCATGGCCGCACCGCGCCACAGGGCGAGCGCCTCGCGCAGCCGGTCCGGCTCCTTGGCATGGTGGGTCCCGCCGAGGAGGCGCTCGAACCGCACCGCGTCGACGGCGTCGGGTGCCACCGCCAGCCGGTACCCGGTCGCCTGCCCGTCGACCGCACCGTCCGGCAGCGCCTTCCGCAGCCGGGAAACGAGGCGCTGCAAGGCATTCGTCGCGTCGGCGGGCGGGTGCTCGCCCCAGATCCAGTCGACGAGCGCCGACTTCGGGACCACGTGACCCGGATTGAGCGCGAGGGCGATCAACAGCCCGCGCAACCGCGCGCCCGGCACGTCGGCGAAGGCACCGTCGTCGGTGCGAACTTCGAACGGGCCCAGCATCGCGATCTGCACCCGGTCGATTTTGCCATGGCCGACCGACCGGCCGTCGAGACGTCGCCGCAGGCCAACGCGGTGATCGGGCGCTGGCTCACCGTGGTCCCGCCGATGGCAGCTTCCGGTCATGGTCAAGCGGCCGCCCGGCCGCGTTCCCTAGGTTGTCCGGTATGCGTAGCGTTCCCCGGCTGCTCACGGCCGTACTGGTGGCGATCGGCTTTGCGGTGTCCGCCTGTGGTTCCGCCGACACCCCGGATCCCGAGCCGAACCTCCTCAGGGAGTACTGGGAATCGGCCGCGGTCAAGAACGACCGCCTGCCCGGTTACGGCGAGGCCCCCGAGGACCGCAAAGCCAATCTCGCCGCCTACTACTCGCCCGAACGGCTACTGGCCCGGCTGCTGGGCGTGTTCGACTGCACCGACAAGCCCGACACCGAGCGGCACGGCGGCACCTACTTCGACACTTTCTGCGATCTCACCGGCACGGTTCGCAGTGCCGTGCGGAACGCCGGTGGCGATCCCGAAGACATCTCCGGCCGCGTCGCGCTGGTCAAGCACCCGGACGGCGCGCTGGAGCTGATGACCCTGTTCGTCGCCAACGGCAAGGTGATCGACGCGAACGGCGAGACCTACCCCGGCCTCGAAGAGTTCCGTGCGCGCAACGACCTCCTCGGTCCGGACGACGTGATGCTCGTGCCGCGCAACCTCGCCCAGGAACACGGCGAGAACGAACTCGTCACCGTCTACGGCCACACCCGGTGGGCGGGCTGGCCGTGGCTGTTCGGCGGCGCCGGAGTGCTGGTGCTGATCGTCGTGCTGCTGCTGATCCGCAACCGGGTTCGCCTCGCCCGGCGGCGGAACGCCCAGGACTCCGGCGGCGCGCCGCCATCTTCTCCTGACGCCGCCGCTCATACCCCTCAGGATCCACCCGCATCAGCAACGAGTTGACCAACCTCCGCAGTGCGGGCGGATTCCGATTCTCGAACCTCCCCGCCAACAACGAGTCAACCTCAGCAGCCACCCCCTCGGACACACACGCGGTCGCCTCAAATACCCGCGAGGCCGCATACTCGTTGATGAGCCCAGCTTCCATCGCGGCCAGCGTGCACGGCAGGTATGAGGTCAACGCGACAGCGAGCGCCACCTTCCGTTCCGCTGCGGCCTGCGTCAAATTCGACAGCAACGCGATCTCCCCGGCCACCGATCTTCGCGAGGACACCCGCACCATCTGAGAAATAGTGCGCAACGCAAAAGCTTGCGCCCGCCACTCCACAAGATTGGCTAACGCCACAGAATCAGCAAACAAGGAACGCTCAGAACCCACAGTTTTGATAGCCATGCCACAATTCTACCGCCCCGCAAAACACTTTCCGTCACCCAATCAGGTACAGGAAATATCACAGCTTGCCACAACGGGACAACAACACAACGGAAGCCAAACAACAATCGGGACCGACAATGCGTCGGGAACGGCACACCAAGGTGACCAAAGAGATCCGTTCCGTGGGGAACTGTCGCTGGTGACCAACGACGCGACCCGCACCGAGGAGCGACAGTTCTCCACGGCGCGCCGCAGGCGCGCTTGAAACCCGCACCGCGCCCACCAAACCCGCCTACAAGAACAAGAAATCAGCAATCAAGAACAAGATCCCCCCGAGGCTTGGCGCAACAAAGAAGGATCTTGTCATCCGCAACCTCCCGAGCCCGAATCCCCCCATTATGCCGCATATCGACGGCTCCCCGAAGGAGAGTGGTCTTGCAAGTCCCGCACATCCCCTGCCCGCAAGACGACGGCAGAGTGATCCCAGCCGCCGACGCCGCATCCAGGACCGACGTATCCGACCCGCATTCGACAGTCGACCCAGTACGCGCGAACTCCACCGAATACTTCTCCGAACAGTCCACAGTGGATGAACGAGGCACGGGGATGTCGAAGCTTTCCTGATGGTAGCGCTCCTCGGGAAGCCCAGCCCCGATGAGCATCTGGCGCACGGCGCCCATGTACGCCGGAGGCCCGCAGATGAACACTTCGCGGTCGAGGAAATCGGGAGCGATCTGCCGCAGCATGTCCGCGCTCAGCCTGCCGCGGTGCCCGTGCCACCGTTCGCCGGGGCCGTCGTGTTCGCAGACGTGGGCGACCCGGATGTCGCGGGAGGTCGCCGCGATGAGATCGAGTTCCTGCCGGAAGATGATGTCCCCCGGCGCGCGGGCGCTGTGCACGAAGACCACGTCGGTGGGCTGGGCGAGATCGTGCAGCGTCCTGGTCATCGACATCATCGGGGTGATGCCGCTGCCGCCGGAGAGGAAGAGGTACCTGGCCGCCGGGTGCTGGACCGGCGAAAACGTGCCGAGCGGGCCGCGTGCGCGCAGCGCCTGTCCCGGTGCGAGGTAATCGTGCAGCCAGTTCGACGCCACCCCGCCGGGTACCCGCTTCACGGTGATCGAGGCGACGAGCGGGCGGGACGGCGGGGACGAGATCGTGTAGCACCGGTCGATCTCGCTCCCGTCGATGTCCAGCGTGACGGTGAGGTGCTGGCCGGGGTCGTGGCGGAACACGCGGGGTTCGGCTGGTTCGAACACGAACGTCTTGACGTCGGCGGTGACGGCCTGGACCTGCTTGCAGACCAGGACACCGTCTTCCCATGCGCGGGGGCAGGCCCAGGATCGGTTCATCGGCGCAGGTGCTCCCGGAGTCGGGTGAGGTACCAGGTGCAGAACGCGTCGACCTGGTATTCGGACGGGGCGTACGGGCCAGGCTCGTAGGCGGGGCTGGTGATCCCGCACTGCGCGCGGGTGACCAGATCCGCGTCCTGCTCGTTCGTGGCCGTCCACACCTTGGTCAGCCTGCCGAGGTCGTAGTCGACGCCCTCTTCCGCGTCCGGGTGGACGAGCCAGGTGGTGCGGAGCAGCGTCCTGTCCGGGGCAATCGGGAGCACGGCGAAGGTGATCGCGTGCTCGCTGAGCACGTGGAACCACGCGTTGGGTTGCCAGTGCAGGGAAAGGTGCCCGAGACGCGCGGTGGGGAAGTCGGCGAGCAGGCGGCGGCACGCGGCCGTGCCGTCCGGGGTGAAGGACTCGCCCGCGAGGTCGAGCGGCTCGCGTTCGATCCGGAACCCGCTCGGGCGGGTCAGCTCTTCGATGGTTTCGTAGGGGAGGCCGAGCCGGTCGTAGGTTTCCCGCAGTTCCGCCCGCACCCGGCAGTACCGTTCGTAGGCCGGGCGCAGCGGGGGCGGGAGCTGGTCCTCGCGGTAGCCGTAGGTCGGGAAGAACGAGCGCACCAGCTCGGGATGGCCGTCGCAGTGGTAGCACTCCCGGTTGTTCTCCATCGTCAGCTTCCAGTTGCAGTCTTCGACGAGGTCGACCCGCGCGGCCACCTTCGCCTCCCGCAACCGGTGGGGGAGTAGGTAGGGCTCGATGCGGGAGGCGACCTCGGCGAAATCCGGTGGCGGATCCTCGGCGAGACAGACGAAAACGAGCCCGCCGACGCTGCGCACGTGCACGGTCTTGAGCCCGAAGCACGCGGGGTCGAAACCGCCGTCCTGCGCCGGGGCGTGCAGCAGGCTGCCGTCCGTCCGGTAGGTCCACTTGTGATAGCCGCAGACGATGTTGCCGACCGAGCCGCGCTCTTCGGTGAGGATCCGCGCGCCGCGGTGGCGGCACACGTTGTGCAGGGCTGTGAGGTTCTCGTCGTCGTCGCGCACCACGATGATCGAATAAGGGCCGATCGCCGCCGTGACGTAGTCGCCGGGTTCGGGGAGTTCCCCTTCCGCCGCAACGAAAATCCACTGCCGGGTCCACACCGCGGCGAGGTCGAGGTCGAAGACCTCCCGGCTGGCGTAGAACGGCGCTTCCAGGCTGCGACCGGGTATCCGCCGGTCGACGAGGTCAGCGGTATCGAGTGTCATGTTCTCCGGTCCTTCCTGATCAGATCGGCAGGCACAGCCGCAGCGCGTCGAACGTGGCGGCGTGGATGTTGCGGCTGGTCACGGCATCGCCGATGCGGAACAGCCGGAAGCGCCCGCCGGGATGGCGGACGACTCGCTGCGGCCCGAGCCCCAGCAGGGCGGGGTGGTCGACCTCGCCGAGGTTCGTGGAGCGGGGGAGCAGGTCCCGGTAGAGGTCGTCATTCGGCAGCGTCCCGTGCTCGACGACCACCGCGGCCACGACGCGTTCGAACTCCGCGTCCGCGTAGTCGCTGGACAGCGTCGCGGTCAGGGAACCGTCGCCGGTGCGCCGCACGGACCGCAACCGGTGCGCCACCGTGACGCGCACCCCGTGCTCGGCGAAGGCCTTGAGGTAGGCGGGGGAGTTCATGCTGCCGACGTCCGGGGCGAGCGTCCGTTCCGGTGTCACGTACTCGATCGCGGCCCCGCCGCGGGCGAGCACCTCGGCCGCGTCCATTCCCGGGTAGGCGCCGTTGTCGTCGTAGACGAGCACGGGTCCTCGCGGCCGCACCGAGCCGGTGAGCACGTCCCACGTATCGGCCACGAGATCCCCGCCCTCGGCCAGGAACGTCAGGTCGGGCAGGCCGCCGGTGGCGATGACGACGACCTCGGGCGCCTCGGCGAGGATGTCTTCCGGCTCGGCGAGAACCCCGCACCGGATGTCGACGCCGTGCCGCTTGCACTCGCCGACCCGCCAGTCGACGATGCCGAGCAGATCCCGCCGACGGGGGTTCGAGGCGGCGATGCGCACCTGCCCGCCCGGTACGTCACCTGCTTCGAACACGACGACTTCGTGCCCCCGTTCACCGAGCACGCGCGCCGCTTCGAGCCCGGCCGGACCGGCGCCGACGACCACGGCCTTGACCCGGCCGGCCGCGGGCGTGATGGTGTGCGGCAGCCATTGCTCCCTGCCGGTGGCCGGGTTGTGGATGCACTTGGTGTCACCGGAGTCGTAGATCGCGTCCAGGCAGTAGCTCGCGCCGACGCACGGCCGGATCCGGTCCTCCTCGCCCGCGGCGATCTTGGCGACCAGGTGCGGATCGGCGATCTGGGCGCGGGTCATGCCGACGAGGTCGAGCAGGCCCTCGCGGACGGCGTGGCGGGCGGTGGCGACGTCGGCGATGCGCGCGGCGTGCATCACCGGGACGTCCAGGCGGCGCTTCACCTCGGCCGTGAACTCGAGGAACGGTGCCGCCGGGGTGCCCATCGACGGGATCACCTTCGCCAGCGTCGCGTCGCTTTCGATCGAGCCGCGGATGGTGCTGATGAAGTCGATGCCGTCGTCGATGAAGCACCGCGCCGCGATCAGTGCGTCGTCGAAGGTCAGCCCGCCGGGGCGGTCCTCGTCCAGCGACATCCGGATGCCGATGAGGAACTCCGGTCCGACCGCCTCGCGCACCGCCCGGATCACCCGGCGCGGGAACGCCATCCGGTGCTCCAGGCTGCCGCCGAACTCGTCGCGGCGCTGGTTGGTCGTCGGTGACAGGAAGCTGTCCAGGAAATGGCCGTAGGACTGGATTTCGACACCGTCGAGGTGCCCGTCCCGGCAGCGGGCCGCCGCGTCGGCGTAGTCGCGCACGATCCGGTCCAGGTCCCAGTGCTCGGCCTCCTTCGGGAACGCGCGGTGCGCCGGTTCGCGCAGCGGGGACGCGGACAGCACCGGCAGCCAGTCGCCGGCGTAGTTGCTGGTGCGGCGGCCGAGATGGGTGATCTGGCACATCACGGCGGCGCCCTCGGCGTGCACGTCGTCGGCGAGCGGGCGCAGCCAGCGCACCACCTCGTCGTCGTGCAGCCGCACGTTCCCGAACGAGGGCGGGCTGTCCGGTGAGACGACCGCGGAGCCGCCGATCATGGTCAGCCCGACGCCACCCCGCGCCTTCTCCAGGTGGTACGCGCGGTAGCGGTCCTTCGGCAGGCCGTCGTCGGCGAACGCCGGTTCGTGCGAGGTGCTGACCACGCGGTTGCGCAAGGTGAGGTGCTTGATCGTGAACGGCTGAAGCAGCGGATCCGTGGTGCGCATACCGCTCCTCGGGAGTGCGTAGGGGCTGCGTCCACTCAGGGTGCGGCCGGGCACCACGGAAGAACAATCAAACGTCCGCGCAGGAAACCGTGCAAAATCCTTGCATGATTGACAGCAGGCTCCGCGTGCTCCAGCTCGTCGCCAAGCACGGCACCGTCACCGCCGCGGCGCAGGTGCTGAACTACACCCCGTCGGCGGTTTCGCATCAGCTCCGCCAGCTCTCCGCGGATCTTGGCGTCGAGCTGGTGGTCCCGCAGGGGCGGCGGATCCGGCTCACCGCGGCCGCCCACACGGTGCTCCGCCACGCGGAAACCCTGTACGCGCAATGGGAACGCGCGCGGGTGGAGCTGGCCGCGCTGGCCGACGAACCCAGCGGCCCCTTCACGCTGTGCGGGTTCTCGACCGCCGCGACGCACCTGCTGCCCCCGGCCGCGGCGGACCTGCGCGACAGCTTTCCCGGCCTGACCGTGCGCCTGCTCGAAGCCGAGCCGGCCCGCTGCTTCGACCTGCTGCTGGCCGGCGAAGCCGATCTGGCGCTGGTGATCGTCACGGCCGACACCCCGCCGCTATCGGATCGGCGGTTCGACCAGCAACCGCTGCTCGATGACCCGCTCGACCTGGTCACCCCCGCAGGCCACCCGCTGACCGAGCGCCCATCGGTCACCCTTTCCGACGCCGCGAACGAACCCTGGATCGTCAGCAAGTCGGGAAGCACCTACCACCACCTGGTCACCACCGCGTGCATGGCGGCGGGCTTTTCGCCCGATATCGCGCACTACGCCGACGAATGGGACACCGGCACCGCGTTCGTCGCGCACGGCTTCGGCGTCAGCCTCGTCCCGCGGCTGGCCCGCCTGCACAGCCACTGGCCGATCACCCGCATCCCGCTGCGCGGCGAGCCGACGCCAGCCCGCCGGATCCTCGCCGCCACCCGCATGGGCGCACGCGAAAACCCCACGATCGCCCGAGCGCTGGGCACCATCACCGCGACCGCGTCCCATATCCTGCCCGACGCCGAAATCTGAACGACCCACCTGGCGAGAATCGGTTCTCCGGACAGGAATCACGTTTTCCGTCGGCACCGTGAATGGTGCAGTCCTCGAACTGCCCTGACCCGCGAATCCGCGAGCGCGTTCGGTGTCGCGGTGCACCGGCATGTGCTGGGGTCTCGCGGCTCTTTCTCGTTTCGGTGCTGGTACCCCGAAGAAGGGCCTTTCAGAGTGGGAGGGCCGTGGATGTGGCCTTCGCGGACCCGCCCTGCCCCGGGGTGCATGCCCTGAAGGGGCCTTTGAGGGAATCTGACGCCGCAAAGGCGACCTTCAGGGCATGGGCGTCGCCGTGTCGTATGCCGTGAGGGGCGAGATCGTGACGTCAGATTCCCCGAAGGCGTCCTTGGGGGAATGTGCTGGGGTCTCGCGGCTCTTTCTCGTTTCGGTGCTGGTACCCCGAAGAAGGGCCTTTCAGAGTGGGAGGGCCGTGGATTTGACCTTCGCGGACCCGCCCTGCCCCGGGGCGCATGCCCTGAAGGGGCCTTTGAGGGAATCTGATGTCGCGAAGGCGACCTTCAGGGCATGGGCTCAGATTTCACAGCGCACGCCTCCTGCTCGTGCCTGCGCTGGCGCCCCGAAAAAGGGCCTTTCAGAGTGGGAGGGCCGTGGATTTGACCTTCGCGGACCCGCCCTGCCCCGGGGTGCATGCCCTGAAGGGGCCTTTGAGGGAATCTGATGTCGCAAAGGCGACCTTCAGGGCATGGGCGTCGCCGTGTCGTATGCCGTGAGGGGCGAGATCGTGACGTCAGATTCCCCGAAGGCGTCCTTGGGGGAATGTGCTGGGGTCTCGCGGCTCTTTCTCGTTTCGGTGCTGGTACCCCGAAGAAGGGCCTTTCAGAGTGGGAGGGCCGCGGATGTGACCTCCGCCGAACCGCCCCGCCCCACCCCACCCCGAGCTGATGCCCCGAGTCGATGCCCCGAAAGAACCCTTGAGGGAATCTGATGCCGCGAAGGCGACCTTCAGGGCATGGGCGTCGCCGTGTCGTATGCCGCGAGGGGCAAGAACGTGGCGTCAGATGCCCCGAAGGGCACCTTCAGGGCATGAGCAACCCCTGTAAGCGAGTGAGGATGAAAATAAAGTCCTTGCACTTATGAAGTCAGTGCTGCTTTAGTGGTCCGCCGCACCAGGGGCCCGGACCGCGAAAGGAATCCACAGTGGACTCGCCGATGCCACGACGCGCGCGGATCGGCATCGTCGGTGCCGGGCTGGGTGGCCTGACGTGCGCGCGCGTTCTGCGGCGGCACGGGATCGCGGTGCCGGTGTACGGCCGCGATCCCGACGGGCGATCCCACAACCCTGGCGGCCGAGACCGATCCCGGGAAGATCGGGCGGTTCGGTCAGACCCCGGCCGTCTGAGCGGCGGACCGTGACGCCGCGGTGGCGCTCGCTTCGGTGAGCGCGGCGGGCTGGGAATAGAAGGGCGAGTGGGAGGTATCGAGTTCGACCACGGTGGCAGGGGTGGCCGACACGGCGTCGATCTCCTCGATGAACCGGTGTTGCAGCGGTAGCCGGATGGCGTTGTCCTGCGCGCAGGTCACGTAGGTGTGCGGGATGCTGCCGTAACGGGCCGCCGTCACGGTCAGTTCCTCGCGGAGCATGCCCAGCGGGCCGTCCGGGCTCAGCAGGGCGATCGCGGCCGCCGCGGTGCGGTCGTCGGCGTCGTGGCAGAACGCCTCCTTGATCTGCTCGCGGCTGGCCGGATCGCCGAAGTCGACGCGCGCCGCGCCGACCACCGCCGGGTCGGCCACCAGCAGCCGGGACAGCTTCTCGCCCGCGTTCTCGGGGTAAGCGGCGTAGGACCCGGCGGGCACGCCGCTCACCGGGGCGATCGCGGAGACGTAGACCAGCCCGCCGACGAGTTCCGGGACGAGTTCGGCGAGCGCGGTCGCGACCGCGCCACCCATGCTGTGCGCGACCACGAGACACGGCCGCCCGTCGCCGATCGTGCGTACCTGATCGGCGAGGGCGGCCGCCGCGGAGGACGCGGTGACGGTGGCGACCGGTGAGGACTCGGTGGCGAACGCCGTCGCGTCGAAGGGCCGTGCCCAGCGGGCGCGCAGTGCGGGGCTCCGCAGCCCGTGCCCGTCGAGATCGACCGCGACCGACTGGATCCCGCGCGCGGCGAGCTGCTCGGTCACCCGGCTCCAGCACCAGCCGCCGTGCCAGAAACCGTGGACCAGTACGACGGGCTGCGAGTCGGTCATCTCTTCCTCAGGCGTTCACGGGGGCGGGGCACTCCCCGCAAGCTAGCGCGCGCGGTGCCCCGTTTCCGGCCCGCCGGGGCGAACGGGTAAGAGGTTCTGGCCGTTCGTCCTCGGTGGCCCATTCGCGCCAACGCGGTGCCATCGCCCGGACGCTACTCGTGGGTACATGTCGACTTGCCGTCACTGTCAAGTTATAACTTGTTCTAAATACCTCAACGGTGAGGATCATCGCATGAATGACGAAGCCGTGTGGAGAAGGAACTCCGGTGCAGTGTCCCGGCGGCTCTTCATAGCTGGAACTGGTTCTATCTTGGCCGGGGCGGCTTTGGCGGGGCCTGCCAGCGCCGCAGCGCAGCGGGTGGCCGCCACCGTCTCGGACGGGGCGCGGGTGCCCGCGCTCGTGATCGGGTCCGGTTACGGCGGTTCGGTTGCCGCGCTCCGGCTCGCACAGGCCGGTATCGACGTGCAGCTGATCGAAATGGGCATGGCCTGGGACAAACCCGGATCCGACGGCAAGATCTTCACCAACACCACCAGCCCGGACCAGCGCTCGTACTGGTTGCGCACCAGGACGAAACAGCCGCTGTCCAACTTCCTCGGGTTTCCCATCGACCGCGACATCCCGCGCTACACCGGGATTCTCGACGCCGAGGAGTTCAGCGGCATCACCGTCTACCAGGGGCGCGGTGTCGGCGGCGGCTCGCTGGTCAACGGCGGCATGGCCGTCACGCCGAAACGGGAGAACTTCGGCGCGATCCTCCCGACGGTCGACGCGGGCGAGATGTACGACGTCTACTACCCGCGCGCCAACGCGGGGCTCGGCGTCGGCACGATCGACCCGGCCTGGTTCGACAGCGCCGAGTGCTACCAGTACGCGCGGGTCGGCCGGAAACAGGCGCAGCGGTCCGGATTCCCGTTCGTGTTCGTGCCCGACGTGTACGACTGGGACTACATGAAGAAGGAACAGGCCGGTACCGTGCCGAAGTCGGCGCTGGCAGGGGAAATCCTGTACGGCAACAACTACGGCAAGAAGTCGCTGCAGAAGACCTACCTCGCGCAGATCGCGGCGACCGGCCGGGTCACCGTTTCGCCGCTGCACCGCGTGACCTCGGTCGCGCCCGCATCCGGCGGCGGGTACACGGTCACGATCGACCAGCTGGACACCGTGGGCGCGGTGACCGCCACCAAGACGGTGACCGCGGACAAGGTGTTCTTCGCCGCGGGCAGCGTCGGCACGAGCAAGCTGCTGGTGAAGCTGAAGGCGACCGGGGCGCTGCCCAACCTGAACGGCGAGATCGGGAAGGGCTGGGGCGACAACGGGAACGTGATGTGCGGGCGCGCCAACCACCTCTGGGACCCGACCGGCAGCCTCCAGGCGTCCATCCCCACCGGCGGCATCGACAACTGGGCGGCGGGCGGTGCCTTCGCGGAGGTCGCGCCGCTGCCGACCGGGATCGAGACCTGGGCGTCGTTCTACCTGTCCATCACGAAGAACCCGAACCGGGCCCAGTTCACCTGGAACCAGGCGGCCCAGCGCGTCGACCTGAACTGGCAGGCGGCGTGGAAGCAGCCGTCGATCGACATGGCGAAGTCCATTTTCGACAAGATCAACGCGAAGGAGGGGACGATCTACCGGACCGACCTCTTCGGCGTGTACAAGATCTGGGGCGACCACCTCACCTACCACCCGCTCGGCGGCGCGGTGCTGAACAAGGCGACCGACAACTACGGCAGGCTCGCCGGATACCGGGGCCTGTACGTCATCGACGGCGCGCTGATCCCCGGCAACACCAGCGTCAACCCGTTCGTCACCATCACGGCGCTGGCCGAACGGAACATCGAGAAGATCGCCGCCACGGATTTCTGAGCCCCGGCTCGCGGCACCGGATTCCCTTGCGCAGTCCCTGAAGGGCGCCTTTGGGGAATCTGGCGCCGCGATCTCGGCCTTCGTGGCGTGCGGCGTGGTGGTGGCCCGTGCCCTGAAGGTCGCCTTTGCGGCGTCAGGTTCCCTCAAGGGTTCTTTCGGGGCATCGGCTCGGGGCGGGGTGGGGCGGTGGAGGTCGCATTCGTGGCCGTCACGCTCTGGGAGGCCCTTTTCGGTGCGCCAGCGTGGGTACGAGTATGAGGCGCGGGTTACAAGATCTGAGCCCATGCCCTGAAGGGCGCCTTCGCGGAATCTGGCGCCGCGATCTCGCCCTTCACGGCAGACAACACGGCGATGCCCATGCCCTGAAGGGCGCCTTCGCGGCATCAGATTCCCTCAGGGGCCCCTTCAGGGCATGCGCGGTAGCTGCCGTGAAGGCGACACCGCGGTCACGATTGGTGGGACGGCAGGACGCAGGCGACGTCGAGGCCGAGTACGTGGTTCAGCCTGCCGAACGCCAGCCACGAGCCGATGCTCATGCTCAGTTCGACGATTTCCGCCTGCGTGTAGTGCTCGGCCATCCGCGCCCAGAAGGCGTCGTCGAAGCCGTGGTGGTCCAGCGCGTAGCGTTCGGCGTACTCGGCGGCGAGGCGCGTGCGGTCGTCGAAGCGGTCGGTGGCGCGCCAGTCGAGCACGGCGTCGGCGAACTCATCCTCGACCTTCTGGCCATCCCGTTCGGTGCGCCAGTCGAGGCAGAACACGCAGCCGTTGATCTGCGCGATCCGCAGCCGCGCGGCCTCGAACTCGCGCAGCCCCAACGTGGTGTGCGAGTAGACCGCCATCGAGAAGCCGGCGGCCGCGGTCCCGATCCCGGGCACCATTTCGCCCCACACGTAGCCGATCGGGTCCTTGCCGTCGGGGATGTCGATGTTCATCCACGCCTCCTTCCGAACCGGCCTGCTGCCGGGCGCAGCGGGACGTCGAGTGCGTCGTAGAGACCGGGTTCCGCTTCGGTGAGCCAGTCGATCGCGCCGACGAGCCGTCCGACGGCGGTGGCATTCCCGCCCGCGGAACGGTTTTCCCCTTCGTCGCTCGCTTCGACGGTGACCTCGATCCGCGGCCTGCCTTCGATGATCACGCGGTGCGCGCCCGCTCCGCTCGGCGGTGACGGCCAGTCCGGCGCGCACGACGGGTGGATGCGCGTGACGTGCTCGACGACGATCCGGGGCTCGCCGTCGACGATTCCCCGCACCTCGAACCGCACCGCGCCCTGGGTGCCCGCCTCGAACTCGCCCATGGTCCGCGTGGTCACGGTTTCTTCGAGCGGCCGCCGGTCGAGCGTCTCGCGAAGTTCGCCGACCTCGACGCCGAGTCCGCGCGCCATCAACCGGATCTGCCCGCCCCACACCATCGACGGCACGCCCGTCATGAGCATCGGCGGCTGGTAGTCCATCGGCTGCCCCATGCCGACCAGGTAGCGGACGGAATCGGGCTGCTCGTAGGTCGAGTAGTCGAAGATCTCCTGGCAGCGGACGGTGTCCACAATGGTCCCGAGCCCGCTGACCAGCAACGGCAGCACGTCGTTGCCCCAGCCGGGATCGACACCGGAGACGAACAGCGAGCCGCCGCCGTCGGCGATCGCCGCCAGCACCGGCTCGCGCAGTTCCGGTGGCGCGTTCCGCTGGTCGTACAACGGGTAGAGCGCCGGGCTCACGACGACCGCCCCCGCCCGGATCGCCCGCACGATGTCGGCGAGCGCGTCGCCGGGACGGATGTCGCCCGAAGCGGCGTACACGACCGCCCGCGGACTCGCCGCCAGCACGGTTTCGACGTCGTCGGTGGCGAGCACACCCAGTTCCGTGCCGAGCCCGGCGAGTTCGCCCGCGTCCTTGCCGACCTTCTCCGGGTTGTGCACCAGCACGGCGGCCAGCTTCAGCGCCGGATGGGCCTCGACGGCCCGGATTGCCGCCCGGCCCACGTTGCCCGTTCCCCACACCACCGTGGCGATCATTCGCCGATCTTCCCGGTCTTTCCCGGTCAGGGCAAGGAAAACGTTCCGGTGAGCGGACCAGGAGTGCGAAGACGCTGGAATACGCGCCCGCGTAGATCGTCGTCCCGGGGCGGGGCGAGCGGTCTTCCTGATGGGGAGGACTTTCAGGTGGCACGGCGTTCACCCAAGACGGATCGGAGGGTGCTGCCCCGCGACGGGGAAAGCGGAAAGACTCGGTGCCGGCCGGTGAACCCGGCCGTTCCCTTCCCAGCAACCCGTACAAGGGGAAATAGCATGAAACTGCTCAGCACTACGCTGGCGCTGCTGTGCACCGCGCCGGCGCTGCTGCTCACCGGTGCCGGTACGACGTCGGCGCAGCCCGCGGCAGGCCATCCGGCGTTGTCCGTGCGGCACTTCCAGAACGACCGGTTCCAGCGGTGCCTCGACGCGGACATCAACACCGGTGGCAACGGCGGCAAGGTGCAGTTGTGGGACTGCGGCCCGTGGAACCAGCAGCAGTGGATCCTCCGCGGGGACGGTTCCGTGTACAACGTGCGGTTCCAGAGGTGCCTTGACGCGGACATCAACACCGGTAACCACAACGGCGGCGTGGTGCAGCTGTGGGACTGCGGTCCGTGGAACCAGCAGTGGTGGCGATGACCGGCTCCGCAGCTCGGTGCTCATCCCGTGCCCGTCTCCTCGGAGGCGGGCACGGCTCGTCGCATCCCGTCCCGGAGTTGCAAAGGCATCTTTGCAACGGTACCTTTGTATCGTGGAGCCCCGGGAGATCACCGACGTCGACGAGCTGCGGGCACTGGCGCATCCCTTGCGCCAGCGAATCCTGCGGCAGCTCGGCCACGGTCCCGCGACGGCCAGCATGCTGGGCAAGGCGCTGGGGGAAAGCAGTGGCGCCACCAGCTACCACCTCCGGATGCTGGCGAAGCACGAATTCATCGAGGAGGTGCCCGAGCGGGCTCATGGCCGTGAACGGTGGTGGCGCTCGCCGGCGCAGGATCTCCGGTTTCCGCGAAAAGCCTCGCAGGACCCGGAAATCCGTACCCTCATCGAGCAACTCCACCAGCTCAAGCTGGCCGCCGATCAGGAACTGTTCGACAGCTTCCTGGCCGGGCGGGCGGACGAGGGCGAATGGGCGGACGTACTGCCCTACTCCCGCGGCTCTCTCCGGGTGACCCTGCCCGAGCTGCGGGAGTTCTTCGACGAATACCTGGCGCTGCTGAAGCGCTACCGGCGATCGGAGGAGGAAGCACCGGAGGGGGCACGATTGGTCGCCGCCCGCTTCTTCGCTTTCCCGGTGCCCGATCCCGGCACGCGATCACCGGGCGAACGAACCGAGTAGGACCCTGGGCCGCCGAGCTGCCACTCGACGGCCCAGGAATGGCGGAAGCCGTAGCACCACGCCGATTCCGGCGTGTCCACGTACGTACGAACCTCCTTGGGAAGGAAAGCACCCGTGCTCCCCGAAAGCAACTCGCCGATCCGGCCTGCCCTCAGCCGGCTGCTCGTGGCGGTCCTCGTGACAGCCGGCTTGATCGCGCCCGTGCACTTCGCGCGGGCCGCGCCCGCTGACCTGGTCGAACAGGAGGTCGTGTTCCCGAGCGGCGAGCTGACGATGCACGGCACGGTGATCGCACCGGCCGCCACCTCGAACTCGCGCCGGCCCGCCGTGGTGATGGTGCACGGTTCCGGCCGGGTTTCCCGGGAGGGCTACCGGCAGGAGGCCGAATCCTTCGCGCGTTCCGGCATCGTGACCCTCATCTACGACAAGCGGCCCAAGCGATCCGAGACCGACGTCGACTTCTCCTTGCTGGCGAACGACGCGCTGGCCGGGGTGCGGACGCTGCGCACCCGCGCGGACGTCGACCAGGCCAGGACCGGTCTCTGGGGCGTCAGCGAGGGCGGCTGGGTCGCCCCGCTGGCCGCGTCCAGATCCGCCGACGTCGCCTTCGTGGTCACCGTTGGCGGGCCAGGGGTTTCGCCCGCGCGGCAACAGTCGTGGAACCTCGTGAACCGGTTCGCCGCCGCCGGGGTGTCCGGTTCCCTGCCGGACACCGTTTCGCGCACGACGCTGGGGCTGATCGTCGGCGCGGGCTTCTTTCCCGAGCCGGGCTACGACCCGGTTCCGGTGCTGCGACGGGTCACCCAGCCGGTGCTCGGGTTGTGGGGAGAGCTCGACCGGGTGATTCCGGGAGCCGAGAGCATGCGGATCTTCCAGGAGGCGTTCGACCGGGGCGGCAACACCCATTACACGTTGCGAGCCGTGCCCGGCGCCGATCACACGATGCGCCGCACCTCGGACGGTTTCCGGTCGCTGGACGAGATCTCCCCTGCCTACCTGGAACAGGTGAGTTCCTGGGTCACCGGGCTCGCCGCGGGGCCGCCCGCTGCCAGCACCGGCGCGCCGGCGCAGCAGGACCGCCGGACCGTGCCGGTCGAGGCGGGGGCTCCCTGGCTGGAAGTGGCCGCGGTCGCGGTGCTCCTGCTCGGCTTCGCCGGGTATGGCGTGGGCGGGGCGGTCCGGCGGTTGCGCGGGCGTCGCGACGTGCCGCTCGCGCGACGCCCGGCGCGCTGGCTGGCCGCGACCGGCCTGCTGAGCGTGCTGGGGCTGTTCGGCTACCTCGGCTACCTCGCGTCCACTGGCGCGAAGAACCTCGGCGTGGTGGTGCTGGGCAGGCCGTTGCCCTGGCTCGTGCTGCAGGTGCTCGCGGTGGGCGTGGTGGTCGCCGCGGTGGCCACGATCGCGGTTGCCTGGCGTGCCAGGCCCGAACTCGCCCGGCCGCATCGGCTGCGCCTCGGCCTGCTGGCCGCCGCCGGTGTGGTGTTCCTGCCGTGGGCGCTGCACTGGGGCCTGCTCCTGCCGTAACCCACCTCGGCGGAACGTCCACCCGGGAGCGGGGCGGGGAATACTGTGCGCCGTGACGGAAAAAGCGGAGGAGCGCCACGCGTCGTGGCTGGAGCTGTTCTTCGACCTGGTGGCCGTGGCCGGGGTGGCCCAGCTGACGCATCTCGTGCACGGCAGCACGTCGTGGGGCGGGGCCGGGCTGTACGTGGTGTGCTTCCTGGCGTTCTGGATGGCGTGGATGTGCTTCACCGTCATCGGCAACGTGGTCGGCGACGCGACCCGCGCGGTGCCGGTGCTGGTCGCGATGGCCGGGCTGGTGTTCATGGCCGCGTCCGTGCGCGAAGTCCACGACGGGCACGCGCCGGTCTTCGCCGGTGCCTACCTCGGCGTGCGCGTGCTCGCGAGCCGGGTGTGGGAGGGCAGCCGCGAGGAGCGCGTGATCGCCGAGTGGCCGGTGGTGCACGCCGGGGTGAGCATGCTGCCGTGGATCGCCTCGTTCTGGGTGGACGGCCCGTGGCGGTACGCGCTGTGGGCGCTCGGGCTCGCGCTGGACCTGCTGATCACGTTCACCGTGTCCGGCGAACGGCTCGTCGCGAAGATGGCGGAGCGGCTGTCCCGCTACGGGCAGCCGCCTTCCCGGGTGGCCTTCGGACGGCTGGACCCGGCGCACTTCGGCGAGCGCCTCGGGCTGTTCACGATCATCGTGCTCGGCGAAGGCGTGCTCACCGTCACCGCCGCCATGGCGGAGCACGCGGAATGGCACGCGCGGCTGTTCTGGACGGTGAGCGCCGCGCTGATGCTGCTCGGGACCCTCTGGGGCGCCGCGCTCCACCACGGCTTCGGCGGGATCCCGTACCTGTCCCCGGGGCGGTGGGGGCCGAAGGCGTTGTTGCCGCTGCACTGCCTGATCACGGGGCTGCTCGCCGCGTTCGCGGCCGGGCTCGGCGACGCCGTGGAATCCGTGGAGCACGGCCACGTCGGCACCGCGACCCGCTGGCTGCTGTGCGGATGCCTCGCCGCGTTCATCGCGGTCGGCGCGGGTGTCGGGCTGAGTGCCGGGCATCGGAAGGGCTGGGTGTTCGCGGGTCTCGCGGCCGGTCTGGCGATCCCGGCGGCACTCGGGGTCGCCGGTGGTTCGCTTGCGCCCCCGCTGTTCCTGTGGCTGCTCGTGGTCGCCGCGGGCGCCGGTCTCGCCGCCGGTTCACGCGCCAGACGGCCCTAGAGCCAGTCGTGTTCGCGGGCGTACCGGGCGGCCTCGTGCCTGGTCCGCGTCTGCGTTTTCTGCATCGCGTTCGAGAGGTAGTTGCGCACGGTGCCCTCGGCGAGGTGGAGCTGGGCGGCGATGTCGGCGACGGAGAACCCCTCGCGGGTTTCCCGCAGCACGTCGATCTCGCGGTCGGTGAGCGGGCAGTCGTCGACGACGGCGAGCGCGGAGACGTCCGGGTCGATCCACCGCTTGCCCTCGTGCAGGGTCCTGATGACCGTGGTGATGTGCGCCGGTTCCGCCGACTTGCTGACGAAGCCCTGCACGCCGAGTTTCAGCGCCTTGCGGAGCACCCCCGGCCTCGCGTGCCGGGTCAGCATGAGGATCACCTGGTCCGGTCGCGTGCGGCGGATCTCCGCGACGGCACCGAGTCCGTCCACATTGGGCATTTCGAGATCGATCACGAGCACATCGGGCTGGTACCGCAGGGTGGCCGCCACCGCGGCTTCGCCGTCTTCCGCTTCGGCGAGCACGGTGATCTCGCCTTCGAGCGGGAGCAGCGACGCCAAAGCCTTGCGGAGAAGGGCTTCGTCGTCGGCGAGCACCACGGTCGTCATTTGCTGTCCTCTCGCGCTTTCCGGTTGTGCGGGAACGCCGCGGCCGTCACGAACCGGCGGTCCTTTTGCGCCACGGTCAGCTCGCCCCCGCTGTCCGCCAGCCGTTGCCTGAGCGTGGCGAGCCCGCTGAGTTCGGGAAGCGGCGCGTCCGGCACGCCGTCGTTGACGATGGCGATGCCCGACGCGGAGAGCGTGATCCGCACCTGTTTGGCCTGCGCGTGCCGCAGGATGTTGGTCGTGGTCTCGCGCAGGACCTGCCCGAGCAGCTCGCCCGCCTGCGCGTCGACCTCGGCCTCGCGGTCCACGCGCACGAGGATTCCCGCGGCTTCGAAGAGGTTCTTCGCGTTCTCCAGTTCGGCGGACAGGTTGAGCCGCCGCTGCGCGTAGGCGAGTTCCTTGGTCTGGGAGATGGTGTCGCCGACCAGCGCGTGCAGCTCCCGCAGTTCTTCCCGCACCCGGTCGAGATCGCTGTGCACCAGCTTTTCGGCCAGCGCGAGCTTCAGCTTCACCACGTGCAGCGTGTGCCCCTGGATGTCGTGCAGGTCACTGGCGAACCGCATGCGCTCCCGGATGACGGCCAGCTCCGCTTCGCGTTCCCGCGACCGCTCCAATTCCTCCACGAGGTCGTAGAAGCGCTGGCCGGGGATCATGAGTCCGGTCGCCACCACGGCGACGCCGGTGGGGATCGCGACGTACAGGATCAGCATCGCGGGTATGTCCTCGTGCGACACCAGCAGCTTCGTCGCGCCCGCCGCGGCGACGAAGGCGATCAGGCCCAGTGCCGCCGCACCCCGGCGCCTCGGCAGCTTGGGGATGATGAGGGGGCCGACGACGGTGATGCCGTAGAAGGCCGTGTGGCCGTCGAACACCGCCGCGCCGAGCAGCCACACCGCCGCGGTGACGAGCAGGCAGGGCCAGGCGACGCGCAACACGTCACCCGCCGCCCACCACACGGAGGCCACCATGGCCGCCGCCACGCCGATGGCCAGTATGACGGCCTGCCACCATGCCCTGGCGTCGATCGCGATCAGCATCGCCCCGATCGCGGCGAGCGGCGGGAGCATCGTGAGGAGGTTGAGCTTGCGCATCCGCTCCTGCGTCTTGGTGCGCTTGGCCGCCTTCCCGGTCACCGATCGTCACCCGGCCGCTGCCCGAGGCTGAGCAGCGGGATCGTCCCCGCGCTCGCCAGGGTGAGGGCCGCCGCCGTCCACATCAGCCATTGGTTGTGCTCGAACCAGGACTCCACGTCGTCAGGGTAGACACCGAGGTGCTGGAGCAGGAACGCCACGCAGACCAGGAGGAAGACGGCCATGTTGACCGCGAGCAGCACGCGCAGGGGTCGGGTGTCCATATGCGACCCTCCGGGATCGGACGGCAGAGTTGTGCCCAGTATTCGGCAGGCCCCGCCGCCCCACCAGTGACACTGCGTCATGCCCGCACCCCCAAGAACGTCATGGCGAAGTGGTGACGTGGCGCCACTGCCCGGTGGGCGCGCGAACCGCTGAGATCAACGGCATGACCTCGACACCAGTCATCGACGTTGACCGGCTGAACCTCAGCTACGGCGACTTCCACGCCGTGCGGGACCTGTCCTTCCAGGTGATGCGCGGGGAGTTCTACGCGTTGCTCGGCACGAACGGGGCGGGCAAGACCTCGACACTGGAGACCATCGAAGGCCACCGCACGGCCACCTCGGGCACCGTGCGGGTCTTCGGGCAGAGCCCGCGCGACCGGCAGGCCGTGCGCCCGAGGATGGGCATCATGCTGCAGGAGAGCGGGTTCTCCCCTGACCTGACCGTGCGGGAATCGGTCCGGCTGATCGGGCAGCTCACCCAGCGGACGGACAAGGTCGACCGCGTGCTCGGCATCGTCGACCTCACGCGCAAGGCAGGCACCAAGGTGTCCCAGCTCTCCGGCGGCGAGAAGCGGCGGCTGGACTTCGCCACCGCCGTGTACGGGACGCCGGAACTGGTCTTCCTCGACGAGCCGACCACCGGCCTGGACATCCAGTCGCGGGACGACCTCTGGGACGCCGTGGACGAACTGCGCGAAGCGGGTTCCACCATCGTGCTCACCACGCACTACCTCGAAGAGGCCCAGCAGCGCGCCGATCGCATCGGGCTCATGCACAAGGGCGCCTTCCACCGCGAGGGCACCGTTTCCGAACTGACCAGGACGCTGCCGTCCACCATCGACTTCACCCTGCCGCCGCACGCGCCGATGCCGCCGCTGCAGGCCACGCGCGAAAACGACGGCAAATTCCTCATCGAGACCTTCGAACTGCAGAAGGACCTCCACACACTGCTCGGCTGGGCGCAGGACAACGCGATCGAACTCGGCGAACTCGAGGCGGGGCCGACCAGCCTCGACGACGTCTTCCGCGCCATCGACAGCGTCTGACCCCTGCTCCGGAAAAGGACCTTTGCCATGTTTTCCATCGCTCTCGGCGAGCTGATCCAGATCTTCCGGAACCGGCTGGTTCTGGTCACCTCGTTCGTCCTGCCCATCGCGATGAGCGCGTTCTTCATCTACCAGCACGATCTCTTCGCGAAGATCGGCAGCCTCGGCTACATCGCCGCGGTGGTGCTGTTCTTCGTGGCGGCGTTCGGGCTCTACACCAGCACGGTGACCACACTGGCGTCGCGCAGGCAGAACCTCTTCCTCAAACGGCTGCGCTCCACCGCGATCAGCGACGCGGGCATCATGACCGGGCTGCTGCTCCCGGTCACCGTCATCGCGCTGGTCCAGGTGGCGGTGATCCTGACCGTGCTGGCCGTGGTCACCGGCACGCCCGCCCACATCGCGCTGGTGGCGGTGGCGGTGCTCGCGGCGCTGCTCATGATGCTGGGGCTGGGACTGGCCACGGCGGGCGTGACGAACTCACCCGAGCACGCCCAGGTGACCACGCTGCCGATCAGCCTCATCACCATCGGCACGGCAACCTGGGTGGGAATCGCCGGTACCGACAGCCTTCCGCTGCTCAAGCGGCTGCTTCCGGGTGGCTCGGTCACCGAACTGCTCCTCAACGGCTGGAACGGCGGCGTCCCCCTGAAGGACTCCCTGATCCTGCTCGGCCCCAGCTTCGCCTGGGTCGCCGTCTCCATCACGCTGGCCACCCGGCTCTTCCGCTGGGAACCGCGCCGCTGAGGCGCCCGCGGTCGTGACGGGCACCGGACATCGGCGTAGGGGGAGGTCCGGGAGAACGTCACCGGGGCCCGTTGGCAGGGGAGCGATCCCGTGCCAACGGGCCTTTCGCGTCGTTGTCCACTGTGGATAACGGGTGTTCGGGCCCACCCGGCCTGACGAGCACCACTCGGCCGGGTACTCCGATGGCCCGCGCCGCGCGCGGTGTGGCAGGCTCGTCCGGTGCGGGAGAAGGTGTCCACTTCGGAGCGGCAGGCGACGTCGCCCGGTTCCGGCGAGCCCACCCGGCCTCGGCGCGGCGCGCGTTTCGTCCGTGCGGCGTGCGGTTTCGCCGCGTTGTCGGCCGGCCTGTGGGTTTCGCTGCAGTTCGCGGTGATCGCGGCGGAGCTGCCGATCCCGGAGTCCGTGCCGCCATGGGACCGGCTGCGCGACGCCCAGCGACCGCTGGCCACCGCGCTCCTCTACGGGGTGCTGGCCGTCGGCGGGTTCCGGTCGATCATGCGGTGGCGGCCGTGGTCGTGGTGGCTGGCCGGTGCGCTGCCGCTGCCCGTGTGGGGTGCCGGGGCCGTGCTCGGCTGGTTCTGACGCAGCCGATGAGTTTCGGGCGGGGGAGCGGTCTACCCGTCGAAACGACCGAGAGGAGTCCCGGGTGGACCTGTACAGCATCATCCCGGCGAGTGACCGGACGAGGTCACTGGAGTGGTACGGCGTCTTCTTCGGGCGCCCCGCGGACGAGGTCATCGGCGAGGAGCACCTGTGGCAGGTCGGGGCGAACGCGTGGGTCGTCGTCGACGACCGGGAGGTGCGGGCCGCGCGGGTGGGCGGGACCATGATCACGTTCGGGGTGACCGATCTCGACGACATCCTGGCCCGCCTCGCCGCCGGCGGCATCGTCCACGACCCGGTGGAGACCTACGGCAACGGTGTGCGCCACGTCGAGGTGCTCGACCCGGACGGGAACAGCCTGTCGCTCGCCGAGGCGCCTGCCCAGTAGCTCACCCGCGCCGGGAAACCGGTAGAGGCACATCAGGACCGCGCCGGCATCGAGGTGGTTTCCCAGGTGAACCCGTCCGGGTCGGTGCACGGCCCGGCCGGGCCGCCGATCGCGATCCGGTGCGATCCGGTGCCTTCGGGGGCGACACCGGCGTCCTTGGCGAGTGCGCGGCGCCGGTACAGCGCCAGTTTGATCGGGCTCGCCCCGGTGGCGAACTCGACGTACGCGCGGCTGAAGCTTTTCGCCACGGTGAGGCCGCGGTCGACGTAGAACCGCTTGCTCGCGACGACGTCGGCGACGCCGAGCAGGAGCACGACGCTGTCGAACCGCCGGGTGGCCGGGCCGGTGTTCTTCTTCGCCGTGGTCGCGACCTTCCAGATCGTTCCGTCCGGGGCCTGGACGACGCCGCCGTAACCCCACATCGATTTCGTGGCGGGCTTGAGCGCCGTCGCCCCTGCCGCGAGCGCGGAGCCGAGCAGTGCGTCGGCGTCGGCGGGCTGGGCCACCGTGAGGGAGAGGGTGAACCCGCGGAAACCGGTCGCCGGTTCCTGCGAGGCGCGAACGCGCAGCCGGTCGCCCAACTCGAAAGCGCTGGCGTAGAAGCGTTCGGCGGCCGCGGTGTCGGTCGCTTCGAGGGTGATCGCGTCGATTGAGGTCATGGCGATGACGCTAGGCGCGACCCGGTGACCGGCGCTTCTCGATTCCTGACCGGCTTCGGCCGCGCGCGAAGCGGCGGCCCGGATCGCCGAGCTGCCCGCGCCGGAGGCCGCGTGGGCGGAGCCGCGGCGCCGATCGACGGCATGACCGGCGATTTCGTCGAAATTTCATCACCGCTTGTTAGCGTGCGCCGGTAGTTGATCACGCGATACCGGTGTATCGCCCTTGCAGACCATGGAGAACCGATGCGCAAACTCGCCGCAAAGCTGACGCTGGTCGGTGCGACCGCCGCCCTTCTCGGGGGAGCGTTCCTGTCCGCGCCCGCGCAGGCCGACCAGCTCGCCGCGGGGATCCCCGGGCGCTTCATCGCCGACACCGACATCCTGAACGCCCCCGACGGCGGTCTCGTCGGCAAGGGGTGGAACGGCCAGGGGGTCACGATCAACTGCCAGACGCCCGACGGCCACTGGTGGAACCTCAACGCACCCGAGGCCTCGGGCTGGGTGTGGCAGGCGGGTCAGGTGCTGAAGGAGTGGGCAACCCCCGAAGTGCCGGTCTGCTAGCGGAGGTTCGCGCATTGGCCGGTGGCCCTGCCGGTGATGGTGTTCGGCGCTCGCAGGTCGTCGGGTGCCGCGGAGTTGCCGGTGCACGTCACCCGCCCGGTGACGGTGTTGCCCGCGAACACCGTGGCGGACCGGGTGCCGTCGAGCGTGACCGGTCCGGTGACGCTCGATCCGACCACGGTCACGTGATCGGTGCTCCCGGCCAGCCGGACCGGGCCGACGGCGCGGGAGCGGAGCAGCTCGACCGCGGCCGCGCCGTCGGCCGCGAGCGGGCCGTCGATCCGCGAGCCAGTGGCGACCAGTGCCGCACCCGGTAGCACGGTGACCTTGCCGACCACGGTCGCGTCGCGAAGGCAGGTGACGCCGGTGATCGTCATCGGGCCGGCGCGGTTCCCGGTGATCGTCGTGGTGCACGCGGGCGGCGGTGGCAGCAGCGTGGCGGCGAACGCCCCCGCCGCACCGGTGTTGCCCGCGGTGTCGGTGGCGCGGTATTCGACCTCGTGCCGTCCGTAGCCGGGTTTCCTTGTGGTGAAAGGGGAAACCGTGAGGCCGTCGGGGCCGAGGTTGCCGTAGGCCAGTCCGTCGATCTCGGTGCCGCGCGCGGTGAACAGGTACGGCGCCGCCGGGTCGGTCGGCCAGCCGTAGTACTTGTGCCAGCCGTCGCGGTCGACGCGGAATTCGGGCACCGGGCCGCCTCCGCAGTCGTCGGACGCGGCGATCCGCATGGTGAACGGGCCGTTGAACACGTACTCGGGGCCGGTCGGCTTCGCGACGGTCAGCAGCGGCTCGGACAGGGTGGCGGTCGTGGCCGGGCCGGAGGCGTCCACGGTCCAGGTGAGCGTGGTGCCGCCGGTGGTGGCGGCGAGCGTGTGCGTGCCCGGCGGCAGCGCCCGTGCGCCGAGGTCGAAATCGGGACCGGTGCCCGCCGGGACGCCGTCGAGCGCCCAGTCCACCGGCGGGATCGCCCCGGTCGGCTCGCCCGTCTCGACGTAGACGACGTCGGTGGCGCCGACGGGCCGGTCGGTCGGCGTCGACGCGAGCACGGGCGGGCCGCTCGCCGGTGGCGTGGTCACCGCGGTGTCGACCGTCCAGGTGCGGGTCGCCGACGGGCGGGCGGCGGGATCGCGGACGAACGGCGTCGGATCGGTCGCGGTGACGGTCAGCCTGTGCCGCCCCGGTGGCACGTGCGCCTGCCGGAGATCGACGGCGGCACCACCGGGAAGCGGGGCGCCGTCGAGCGTCCAGGCGAGGTCGAGCTGGTGGCTCACCGGATGCGCCGCGCGGGCCCACACGACCCGGTCGGCGCCGATGGTCCCGGCCGGGGTGCCGCCGCT
Source organism: Amycolatopsis minnesotensis (assembly GCF_039529815.1). Lineage (NCBI taxonomy): Bacteria > Bacillati > Actinomycetota > Actinomycetes > Pseudonocardiales > Pseudonocardiaceae > Amycolatopsis > Amycolatopsis minnesotensis. The sequence goes on along the minus strand of NZ_BAAANN010000051.1, from coordinate 14,886 downwards.
GAGGATCGGCACCTTCGCGGAGACGCGCTGGGTCATGCGTTCGCGGCCGACCTGGTCGAACGCGTACCCGAGGGTTTTCATCATCGAGTGCCTGCTCGGCCGCCACACGCCGGTCCGGGCGTAGAGCCCGCCTTCGGCGCGCCCGATGGTGCCACCGGCTTCGCTCGGTTCGCCGAGCCAGCGCCACCACTTCGCGTGCCGGTCGCGTAGCTGCTGCTCGGTCAGCACGGTGTGGTGGATCGACGCGGGTTCGCCGCCGGTGTACTGACCGCCGGGGACGCCGCGCGCGTAGTAGTCGTACTCGTCGTCGAGGCCGCCGAGCGAGTGGCCGAGCTCGTGCGGGGAAATCAGCGCGGACAAGGCGTTCCCGCCCGACGCCGTCGCGTACGCGCCACCCGCGCCGCCGTAGGTGCCGCTGTTGGCGAGCGCGAGGATCTGCCGGTTCGCCCGCGTCGTGCCGGGCACGAGCTCGGCGTACCGCTGCGCGGCCGCGTCGTCCACGGTGAGCAGCCGCTGCACGCTCGACCGGTCGCAGCCGTTCCAGAACCCCATGTTCAGCGGGGTGTTCCGGCGCGGTGCGTCGAGCCCCGGATCGCAGTCGACGCCGGAATCGGGCGAGGCGATCGAAACCGCGTACACGTTGAAGTAGCTGCGGTAGGACTTGAACGGCTCCACCGACCACATCGTGTTCACGTGCCGCTCGACGTCCGCGAGGAACTTCGGCCGCTCCGCCGCGGTGTACCCGTCGCCGAGCACGACGAGGGTGAAGCGCTGCGCGACCGGCCCGGTCACCTGGACCTCGGTGACGGTGCCGCCGGGTTCCGCGGCACGGGCCGGGACGGCGACCGCGGTGCACAGCAGCACCGCCGCGGCGAACGCGGCCCAACGTGTCCCGCGCGCCATGGCGGCACTCCCTTCCCTGCTGTGCCTCCGGTATACCGCAGCGCTTTCCCGGCCAGTACCCGCCGGAAGTCGGGCCGTGTCCGTCTACAAAGGACTATTCAGTGCGGGGCTTCGCCGCGCCCGTAGCAGGTAGTAGGCCAGCGTGCCCAGGTGCGCGGGCCGAGCGCGGCGACGGCCACCAGCAGGTTGCACACGATCACCACGCCGACCGCGATCAGGATGGCGCCGGGCAGCATCCTCCGATTACGGAGGGTTTGATCGGTACCCCCGAATTGATTATGGCGATCCAGTGGACAATTCCTTGCGCACCACGACGGAATCTTGTTTACCGGGCACGACGGGCGGCTTGTCCGAGATGACTCGAATAATCGCATTATTGCCCTGTGAGAAATCTGGCCCGCTCGGGCACCGCGGGTGGGCGCAAGGGTGGCGGAGTCAATTCCCTCCGGCGATACCGGAAATCACACCCCGGTAGTCCGGTCGGCGTGCGATCGGCACGCTGGGGTCGTTTCGGTAGCGCATCGTTGCCTCGTCCGTCCACTTGCTAGTCCAAACGTGCTCGCCTGGTGTCACGGCAGGTTGCGGACTGGCGCACCTGCGCCCCCCGGTCGGGGAATAAGACATTCGAGTGAGCGGGCCGTAACCCAAAAGTGTTCTTGTGTGGTTTTGCTGCCTTGCTATGTTTGACTCAGCGGAGTCGCCGAATCGGGTAATTCTGACAGCTACCTTTTAGAGGATCTTGTTTTCCCTTGGCCGACTAACGAATGGGTGGATCTTGCCGTGACCGTGACCGAATCGGATGCCACTGCTGCCGGTTCTGCTGGCGATGAAAATCCTCAGTCGAGCTTGGGCAGGGCCGCTGCGCGGAACCTGGCCACTACGACCAAGACCGTTCCGCAGATGCAGGGCATCACGTCCCGCTGGCTGCTGAAGGCGCTCGAGTGGACGCATGTCAGTGGCGGCACCTACCGGGTGAACCGGCGGTTGAGCTACACCGTCGGCGACGGCAGGGTGACCTTCGAAAAGACCGGCGACCAGGTCCGGGTCATCCCGGCCGAGCTGGCGGAACTGTCCCCGCTCAAGGGCTACGAGGACGAGGAGGTCCTGCCGGAGCTGGCCCGCCGGTTCGTGCAGCGGGAGGTCGAGCCGGGTGAGGTGCTCGTCGAGTTCGGGCACCGCGCCGACCAGGTCTTCCTCATCGCGCACGGCAAGATCGGCAAGACCGGGACCGGGCACTACGGTGACGAGACCTCGCTCGGCATGGTGAAGGACGGTGACCACTTCGGCGCGCAGGTGCTGCGCTCCGACGAAGGCATCTGGGAGTTCACCGCGAAGGCCCTCACCGCCGGCACCGTGCTGACCCTGTCCAGGCAGGCGTTCGAGCAGGTGCTGGAGCAGTCCGCATCGCTGCGGGCGCACCTGGAGAGCACCGCGCAGGCGGGCGGGGCGGCCAACGAGTTCGGCGAAGCCGAGATCGACATCGCTTCCGGCCACGACGGGGAGCCCGCCCTGCCCGGCACGTTCGTCGACTACGAGTCCTCGCCCCGCGAGTACGAGCTGAGCGTCGCCCAGACCGTGCTGCGCGTGCACACCCGCGTGTCCGATCTGTACAACCAGCCGATGAACCAGACCGAGCAGCAGTTGCGGCTGACCATCGAGGCGCTGCGCGAGCGGCAAGAGCACGAGATGATCAACAACACCGATTTCGGCCTGCTGCACAACGTCGACTTCACCCAGCGCATCCCGACCCGCACCGGCCCGCCGACCCCCGACGACTTCGACGAGCTGCTTTCCTTGGTGTGGAAGGAACCGAGCTTCTTCCTCGCGCACCCGCGCACCATCGCCGCGTTCAGCCGCGAGTGCAGCAAGGCAGGCATCTACCCGACCGGGGTCGACATCGGCGGCCACAAGGTGCCCGCGTGGCGCGGCGTGCCGGTCTACCCGTGCAACAAGATCCCGGTCAGCACCACGGGCACCAGCTCCGTGCTGCTGATGCGGACCGGTACGCAGAACCAGGGCGTGGTCGGCCTGCACCAGATCGGGCTGCCGGACGAGTACGAACCCGGCCTGAACGTCCGGTTCATGGGCATCTCCGGGCAGGCGATCATTTCCTACCTCGTCAGCGCGTACTACTCCGTCGCCCCACTGGTTTCCGACTCTCTCGCCGTGCTCGAAGCGGCCGAGATCGGCCGCGAGAACTAACGCGAGACGACGGAGGGGACTGCCATGACCACGACCGAACCGGACGTCGAGCGCCAGCTCAGCCTCGGCACCAGCGCCGCGCGGCAACTGGCGACGACGACCAAGACGCCGCCGCAGATGCAGGGCATCACCCCGCGCTGGCTGCTGAGCATGCTGCCCTGGGTGGAGGCCACCGGTGGCAGCTACCGCGTCAACCGGCGGCTCACCTACACCATCGGCGACGGCAGGGTGAGCTTCACCAACGTCGGCGCCGACGTCAGGGTCGTCCCGCAGGAACTGGCGGAACTGGCCCTGCTGCGCGGTTTCGACGACGAAGACACGCTCACCGCGCTCGCCGACCGGTTCGTGCAGCGCGAGTACTCGCCCGGCTCGGTGATCGTCGAACGCGGCACCCCGCTCGACCAGGTCGTGCTGGTCGCGCACGGCAAGGTCGTCAAGGTGGCGCCAGGCGAATACGGCGACGAGATCACGCTGGGCAGCATGGCCGACGGGGACCACTTCGGCGACGAGATGCTCAGCGGGATCAGCCGGAACTGGCCGTTCACGGTACGGGCCACCACCCCGGTCATCGCGCTGACGCTGCGGAGCGAGGACTTCGCCGATCTCAACGGCCGGTCGGAGCTGATGCGCACGCACGTCCACGACATGCTGGCGCTCGGCGAAAAACCGCAGAACGCCAAGGGCGAGTCCGAGATCGGCATGTCCTCCGGGCACGACGGGGAGTTCCTGCTCCCCGGCACTTTCGCCGACTACGAGACCTCGCCGCGGGAGTACGAGCTCGCCGTCGCGCAGACCCTGCTGCGCGTGCACACCAGGGTCACCGATCTCTACAACGACCCGATGAACCAGCTCGACGAGCAGATCCGGCTCACCGTGCAAGCGCTGCGGGAGCGGCAGGAACACGACATGATCAACAACCGCGAGTTCGGGCTGCTGCACAACGCGGGCCTGAAGTCGCGGATCCAGACCAGGTCGGGCCCGCCAACCCCGGACGACATGGACGAACTGGTCAGCCGCCGCCGCAAGACCAGGTTCTTCCTGGCCCACCCCCGCACGATCGCCGCGTTCGGGCGGGAGTGCACGCGGCGCGGGATCTATCCCGAAGGGACGGTCGTCGACGGCAAGGCCGTTTCGGCGTGGCGCGGGGTTCCGCTGCTGCCGTGCGACAAGATCCCGGTCACCGAGGCGGGCACCTCGTCGATCCTCGCGATGCGAACGGGCGTGGACGACCACGGCGTGATCGGGCTGTACCAGACGAAGCTGCCCGACGAGTACGAGCCCGGCCTGAACGTCCGGTTCGACGGGATCGACGACAAGGCCATCTCGTCCTATCTGGTCAGTGCCTACTACTCGGTCGCGGTGCTGGTGCCGGATGCGCTCGGCGTACTGGAGAACGTCGAGATCACCCGCTGACCCGCTCGCACCCGGCCATTTTGATCCACGGAAAGGAACCACACTCGTGACCATTGCCCGCACCGCCCCCGCCGCTGGCGTTCTGCGCACCGCGTACCAGCAGTCCGTCGCGTCGTACTGGAACAACGAGAAGGACCCGGTCAACCTGCGCCTCGGCGACGTCGACGGGCTCTACCACCACCACTACGGGATCGGCGAGGTCGACCTGTCCGTGCTGGAAGGGCCCGAAGCCACCCGCGACGAGCGGATCATCGCCGAGATGCACCGGCTCGAGACGGCGCAGGCGGAGGTTCTGCTCGACGCGCTCGGCGACGTCGGTCCCGGCGACCGGTTGCTGGACGCCGGATGCGGGCGCGGCGGCAGCAGCATCATGGCCAACCTGCGGTTCGGCTGTGCGGTCGACGGAGTGTCCATTTCGGAGAAGCAGGTGGACTTCGCGAACGAGCAGGCCCGGCTGCGGGGCGTGGACGACCAGGTGCGCTACCACTTCCGGAACATGCTGGACACCGGCTTCGAAACGGGTTCGCGCCGGGGCATCTGGAACAACGAGAGCACCATGTACGTGGACCTGTTCGAGCTGTTCGCCGAGCACGCCAGGCAGCTCGAATTCGGCGGCCGCTACGTCACCATCACCGGGTGCTACAACGACGTGACCGGTGGCCGGTCGAAGGCCGTCGCCCAGATCGACCAGCACTACACCTGCAACATCCACCCGCGCAGCGCGTACTTCAAGGCGATGACGGCCAACAACCTCGTGCCGATCTCGGTCGTCGACCTCACCGCGCAGACGATCCCGTACTGGGAGCTGCGCGCGAAGTCCTCGGTGGCGACCGGGATCGAGGGCCCGTTCCTCACCGCGTACCGCGAAGGCAGTTTCCACTACCTGCTCATCGCGGCCGACCGCATCTGAGCCCGCGCGGGCCGAGGACCACAGGAGTGAAGCGATGACGGACTCGCGCAGCGCGCTGTCCACCCTGCTCGCCGGTCCGACCGGGCTGGGCACCTCGGCCGCGCGGTTCGTGGCCGAGGTCGCCGCGGCGCGCCTTCCCGAACCGGAGGCGCCCGCGGCGGAGCCGGAGACGCCCGCGGTGGAACCGGTGCACGATCCCGCGTACGCCTACCGGCCGTGGGGCGACGGATCGGCGCCGCCGCTGTACTGCCCGGTCACCGAACGGATCGACGACGTGCTCGCCGAGGAGGTCAACCAGCGGCTGGTTTCCTGGGCGGCCGACTGCGGGTTCTCCGACGAGGAATGCGAGCAGATCGGGAAAACCGGTTTCGCGCGGCTGGTCATGCTCGCCCACCCCGACTGCGACGACCCGGACCGGCTGCTGATCTCGGCGAAGCTGAACGCGGCGTGGTGGGCGGCCGACGACCTCTACGCCGACGACACCGCGCTCGGCGCCGTCCCCGCCGAGCTGCCACCACGCCTGGCACTGGCCATGGCCGCGATGGACCCGTTGCCGCCGCTGGGCGAGTTCTCGCGCGAACTCGACGAGACGCTCGCGGGCGATCGCGTCCTCATCGCACTGCGGACGGGCACGGATTACCTGCGGCAGTACGGAACTCCCGCGCAGTCGCAGCGCGTCTGCTACTCGACCTTCACCATGTTCGTGAGCTGGAACGCTTACGCCGCATGGAACCACTCCGGGAAGTACCCGCCGGCGTGGGAGTACATCGCGGCGCGCCAGCACGACAGCTTCTACACCTCGATGACGCTGATCGATGTGCTCGGCGGGTACGAACTGCCCGCGAACCTCTACTACGACGCCCGTGTCCGGCAGGCCGCCATCCAGGCAGGGACGGCGTCCGTGCTGGTCAACGACCTCCATTCGGTGACGAAGGACCTCGCGGACGAGAACCCGCCGTGCAACATGGTCCTGCAGGTCGCCGCCGACCGGGGCTGCTCGGTCGAGGAGGCGACCGAGACCACCGTCGAACTGCACAACGACGTGGTGCGGGACTTCCAGGAAGCCCACGAAAGCCTGCTCCCCGTCGCTTCGCCGGAGCTGCAGCGCTTCCTGCGTGGGTTGCGGTCCTGGATGGGCGGCGGTTTCGAATGGCACTCCACGAGCCCGCGCTACCGGACCGACCCCGCCGCGGCCGAAGCGCACTGAGCGGCTCGGCTCGTGCAATTCCGTCGAGCACGTGGATGACCGAGCGTAATTGCGGGGATAGCGGTACCGCGCCGTCGCGCCGGGGGTGGACGAACCCGGTCGCGCACGCGGTCGACCACCGTTTTTCGATGGTGGCGAAACAGTTCCAGGTGGTACCGGAGGAGTTTCCAGCCCGTGCCGGGGTGGCACGGGCTGGAAATCGACGGCTTCGGCCGGTGCGGGAAGCACCTGAATGGACCTTTCGCCCGGGTCTTGGCTGCCGACATCGTGGAGATCGTCATGTTCGAAATTCACGGACCGCCTTCGGGTGGATAGAGGGGTGCACGATGGGCGACTTCACCATCTACAACGTGTCCGGCCATTTCACGGCGGAGCGGCTCTCCGCGCGTGAGCAGGACCTCATCGCGGACATCTGCGAGGCCGGGAACGAAGAATCGCACCAGAACGAGCGCGTACTGGCCGAGGCGAAGAGCTAGGTAGCCGCGGACCGTGGAAACCGACGCCCGGCACGCAACCGTGAACGCTTCCCCCGTGACCCGTGAAGAGCGGCCCGTTGTCCAGGCCGGTGAGCGCGGCCTGCCGTTCGCGATCGCCGTCGAACGAGGTCTCGCGGCGTTGGCCGAACTGGGGATCGACGCCGAACTGCACGATCTCGGGGGTGAGCCGGGTGCGTGCCGGTGCGTCGTCTCCCGCGACGGCCGCTGGCTGGCCAACGGCTGTGGCAAGGGAAACCGGGACGCGGCACGAGCCGGAGCCGTGTTCGAAGCGTTGGAGCACCACCTTTCCGGGCGCACGAGCGTGCGGGCGGAGACCGTGGAGCTGTGCTCCGCGCACGAGGTCGCGGCGGGCGCGCTGCGCGGTGACAGCGTGGCGAGCGCGCTGGCCGACGCCGACGACGGGCCGATGGGATGCCGCCGCTACCGCAGCCTCACCGATGGCAGCACCGTCCCGGTGCCCGTTTTCCTGTCCTGCATCGACTACCCGACCGAGGAGTGCGAGGAGCTCCGCCGCGAACTCGGCGACACCTACGACTACACCACCGCGGTGCGGTACTCGGTCAACAGCGGCTGCGCCAGCGGCGCGTCGGTCACCGAGGCCACCGTGCACGCGCTCAACGAGATCATCGAGCGCGATGCCTGGTCGATGATGCTGGTCGACGTCTTCCTCGCGCGGCGGCCCCGGTTCGGCGTGCTCGACCCGGCCTCGTTGCCGGACGATCTGGCGGGCCTGCTGCGCTACGCCGAGGAACTGGCCGGCGATCAGGTCGCGCTGATCGACATGACGACCGATCTCGGCGTGCCGAGCGTGATGGCCTACCTCGCGCCCGAACCCGGCGAGGCCGCGGTGTACTTCGGTTGCGGCACCTCGCTTTCCCGGCGGCATGCGGCACTGCGCGCGCTGACCGAGCTGCTCCAGGTCAAGGCGCTCGAAACCGAGCTCGGCGCGCCGACGCACGACCGGGACCACCTGCGGTCGTACCCGCCGTTCTCCGCGGCGAGCCACATGGACCTGAGCGAGGCGCTGCGGCAGGCGCCCCGCGTCGCCTACGCCGACACCCCGGCCCCGGAGACCCCGGCCGAACACCTCGACCTGCTCCGGCAGGCACTGGCCGCGCGGGACTTCCACGGATACGTGCACGAGCTGCACGTCGCGGGCAACGGCGCCGCGGTGATCAGCGCGCTGGTGCCCGGTCTGGAGCGGTTCATGATCGTGCACCTCGGCAGCCTCGTCGTGCCCGGACCGCGGGGGATGGCGGCACTGCGCTCCGGGGCGTCATGACCGAGGTTTCTTCTCCCGCACCGGCGCTGCCCACGACGAGGGGGCGGTGCCCGTTCGACCCGCCGCCCGAGCTCGGGCGCCTTCGCGAGGAGGAGCCGATCAGCCGACTGTCCTATCCGGACGGACTGCTCGGCTGGCTGGTGACCGAGCACGCGACGGCCCGCGCCGTGCTCACCGACGCGCGCTTCAGCGCCCGGCAGGACCTGCGCTACTCCCCGGTGCGCGCGCGGCCGATGCCGGTCATCCCGCCCGCCACGCCGGGGATCTTCCTCGGCATGGACCCGCCGGAGCACACCGGTTACCGGCGCGCGCTGGCGAAGCTGTTCTCCCCGCAGCGCATCGAGCAGCTCACGCCGATGATCGAACGCGTCGCCGGCGAGCACCTGGAAGCGTTGCGGCGGCACGGCCCGCCCGCGGACCTGGTGGCCGAGTTCGCGACGCCGGTTCCGGTGGTGGTGTCCGGCACCCTGCTCGGCATGCCGTCCGCGGTCATGCCGCGGCTGCACGAGGCGGCCGTGCTCCGGGACGACTTCCGGTTGTCGGAGGACGAACGGGCGGTGGCCTCCGAGAAGGTCTACGAGTGCGCGCGGGAGCTGGTCCGCGCCGAGCACACCGGGGGCATCGTCGCCAGCCTGCTCGCCGACGGCCTGACCCGAACCGAGGCGACCCTCATCGCCTACCTGCTGCTCATCACCGGGCAGGAGCCGATGGCGAACATGCTGGCCTACGGCGTCTACGCGCTGCTGTGCCATCCGGCGCAGTGGGCCGCGCTGCGGGCGGACCCGGCGCTGGTCGATGGCGCCGTGGACGAGCTGCTGCGCTACCTCACGGTGGCCCAGCACGGGACCGTGCGCACCGCGCTGACCGACGTCGAACTCGACGGCCACCTGATCAAGGCGGGGGAGCCGGTCACCGTCTCGCTGGCGGCCGCGAACCGGGACCCGGCGTGGTACCCCGACCCGGACACGCTGGACATCACCCGCCGGCCGCGGGGGCACCTTGCCTTCGGGCACGGGGTGCACCACTGCCTCGGGTACCAGCTCGCCAGGGTGCAGCTGCGCGTGTGCTACCGGGCGCTGGTGGCAGCCTTCCCGACGCTGCGCCTCGCGGTGGCTCCGGAGGACGTGCCGATGCGCGACGACCGCGACGCCTACGGCGTGTACGAACTTCCCGTCACTTGGTGAGCGCTGTCGAATCGGGGCCGTCCCGTTCGACGCAGGGGTATGACTGAGACAACGAACGACCCGATCTCGACCACCAACCTCGACCGGCACGGATCCGCTGAGCTGCCGTGGAGCCGTCCTCGCGACCTCCTCGCGGGTGATACGCCCACGTCCGACCTGACCTTCTTCGTCGCGACCGCGCGGCCCGACGGGCGGCCGCACACCGCGGGCGTCGGGGCCATCTGGGTGCAGGACGCGCTGTACTTCCAGAGCGGGCCGGGCACCCGCAAGTCGCGCAATCTGGCGGCGAACCCGGCGTGCAGCGTGTCCGTGCGGCTGCGGGGCATCGACCTGGTGCTGGAGGGCGAGGCAGGCCGGGTCACCGATCCGTCCACTTTGGAACGTGTGGTGGCCGTCTTCCGCGAAGGAGGCTGGCCCGCGTCGGTGACCGGCGACGCGCTCACCGCCCCGTTCAACGCGCCGAGCGCGGGTCCCCCGCCGTGGTACCTGTACCGCCTCGCGTTGCACACCGCGATCGGCGTGGCCTGCGCCGAACCGTACGGCGCCACCCGATGGGACTTCACCCGCTGAGCGGTTCGTTCAAGACGCGGGGCGGCGGTGCCGTCGGCGCCACGACCATCGCCGCCGCGCGGGGCTGTCGGTCACCGGGCCCCGGTAGCACGCGTAGCCCTCGCGGATCACGAATCGCGGCACCGGATCGTTGTCGCTTACGCGTTGGGCCGCACGGTGGTTCCGGCGCCGCGGCGGCGGGTGACGAGTTCGGCCGCCTTGTCGGTGCGGTGCGGGCGCATCCCGTCGACCACCATGCCCGCGTCGGCGATCATGTCCAGGTCCGCCTGGCCCGGCTGGCCCTCGCTGGTGAGGTAGTCGCCGAGGAAGATCGAGTTGGCGATGTGCAGGCCGAGCGACTGCATGCTGCGCAGGTGCAGTTCGCGGCCGGCCGCGATGCGGACCTCGCTGCGCGGGTTGACCAGCCGCACCATGGCCAGGACGCGGAGGCAGTCGTGCGCGGTGAGCTGGTTCGTGCCCTTCAGTGGGGTGCCGTCGAAGGGGAGCAGGAAGTTGACCGGGATCGAATCGGCGGCGAGGTCGCGCAGGTCGAAGGCGAGGTCGACGAGCTGTTCGTGCGTCTCGCCCATGCCCGCGATGAAGCCGGAGCACGGGGAAAGCCCTGAGCCCCTTGCCTTGCCGACGGTGTCGACGCGGTCGTCGTAGGTGTGCGTGGTGCAGATCTGGGCGTAGTGCGACCGCGCGGTGTTGAGGTTGTGGTTGTAGGCGTCCACTCCGGACTCCGCGAGCGAATTCGCCTGGCCGTCCTTGAGGAATCCCGCGCAGGCGCAGATCTCCACGTCGGGGTGCGCGGTCTTGATCGCGCGGGTGATGTCGGCGATCTTGCCGACTTCGCGGTTGCTCGGCCCGGTGCCGCTGGCCACCAGGCACACGCGGGCCGCGCCCGCGGCGATCCCGGCCTTGGCGGTGGCCACCGCCTCGTCCACCGGCAGCCACGAGTACTTCAGGATGTCCGCGCCGGAGCCGAGCCGCTGCGAGCAGTAGAAGCAGTCCTCTGGGCACAGGCCGCTCTTGAGGTTCACCAGGAAGTTGACGCGCACGCGGTTGCCGAAGAACGCGAACCGGGGCTTGCTGGCGGCCGCGACGACGTCGAGGATCTCCTCGTCCGGGGTCGCGAGCACCGCAAGCGCTTCCGAGCGGAGGATGGACTCACCCGTGCTCGCCCGTTTTCCCAGTTCAGCGATCTGCATCCGACTGCCTTTCCTGAATGGTGTTCACCTGAATGGTGTTCAGGATAGCTGGCACGCGGGAGCCGGTCCATCGCGGTGACCGCCTACGCTGTGCCGGTGGTGAACAGTCGAGACGACGTGCTGAGGACGGCGCTGACGATCCTGCGCCAGTACGGACTGGCCGACCTGTCGATGCGGCGGGTCGCCACGGAGCTGGACGTGCGGCCGAGCGCGCTCTACTGGCACTTCACGAACAAGCAGGCACTGCTCACCGCGATGGCCGACACCGTGCTGAGCGGTGTGCTGCCGCGCTCGGACCGGATGCGCTGGGACCGGCAGCTCGAACGGCTGGCACTGGACCTACGCGCGGCGCTGCTCGCGGTGACCGACGGCGCCGAGCTCGTCTCGATCAGCCAGGCCAGCGGCCTGTCCTCGGCCGCGATCGGGGACCACTTCGTGGCGGCGGCGCGGCGCGGCGGCCTGTCCGCGCGCGATGCCACCGCCGTGCGGACCGCGGTCTGGCAGCTCGTCATCGGGCTGACCATCGAAGAGCAGACCAGGGCGCAGATGGCCGGGATCGGCGCGCTGCCACCGTCGGACCGCGAGTTCGACCGCGAGTTCGCCGACGGCCTGGCGCTCATCCTGGACGGCGCGCGCCACCGGCTACCCGCGAGCTGACCGCGTTTCCTGCAGTTCACGGGAGGGCTCGGGGCCTGCCAAGCGGAACGGCTGCGACCGGTGCGCGGCGAACGCGGCCACGGCGAGGATCAGCAGCCCGCCGAGGTAGCCGAGAACCAGCTCGCCCGCCTCGCCGCCGAGCGGGGGAAGCAGCACCGCGAACACCCCGACGAGTCCGATGAGGACGGTGCGGGCCCGGCAGGCGGGAAGGCAGACGGCGAGGGGGACCACGGCCCACAACAGGTACCACGGTTGCACGACCGGTCCGAACACGACGACCACGGCGAACATCAGGCCGAGGGCCTGGAGATCGCCGATGCGGCCGCGAAGCTGCCGGTGGATCAGGACGGCGAGGCCGCAGACGATCACCGCGTAGCCGATGATCCGGCCAGCCCCGATCGTCGGCTGCGTGAGGTGCAGCCCGAACAGGGAACCGATCCCGCCGCCGAGGAAACCGAGCCAGTTGGTCGGTGCCATCCAGCTGTTGAGCTGGCTGGACGTGCCCAGCGTGCCGAGCCAGCCGAACCCGAGGCCCGTGATCGCCGAGACGACGGCCGAAACGACCGCGACCGCGGCCACCATCGCGCCACCGGCGAGCACGAGATGCCACAGCCTGCCGCCCATGCGCCGCGCCAGCGCCGTGCCGACGACCGCCAGCGCCACCACGGCAGGCACCTTGACATCCGCGCCGAGCGCGATCACCACCACGCCGAGCGAGAGGCGCCACCACTGCACCGTTTCGTCCACTGCGGACAGTGCGATGGCGGTACCGGCCGCCATGAGCCCGAGCATGAGCGCGTCGTTGTGCACCCCGGCCACGAAATGCCACAGCACCAACGGGTTCAGCACGCCGAGCCACAACGGCACCCCGGCGGAAACACCCGCGCGGGCCGCCAGTCGCGGCACCGCCCACAGCAGCAGCGCCACCCCGGCGAGCGCGATGAGCCGGTGGAGCAGGATCGCCGCGGCCTGCTGCTCTCCCGCGAGCTGCGCGATCAGCCGCTGGATTCCGCTGAACAAGGGTCCGTAGGGCGACGGGGCGTCGCGCCAGTACCCGCTCACGCTCTGCGTCAGCTTCGCCGCCGCGCCGAGGCCTTCGTTCGGGCCGACGGCATAGGGGTCCAGCCCGCGCGCGGCGATTTCGCCCTGCGCCAGGTAGCTGTGCGCGTCTCCGCTGAACAGCGGCGGCACGACCAGCAGCGGCGCGGCCCAGAGCAGGAACGTCGACCGCAGCGCGCGAGGGCCGGGTGCGATGTCGCCGCTCGCGAGCACGAGCCTGCCGAGCAGCGCCCACGCCAGGACCACGAGGCCCATCCCGCCGACGCCGACGGCGAGCGGGAGCGCGGCGGAGCCGGTGAACCAGCGGGGGGTGCCCAGCGATCCTGCCACCGTCGCCGTCGCGAGCAGCGCGCTTCCGCAGAAGCCGAGCCAGCGCGGCTGATCCCCTCGACGCATTGGCGGAGGTTAACAGTCCGGGTACCGGACAGTCCTGTTAGGAGCAATGGTAAGGACTTCAGGGCAGGAAGTCGTGGCGTTCGTCTCTTGAACTCCACAGTGGACATTCAGGTACCGATATGCACGCGCTCGCTGTCGCCGTCGGAAAGGAACGCCGCCAGTTCCTGCCCCTGGTCCGCTACGGCGTCGCGGTCGGCCCGGGAGAAGCGGTGCAACGGTGTGACGTGCACGGTGTCGTCGTCGACGGTCCAGGTCGCGGCGACGCGGCCGTCGACGAGGACGACGCGGGCACCCGCCACGGAGAGGCCGCGGTGGGCGTCGTCGATGATCCGGCCGCGGTCGTGGTAGCCCAGGATCGCGTTGTCGAACGCGGGCAGGAACCGCACCGGCGCGGGAGTGCCGGGATCGGGGCGCGGCGCGTCGGGGAGGTCCAGCAGCTCGCGCCCGCGTTCATCGCGGAAGGTGATCAGCTCGTCACGGATCGCCGATATCGCGGCCGGGAGCCCGGCGAGTCCGCACCAGGCGCGCAGATCGGCCGAGGCCGCGGGGCCGAACGCGGCCAGGTACCGCCGAACCAAAGCCTGGCCCGCGGGGTCCGATTCGTCCGGGCTGAGCGGGTCGATCTCGCGACCGAGCCAGGTGGCGAGCGGGACGTAGCGCGCGCCGCCCTTCGCACGCCAGAGCCCGCGCGGCGGTAGCTGCACCACCGGGACCAGCGCGGCGACCAGCATTTCGCCCAGTGCCCGATTTCCCGGCTCGGGCCAGCGCTCGGCGACCGCTCGCGCTAGTTCGGTCATCGAGCGCGCCTCGCCGTCGGACAGCACCGCCCTGCCCGCCGTGGCCAGTTCCGTCAGGTCGACTCCGTCCAGTTCGCCGCGGTAGACCCCGAGCACGCGCTGGCGCAGCATCGCGCCGTGCCGTGCGCGCCAGGCGAGTGCGTCGTCGGCGGTGACGAGGTGGACGGTGCGGCGCATCAAGTGGGTCCGCACCACGCTCCGCCCGGTGAGCAGGTCCGACAGTTCCGCCGGGGTGAACGCGTGCAGTCGCGACCACAGCCCGGTGAACGGTTCCTGCGGCTCCTGCGCTTGCATCCCGCACAGGTGCTTGATGGCGTCTTGGGTGGGTAGGGTGGCGCGCTCTAGCAGTAGTTGCCTTGCCAGTGTTGCGCGGTTGAGTGCTCTGGTTTCGATCTTCGTGTGTGGCATTGGCGCATTTTTGCAGTAATAGGGGTCAGGGTGTGTCCTTTTTTGGGGTGTTCGCGTGATTGGGCGGCGCTCGCTTGGTTGGGCGGCGCTCGCGTGTTTGGTGGGCGCGGTGCGGGTTTCAAGCGCGCCTGCGGCGCGCCGTGGGGAACTGTCGCCTCGCGGTGCGGGTCGCGTCGTTGGTCACCAGGCGACAGTTCCCCACGGAACGGAT
>NZ_BAAANN010000050.1:40067-51540 GCF_039529815.1 Amycolatopsis minnesotensis | reverse complement strand
CGCGGCGTCAGATTCCCTCAAGGCGCCCTTCACAGCATGCACTGGGACTTCGCCGTTCACGTCTCATTCTCATCTCCGCGCTGGCGCCCCAAAAAAAAGGGCCTTCATAGGCGTGAATGCCACGGAAGCGGCCTCCACGGACCCGCTCTGCTCCGGGCGCATACCCCGAACGGGCCCTTGAGGGAATCTGACGCCGCGAAGGGCACCTTCAGGGCATCAGCATCACCATGCCGCACGCCGCGAGGGACGAGATCGCGGCGTCAGCTTCCCCGAAGGCGACCTTCACGGACCAAGCCCCCGGGCGGCTCCACACATCCGCCACCCACCTCACCAGAATCAACGCGCACACATCATCACTGCGACCTTCGGGGCACTCAGTGCCCTCAAGGCCACCTTCGGGGCAAAGGTAGCGCGCCCCCTCGGTCGAGAAGGCCGCCGGTCACTTGGTGGCGAGCGCGAGGGCGTCCACGAGCGCGGAGCCGCCCTCCGCGATAGCGCTGACGGCCGCGCTGGCCGTGTTGCTCCAGAACTTCGCGCGCCTGAGACCTCCCACGGTTACCGAGCGGGCCAGAAACGGCGCCACGCATCGGCTTCCAGGGTCGCCGGGTCGAGCCCGGCCGCCCGCGCGGCGTCTTCGGCCGCCCGCACCTCACCCGCGAACTTCTTCGCGACGGCGCGCAGTTCGCCCTCCGGGTCCACCCCGCCCCGCCGAGCGCTCGCGGCGATCCGGAAGAGCTGCACGGCGGGTTCGGTCCCCGCCGGGAACAGGTCCAGCGGGATGCCCGCCCGGCCACTGCGCTGCCCGAGCTTCCCGGCGAGCGCGATCGCGGGCTGACCGAGGGCGACACCGTCCACAATGGACTTACGGCGTTTTTCGGCCTGCTTCAGCTCTTCCCACTTCAGTTCCTGG
Organism: Amycolatopsis minnesotensis; assembly: GCF_039529815.1. Taxonomy (NCBI): domain Bacteria; kingdom Bacillati; phylum Actinomycetota; class Actinomycetes; order Pseudonocardiales; family Pseudonocardiaceae; genus Amycolatopsis; species Amycolatopsis minnesotensis. Next base: position 50,630 of record NZ_BAAANN010000050.1, on the reverse strand, counting down.
TGCGCCGCGGTCCGCACCGCGTCGCCGCTGCCGAACACGTGCGGATGCCTGCCGACGAGCTTGTCGACGAGATCGCGCGCCACCTCGTCGATGCCGAACGGCTCCTCACCGTGTTCGGCCGCGACCCTGGCGTGGAACAGCACCTGCAGCAGCACGTCACCGAGTTCCTCGCGCAGCGCGACGCGATCGTTTTCCTCGATGGCTTCGAGCAGTTCGTAGGTTTCCTCGACGAGGTACTGCCGCAGCGAGTCGTGCGTCTGCACCGCGTCCCACGGGCAGCCGCCCGGCGCGCGCAGCACGTCCATCACCTCCGCCGCCCGCACCAGCGGCGGCACCTCGGACTTGAAGACGCGCGCGCCCTCCCGCGCGAGCGCGGCGGCACCGGGGTCGTCGCCGCGCGCGGCGATCAGCGCGACGGTCCGCTGCCGCGCTTGCGCGAGCAGCTCACCAGGCTCCGGCGCTGGTTTGCAGTCGAGCGCCGCGCGAATGGTCTCGGGCAGGTCGGGCGCCGCGTACACCTCGGCGGCGCGCAGCCACGGCCACGCGCCGACCGGCAACGCGCCCCCGGAGACCAGTACGACGACGCCGTTGGTCACGAGCTGCTGGACTTCGGGGTCAGCACCTTGCCGGCGACCGCCGCCTCGTCGGCAGGGCCCGCCTGCATGTTCACCGTGTCCCACTGGCCGTAGCGCGGGTTGAGGTTGATGCCGGTGGCCAGCGCCGTCGGCCGCAGGAGGTACTTGCTGTACTGGATGAGCTGGTCCGGCTGGAACTTCGTCGGGTCGAGATCGGGCGGGAGCGCCACCAGGTCCCGCTTCTTGATCACGATCACCTGGTACGGACCACCGGCGGCCTGCTCGGACTGCTGGGACTGCTGCGCGTTCGACGGCGTGAACAGCACCGAGCCGGGCTCCGCGAACAACGCGAGCGACTGCGGGGTGTTGTTGCTGACGGCCTCGTTCAGCGACGGCGGCTCGCCGCCCGCGGCCGCCTGCTGCATGAGCGCCGTGGCCTGCTGCGGCTCGCGGGCGATCCGGTCGGCGAGGTCGCGCGCCTTCGCCGGGTCCTGGAGCTGCACCCTGTCGACGGTCAGGCTGACCCTGCCGATGTACTTCGCGCTCAGTTCGGCCAGCAGCATGCGGTGCCGCGCGGCCTCCTGCGGCGCGAACGCCTTGTCCACCGACTGCTCGACCCCGGCGGCCGGATCGTCGGAGCCCTGGGTCTGCGCCGACTCCGGTGACGGCAGGTACTTGTCGAGGTTGCGCTCGTCGACGCGCAGCCCTTCGCCCTGTGCCGCCTTGTCCACCAGCTTGTACAGCACCTCGCGGCTCACGATCGCGCGCGAGACGAGGTCCAGCTTGCGCTGCTGCTGGAGCTGCTGGACGAACTTGTCGGACTTGATCAACGTGTCGAGCTTGGTCTGCACGCCGTCGAGCGAGATGGACTGACCGTCGACGATCGCGGCGGCGCCCACCTGGCTCGGCCCGCCACCGCACGCGGCGAGCAGCAGGGAGGAAGCAGCGACAGCCACCAGCGCGCCAGAGCGCCTCATGATCCGCATCACAGGTCCAAGCCTCTCACAGCCCCCGCCGCCGGACGCAACACCCGGTGTCTCAAGAGATCCAGGACTGGCTCGTCACCGGCGTGCCCACGTCGACGCTCCTCGGTCAGGTCCAGCCCGCACCGCTGGGTCATCACCGGGTACCCGGTGTACGGGCTCGCCGACGCCGTGCTCAGGCAGAAGTTCCCCGTGGTGGCGGCGTCCGCCGATCGGCCGCAGCACCCATTTCTGGTGCTGGTTCGCGGCGCTGCACGGCCGCAGGTACACCCCCGGACACGTAGTCGATGTAGTCGACGGTGGCGCACTGCCGCGAACCCGCGTTCTATCGGGGGCAAGGTGCGCGGTCCGCTGCGCATGCCCCACTGCGGCCTTCGGAGCATCCGATCCCCCAAAGTCACAGTGATGTGTGCGCGTCGGTTCCGGTGAGGTGGGTGGCGGATGCGTGGAGCCGTCGGGGCCTTGGTCCGTGAAGGGCGCCTTCGGGGAAGCTGACGCCGCGATCTCGCCCCTCACGGCGTGCGGCGTGGTGGTGCTGATGCCCTGAAGGTGCCCTTCGCGGCGTCAGATTCCCTCAAGGGCACCTTCAGGGCATGCGCAGCGGACCTCACCTCGGCCTCTATAGGAGCATCCTTCACGGCATCGACGAGGGAAGACAGCCGTCCGAAAAAACTTCGAGGGGCTTGTCCACGCCGGGTGGTCCCGTTCGTAGTGATGTTGTTAGCACCACCGACCGAGACAAAGCGGAGGATTCCGGCCATGAAGTACATGCTCCTGATCACCAGCGCCCCGATCGACTCCGAGCAGACGGGCAGCCAGTGCACCGTCGAGGACTGGCAGGTCTACGACAAGGAGGTCAAGGACGCCGGGATCTTCGTGACCGGGCATTCCCTCGCCGACCTCACCACCGCGACCACGGTCCGCGTCGGCCCCGGCGGCGAGCGGTCCATCACGACCGACGGGCCGTTCGCCGAGACCCGCGAGGTGCTCGGCGGCTACTACGTGATCGACGTGCCCGATCTCGACGTCGCACTCGACTGGGCGGCCCGCTGCCCCGGCTCGCGCGACGGCGGGTCGATCGTGGTGCGCCCGATCGCCGACTTCGACTGACCGGGCGAAGGACGTGGACGAGCACGTCGCGGTCTCGGTGGAGGCGGTCTTCCGCGAGGAGCGGGGAAGGCTGCTGGCGTCCTTGGTGCGCCACTTCGGTGACCTCGATCTCGCCGAGGAGGTCACCTCGGACGCGATCGAAGCGGCCGTGGCGCGCTGGCCGGTCGACGGCATTCCGCCCAAGCCCGGCGCGTGGCTGCTCACCACGGCCCGCCGCCGCGCCGTCGACAAGCTGCGCAGGGACAAGGCGTACGCCGCGAAGCTGGCGTTGCTCCAGGTGGACGCCGAGCGGGCCGCACCGGCCGCGATGGCAGGGGACGAGCTGCCGGACGACCGGCTCCAGCTCTTCTTCACCTGTGCGCATCCCGCACTGCCCGCCGAGGACCGCACGGCGTTGACGCTGCGCTGTCTCGCCGGGCTGACCACCCCCGAGGTCGCGCGGGCGTTCCTGGTGCCCGCCGCGACGATGGCGAAGCGGATCGTCCGCGCCAAGAAGAAGATCAAGGAAGCCAGGATCCCGTTCCGCGTGCCCGGCGCGGACGAGCTGCCGCACCGCCTCCCCGGCGTGCTGCAGGTGCTCTACTCGATCTTCACCGAGGGGTACGCGGCCACGCGCCTCGACCTCGCGGAGGAGGCGATCAGGCTGACGCGGATCCTGCACCGGCTGCTGCCGCGCGAACGCGAGGTCACCGGCCTGCTCGCGCTCGTGCTGCTGGTGCACGCCCGCCGCGAAGCCCGCACCGAAAACGGCGAACTGGTCCTGCTCGGCGACCAGGACCGCGGGCGCTGGGACCGCACGATGATCGAAGAGGGCCTGGCACTCGTGCCGATCGCGCTCACCGGCACGCCGGGCCCGTACGGCGTGCAGGCCGCGATCGCCGCGCTGCACGACGAGGCCGCCGACGTGGCGACCACCGACTGGCCGCAGATCGTCGCGCTCTACGACGTCCTGCGCGCGCTCATCCCGTCGCCGGTCGTCGAGCTGAACCGGGCGGCGGCGATCGCCCTGCGCGACGGCCCGCCCGCCGGGCTGGCACTGCTCGACGACCTCGACGAGCCGCGCCTGCGCGAATACCACCCGTACCACGCCGCGCGCGCGGACCTGCTTTCCCGGCTCGGCCGCCACCCCGAGGCGGCCGACGCCTACCGGCGAGCGCTCGAACTCGCCGGCACCGAACCCGAACGCGAGTACCTGCGCCGCAGGCTCGCCACCGAACAGGAGCACCGATCATGACCGACATCGACAAGGCCACCATCCTGAGCTGGCTCAAGGCCGAACGCCTCAGTGTCGCGGACCTGCTCGACGACCTCAGCGACACCGAATGGGAAACGCGCTCGCTCTGTCCGGAGTGGACGATCGGGCAAGTCGCCGCGCACATCACCACGTCCACACGCGACACTCTGTTCGGGACGATCCGCGACGTCATCAAGGCGCGCGGGAGCTGGGACCGGATGAACGCGACCGTCGCCATCGAGCGCGCCGCCAAGTTCTCGCGGACGGAGCTGATCGAGCAGATCCGCGAGACCGCCGGGTCCGCCCGCCGGGCGCCGGGCGCCGCGGTGATCGACCCGCTGGTGGACATGCTCGTGCACGGCCAGGACATCGCCCGTCCGCTCGGCCGCGCCAGGACCATGCCGATGCCGCAGACCGTCGCGGCACTCGCGCACGTCGTGAAGAGCCCGTTCTACGGCGCGCGCAAGCGTTTCCGCGACATCAAGCTGGTCACCACCGACGCCGACTGGACCTCGGGCACCGGTGAGGCGGAGATCCGCGGCAGCGCCGGGGACCTGCTGCTGATCGCGACCGGCCGGACCGCCGGGCTCGCGGGCATCACGGGTTCCGGCGCCGAGCGGGTGGCGGCCGCGCTGTGAACGACCGCCTCGCCCGCGCCTGGACCGACGCCGCCGACGGCTACGACGCCTACTTCGTCCCGCGGTTCGCCCCGTGGGTCGACGACGCGGTGCACGCGGTGCACGATCTCCCCGACGGCCCGATCCTGGTGCCCTGCTGCGGCACTTTTCCCGAACTGGAAGGACTTTCGGCGCGGTTCCCCGGCCGCGAACTCGTGGGCATCGACCTCTCGGCAGGCATGGTCCGGCTGGCGAGGGAGCGCGCGGCAGGGCGGGCGAACGTGACCGTCATCGAAGACGACGCGGCCTCATTGGATCCACAGTGGACGGACAACTGCGCCGCGGTGGTGTCGGTGTTCGGGCTCCAGCAGCTTCCCGAACCCGCCGCCGCCATCCGGTGCTGGTTCGGGGCGTTGCGGCCGGGTGGGCGGCTTTCGGTGGTGTACTGGCCCGGACTGGTCGAAGAGGACGGACCGTTCGCCCGCATGGCCGGGCTCGTGCGCGCCCGCGTTGGCGCGTCCCGCCGCGACTGGGAGGAGGCGCTCGTGCCCGCGCTCGACGGCGCGCGGATCGATCGCGACGATTTCCCCGGCCACGCCATGTCCCACGCCGACGCGACCGCGTTCTTCGACGCCTACACCCGGTCCGGCCCGCTGCGCGCACTCGCGAGCGCGCACGGCGAAGCGTTCGTGACGGACCTCCGGCACGAGTTCCTGCGCGACGCACCGTCCGGCGAATGGACGCACCGGCCGCGCGCCAGGCACCTCGTCGCCACCCGCTGACGGTCGTTTCACCAGCTCCGCCGCCACATCTCCGAACCCGTCCGTTCGATGAGTTAGCATGCTAGCATTCTAACAAGCGAGCAAGTGGTGGACGGAGGACGTGGTGGGCAAGTGGCGCGGTAATCCCTGGGTGGTGCTGCTGACCCTCAGCATGGGGTTCTTCATGACCCTGCTGGACCTGACGGCGGTCAACGTCGCCATCCCCAGCATGATCGACACTCTGCACGCGTCGCTCGACGAGATGCTGTGGGTGATCAACATCTACGTCCTCGCACTGGCCGCGCTGCTGATCATCGCGGGCAGGCTGGGCGACGCGCGCGGGCCGCGCACGATGTTCATCGGCGGCGTCGCGCTGTTCACGCTGGCGTCCGTGCTGTGCGCGCTGGCGCAGGACCCCGCCCAGCTCATCGGCGCGAGGGTGCTGCAGGGCCTGGGCGCGGCGGCGCTGATGCCGCAGACGATGACGATCATCATCGGCACCTTCCCCGCCGAACGCCGCGGCACGGCGCTCGGGGTCTGGGGCGCGGTCGCGGGGGTGGCCACGATCGCCGGGCCGACGGTCGGCGGCCTGCTGGTCAGCAGCGTCGGCTGGCGGTGGATCTTCCTCGTGAACGTGCCCATCGGCGTGCTCGTGCTCGCGATGGCCGTCACGCTCGTGCCCGATATCCGGCACAGCGCCCGCCGCAAACTGGACCTGGCGGGCGCCGCGCTCGTCGGCGTGGCGTTGTGCTGCTTGGCTTTCGCGCTCACCGAGGGCGAACGGTACGGGTGGAACGCCCTGATCTGGGCGCTGCTCGGCGCGGCAGCGGTGCTGCTCGCGACTTTCCTGCTGCACCAACGTTTCCGGCAGGGCCGCGAACCGCTGCTGCCGTTCGCGCTGTTCCGCGACCGCAACTACGCGGTGATGAGCTTCGTGTCCGCGACCGTGCAGGTCGGGATGATCGGCCTGTTCCTGCCGGTGATGCTGTACTTCCAGTCGGTGCTGGGCTACAGCGCGATCATGGCGGGGCTGGTGATGGCGCCCGCGATGGTGCTCTCGGCGGTGCTGTCGCCGGTGGCGGGGCGGATCGCGGACCGGGTCGGCGGCAAGTACGTCCTGATGACCGGGCTGGCGCTGTTCGCGGCCGGGCTGGCGTGGCTCGCGCTGGTCATCGCCGTCGGCCGCGCGTGGTGGGAGTTCCAGGCCCCGCTCCTGGTGGCCGGGTTCGGGATCGGTTGCCTGTTCGGCCCGATGATCACGGTCGCGATGTACGGCGTGGAGCCGAAAATGGCCGGTGCCGCGTCCGGTGTGCTGAACACGATCCGGCAGATCGGCACGGTTCTCGGCAGCGCGGCGGTCGGCGCGGTACTGCAAACGCAGCTCGCCGGTGCACCCTTGGCCGACGCGGTGGGGCCGACGCTCGCGCTGCCCATCACCGTCCTCGCGATCGGCGCGGTGTCGTGCTTTCTGGTGCGGCACCAGCGATCCGAGCCGTCTCCCACCCGTGTGGCGCACGGATGATGCCTCTCCAGAGGTGAAGGCGAGGTCCGGAGTGCATGCCCCGAAGGGGCCCTTGAGGGAATCAGACGCCGCAAAGGGCCCCTTCAGGGCATCAGCGCCACCGTGCCGCCCGCCGCGAAGGACGAGATCGCGGCGTCAGATTCCCCGAAGGCGACCTTCACGGCATGCACTGGGACTTCGCCGCTCGCCTCTCTCTCGCTTCCGCGCTGGCGCCCCGAAAGAGGGCCTTCATCGACATGCATGCCGCGGGTGTGGCCTTCACGGAGCCGCTCTGCTCCGGGGCACATGCCCCGAAGGGGCCCATGAGGGAATCAGACGCCGCAAAGGGCCCCTTCAGGGCATCAGCGCCACGTGCCGTATGCGGCGAGGGGCGAGATCGCGGCATCAGATTCCCTCAAGGCGACCTTCACAGCATGCACTGAGACTTCGCCACTCACGTCTCTCGCTTCCGCGCTGGCGCCCCGAAAGAGGGCCTTCATCGACGTGCATACTGCGGATGTGGCCTTCACGGACCCGCTCTGCTCCGGGGCACATGCCCCGAAGGGGCCCATGAGGGAATCAGACGCCGCAAAGGGCCCCTTCAGGGCATCAGCGCCGCCGTGCCGCGCGCTGTGAGGGGCGAGATCGCGGCATCAGATTCCCTCAAGGCGACCTTCACAGCATGCACTGAGACTTCGCCACTCGCCTCTCTCACTTCCGCGCTGACGCCCCGAAAGAGGGCCTTCATCGACGTGCATGCCGCGGATGTGGCCTTCACGGACCCGCTCTGCTCCGGGGCACATGCCCCGAAGGGGCCCATGAGGGAATCAGACGCCGCAAAGGGCCCCTTCAGGGCATCAGCGCCACCGTGCCGCGCGCTGTGAGGGGCGAGATCGCGGCATCAGATTCCCCGAAGGTGCCTTTCAGGGACCATGCGGCTGGCCTCCGGTGGACCCGCGCCTCGCTCCCACCTCACCGGAATCGACGCGCGCATCAGCACTGCGACCTTCGGGCGTGCGGCTCCGGCGCCGGGTCAGCCGAGGTGGGTCAGGAGGGAGCGCCACTGCGCGGCGGGGAAGTCGAGGGTGCCTCCGGATCGGTTCTTGGTGTCGCGCACCAGGACGGCCCGCTGACCTCGCCCCACCTCGACACAGTCGCTACCGCCGGTGCTGTAGCTGCTGGTCCGCCAACCGACCTCGATACAGTCGCCGTTGGTGGTGCTGTAACTGCTCTTGCGCCAGGTGATGAGGTCAGTCATCCCGCTCTCCCGATGAGTAGAGTTCGACCGCCAAGTTGGCAATGAACTCCTTCGATTGTCCCTCATCGAGAGCCTTGTCGGCCAGGCCGGACAAGATCCGCCGGTAGGCGGCTATCTCAACATCTTCCTCAAGGAACAAACATGATGTCTCACTGTCCAGGTACACCACTGGCTTGAAATCGCGGAACTCCATCAGCTTGAACTGTCCAGCGACGCCGGGATGCCCGCCGATTGCCGTAGGGACAATCCTCAGGCTCAGGTTAGGCCGCACGGCCAGCCGCAGAAGCTGGTGCAACTGGTCTGACATCACGTCAGCGCCACCGACAGGAAGCCGCAGCGCGAACTCGTGAACGAAGAAGGTGAAGTGCACGAGCGGGCGGCGGCTGAGCAAGGCTTGGCGAGCAAGCCGCGCCGCAACTCGGTCATTGATTTCACCCGCTGGCGCGTTTCCCGTCTCGTCGATCAGCGCACGCGCGTAGTCCGCGTTCTGAAGCAGTCCAGGGATCACGATCGTTTGGAAATCCCAGATCACCACGGCTTTGTCTTCGTGTTCGACAAGTGTCACTAGCTGTTTCGGCAGGCGTGAGCCGTGCTTCTGGAGCCAGCCGGGGGTGTCCGCCTCGCGGCACAGGGCAAGCAGGCGGGCCTTCTCCTCCGCCGTCGCGCCGCAGACCGCCAGCACCTCGACGACGTCCATCTCCGAGCCGCCGCGTTTGCCGTTCAGCAGGCGCGAAACCCGGCCCTCGGACCACTTCAGCTTGTGCGCAAGCTGCTTGCCGGTGAAGTCCGCGCCCTGCATGGCGGCGCGCAGGCCGTCGCCGAGTTCGCGTCTGCGGATCGTCGGCTCGCGATCATCCATGGGATCGAAGGTAACCCGGCCGGTGCAGGAAAGGGAGAATTGTCCCTCGAAAAGGGGCGTGCGTGCGCACGGGACAACCGGTTACCTAGAATGCGGAGGTAACCATGACCACGCTTTCCCCCGCCGTCGCCGAAGCCTACAAGCTGTTGCGGATGCAGATCTACGAACTCATCGACAGTGCCGAGTTCCTCGCACTGAAAGACGTCTGGTCCGAGGACGACCACGAGTCGCTGCGGCAGCTCATCCCGGATCTACTGCAGGTGATCCGCGCCGTGTGGCACCGGCACGAGCCGAACTGGACCGGGACCTGCCGGTTCTGCCTTCGCGAATGGCCGTGCGCCACCGCACGGCTCATCCATCGCGAGGTCATCGATCCCGAAAACTATTTCATCCGCATTCACGAGAACGAAGTATGATTCTTCCGGAGTTACCGATTCGCACCACGGTCAGCACGTCTTACTCTCCGATCTTTTCGTGGATCCAGTCGGCGATGACGTCCACGCGCGAGGTCCGCTCCGGTCCCGCGTGCGGGCAGGTCGGGCCGCCGCTTTCGAGCGACACGAGCCGGCTGTCGTCCGGCTGCTGCTCGAAGTAGGGCGCACCGGAGTCGGTGGGGCAGGCGCTGGTGTCCGGCTTCGGCCAGTACCCGGTGACGTTCGCGACGACGTCCTGCACGTCGTGCACCTTGACGATGCCGAGCCTCAGGTGCTTGGCGGGCCCGGTCGCGTCGGGGGTTTCCTGGCCCCAGCCCGCCAGCACCAGGGTTTCGTCCTTGCGCGGACCGGCCTCGCGCAGCGGGATCGGCTTGATGTCGTCGATCGGCTGGTCCAGCTTGGCGATCGAGACGTCGTTCTTCGGCGACTGCTGGACCTCCACGACGGATCGCTCGGCGCCCTTGCCGGTGTCGGCGTCGTCGACGCGGCCGATGATCGCCTTCGTCTTGTACGGGACCGGGCCGCTGACCGGTTTGCGGTTGACGTCGTGGAAGCAGTGCCCGGCGGTGATCACCCACTGCCGGTCGATGAGGGCGCCCGAGCACGCGCTGTCGTACTTCGAGCCGTCCGGCTTGGGGATGTCGGTCATCAGGAACTTGACCGCGAACGGGAAGATGCCGTCGTTGACCTGCACGCCGTTGGCCACCGCGCCGGCGGGCTGCGCCGCGACGACGCCGATCCCGATGGCCGCGAGGGCGACCGCCCCGGCCACCACCTTCGAAGTCGTGCGCCGCGCCATCTCGAAACCTCCACCTGGTTCTTCGCGTCTGAGTCGGAAACTATCCGACCACCACCGATCGACCGGGACAACATTTCCGCGGCCACGAGGGACAAAAGTCCGGCCAGGCTAGGCAGGACAGGCAATCGACAACGAATTCCCTGTCGAGGGGTAGCGATTCGGTGACCCGGAGTGGACATCCTGGCGCCAGGAATGAACCGCCGCCAGACGACCGGCGACGGCTCGTTCACCCCGGTGGCACCGGTCCGCTCAGCGATGGGCGGACGGAACACCGGCGACCGGTACGCCCGGCGCATCGGCGGGCACACCGGTTCGTACCGGCTTGGTCGGCGCACCCGCAGGAACACCAGTCCGCACGGGCTTGGTCGGCGCACCCGCGGGAATACCCTTGACGGGCAACGTGGGCAGCACACCCGGCACACCCGCGGGAAC
>NZ_BAAANN010000050.1:0-39971 GCF_039529815.1 Amycolatopsis minnesotensis | reverse complement strand
GAACACCCCTGACAGGCAACGTGGGCAGCACACCCGGCACACCCGCAGGAACACCCCTGACAGGCAACGTGGGCAGCACACCCGGCACACCCGCAGGAACACCCCTGACAGGCAACGTGGGCAGCACACCCGGCACACCCGCAGGACTGCCCACCACGGGCAGCGTGGGCGCCTGCTCGTGGCCAGCGGCGAACGCGGTCGACGAAGTGGCCGCGAGCCCGGCGACCGCCAGGCCCGCGATGGCGAGTGACTGGATGACTCGAGTCGTCCTCATGTGGAATCCCTCCGAAACGCAGTGCCGTTCCGAATCACCATCGGAACAATCGAAACCTAACCAGGAGGGTGTTAGTCGGACGCTAACCGCCGCCTTATTCTTTCCTTACGCCGCCACCGGTCCTGCCCGCGCTGGCGTAGTCGCAAATGGACTGTCACCAGGGATGATCGGCCACCGCACTTGATCGCCGTGGGACAAATCGCCGCCCGCGCCGGCCTCGAAACAGGACAGGGCGGCACATCATGTTGTTCGTCCGCGCATTCCTGCTTGCCGGAGCGCGAATACCGTGCTAGCGACGGAGATTCTCCGGAAATGCTCAGCGCTCGACGGCGTAATGGAGGTGCGTGACACCGGGCGCCGGAACGGCCTCGATGAGGCGGAGACGAATGTGCCGGGGAAGCGTCTGAAAGAAGGGCCTGCCACTGCCGAGCAGGATCGGCACCTGGTGCAGGATCACCTCGTCGACGAGCCCCGCCTTCAACGCCGCGGCCGTGACGCCGCCGCCCATGAGGCACACGTCCCGGTCACCGGCGATCTCGCGGGCCGCCGCGATCGCGTCCTCGATTCCCGTGGTGACCAGGGTCTGCCGCTCGGTGATCTCCGGCGCCGGGTGGTTGCTGAGGAGGAGCAGCGGCGCCGTCGGGTGCGGGCTGCCGCCGCCGAAGCGCTCGGAGTCCTCGTAGGTGTTGCGACCGGTCAGGGCCACGCCCACGCGCTCGGCGGCGGCGTCGAAGACCCGCGCACTGGGCTCGCTCAGCTTGAACCCGCCGAACACCCGGCTGGGCGTGTCGCCGTCGAAGTACCAGTCGAAGAGCATTCCCCCGTCACCGAGCCCCTTGCCGGGGCCGGGCTCGCGACCGGTGATGTACCCGTCGACCGACACCGAGTGCGCACTGACGACCTTGCCCATGTCCTCGTTCCTCTCTAAGTTCCTTCAGGAGACTTTATGACCGTAGCAGCTTGAGTTTCTTGAGGGAACCCTGATTGCTAGACTTCTTCCATGCAGCGCACGAACTTCGGCGGGATGGCGTGCTCGATCGCGCGCACGCTCGACGTCATCGGAGAGCCGTGGTCGCCGCTGATCCTGCGCGACGTGTGGGTCGGCGCCACCCGGTTCGACCAGATCCAGGCGGATCTCGGCATCTCGCGCAAGGTCCTGACCGAGCGGTTGAACCACCTCGTGGACCACGGAGTCCTCGACCGCCGTCCCTACGACCAGCGGCCGCGGTACGAGTACGTGCTGACGGAAAAGGGTGCCGAACTCGTCGACCTGCTCATCGTCATGACCGGGTGGGGCGACAAGTGGCTCGCCGGCGCTGCGGGCCCGCCCGTGCTCTACCGGCATCACGCGTGCGGCGAGATCAGCAACGCCGAACTGCGCTGCGCGCACTGCGGGAAGCCGATGCACGCGGGCGACATCACCCCGCTCGCCGGCCCCGGCTCGGGCTCGACCAGTTGATCCCGGTTCCTCGGGGGAATCCTCATGCCCTGAAGGTGCCCTTCGGGGAATCTGACGCCGCAATCTCGCCCCTCGCGGCATACGACACAGCCACGCCCATGCCCTGAAGGTGGCCTTCGCGGCATCAGATTCCCCCAAGGGCACCTTCAGGGCACAGAGAAGCAGGCGACGGCGGCTCGCGAGGACAGCTCACGAATGCCCCGGCGACGACCGCTCGCGAGGACAGCTCACGAAAGCGGCGAGTGAAGCCCCGCGAAGGTTCCGCGAAAGCGGCTCGTGAAGCCCGCAAGGGTTCCGCGAAAGCGGCTCACGAGGGCTCCGCGAAGACGGCTCGCAAAGGCCGAACTCGGGGCGTTCAGGTCCCCGAAGGTCACCTTCAGGGAATCCAACGCCGCGAATGTTCCCCTCGCGAAGCGGGCGAAGCCGCGAAGCCAGCGGGTCCGCGAGGCACGAAGCCGCGAAGCGGGCGAAGCCGCGAAGCCAGCAGGTCCGCGAGGCACGGAGCCACGAAGCGGGCGGAGCGGGCGAGCTATACGGGGGCCGGGGTTTTCGTGAGCTGGGTCAGTACCTTCGTGCACCAGTCCAGCAGTGGCTCGTCGCGGAGCTGCGGCGAACCCATCCGGCCGCCCGCGGGGCCTTCGGTCGGCTTCGGTACCGAGACCGTGTTCGTCACGGCCTTGTACATCGCCTTCGGGTACAAGCGCTTGAGCCGCACCATCTGCGAATCGGCCAGTGGCAGCGGCGCGAAGCGGATCGTGTTGCCCTGCGCGGAAACCTCGGTCACCCCGGCCGCGCGGCACACGTGCCGGAACGCCGCGACCGACAGCAGCCTGCGCACCGCGGGGGGCGGTTCGCCGTAGCGGTCGACCAGCTCTTCGCGGACGGCGTCCAGCCCATCGGCGCCGGGGGCGGCGGCGATCTTCCGGTACGCCTCCAGGCGAAGCCGCTCGCCCGGCACGTAGTCGTGCGGGATGTGCGCGTCGATCGGCAGGTCCACGCGCACCTCGGCGGGGGCCTCGTCCTCGATCGGCTCGGCGCCCGCGCTGCGGCGGAACACGTCCACCGCCTCGCCGACGAGCCGCACGTACAGATCGAAGCCGACGCCCGCGATGTGCCCGGACTGCTCGGCGCCGAGGATGTTGCCCGCGCCGCGGATCTCCAGGTCCTTCATCGCCACGGCCATGCCCGCGCCGAGTTCGGTGTTCTGCGCGATCGTGGCGAGCCGGTCGTGCGCGGTCTCGGTGAGCGGTGCCTCCGACGGGTACAGGAAGTACGCGTAGCCGCGTTCGCGGCCGCGGCCGACCCGGCCGCGGAGCTGGTGCAACTGCGCGAGACCCAGCATGTCGCCGCGCTCGACGATCAGGGTGTTGGCGTTGGAGATGTCGAGCCCGGTTTCGACGATCGTGGTGCACACGAGCACGTCGAACTCGCGCTCCCAGAAGCCCTGGATGACCTTTTCGAGCTTGTCCTCGTTCATCTGGCCGTGCGCGGTGACCACGCGCGCCTCCGGCACCAGCTCGCGGATGCGCTTGGCGGCCTTCTCGATCGAGGACACCCGGTTGTGCACGTAGAAGACCTGGCCGTCGCGCAGCAGCTCGCGGCGCACGGCGGCACCGACCTGCTTGTCGTCGTAGCCGCCGACGTAGGTCAGGATCGGGTGCCGGTCCTCCGGCGGAGTAAGAATCGTGGACATCTCGCGGATGCCCGCGAGCGACATCTCCAGCGTCCGCGGGATCGGGGTCGCGGACATCGTCAGCACGTCGACGTGCGTGCGCAGCGCCTTGATGTGCTCCTTGTGCTCGACGCCGAAGCGCTGCTCCTCGTCGACGATCACGAGCCCGAGGTCCTTGTAGCGGATTCCGGTCTGCAGCAAGCGATGCGTGCCGATCACGATATCGACCTCGCCGCCCGCCAGGCCCTCCAGCACACCGTCCACTTCGGACTTGTTGGTGAACCGGGACAGGCCCTTGATGGTCACCGGGAAGGACTGCATGCGCTCGGTGAACGTGCTCAGGTGCTGCTGCGCGAGCAGCGTGGTCGGCACCAGCACGGCGACCTGCTTGCCGTCCTGCACCGCCTTGAACGCGGCGCGCACCGCGATCTCGGTCTTGCCGTAGCCGACGTCGCCGCAGATGACCCTGTCCATCGGGACGCCGCGCTGCATATCGGTTTTGACCTCTTCGATCGCGGCGAGCTGATCGTTGGTCTCGGTGAACGGGAACGCGTCTTCCAGCTCGTTCTGCCACGGCGTGTCCGCGCCGAAGGCGTGGCCGGGCGCGGCCTGCCTGGCCGCGTAGAGCTGCACCAGCTCGGCGGCGATCTCCTTGACCGCCTTCTTCGCCTTGGCCTTGGTGTTCTTCCAGTCCGAACCGCCGAGCTTGTTGAGCGTGGGCAATTCGCCGCCGACGTAACGGGAAACCTCGTCGAGCTGGTCGGTCGGCACGAAGAGCCGGTCGCCGGGGTGGCCGCGCTTGGACGAGGCGTATTCGAGCAGCAGGTACTCGCGCGTGGCGCCCGCGACCGTGCGCTGCACCATTTCCACGAACCGGCCGATGCCGTGCTGGTCGTGCACCACGTAGTCGCCGGCCTTCAGGGCGAGCGGGTCCACCGCGTTGCGGCGGCGCGACGGCATCTTGGCGTTCAAGTCCCTTGTGGACTGTCCGGCGCTCGCACCGCGGCCGGTGAGATCCGATTCGCTGAGCACCACCAGCGCCAGCTCCGGCGCGGCGAACCCGTCGGACAGCGCACCGCAGGTGACCGTGACGACGCCTGCCGCGGGCGCCGCGGTGAGACCGCCGTCGGCGAGCGTGGCGGGCACCTCGGCGCTCGAAAGCTGCTCGACGGCGCGCGCGGCGGTGCCGTGCCCCGCGACCACGAGCACGGCGGCACCGCCGGAGGCGGTGTGCGCGCGCAGATCCGTCGTCGCGCGTTCCAGCTCGCCCCGGTACGCGGGCGCGGCCTCGACGCCGACGCGGTACACGTCCTCGGCGTCGGTGGTGAGCTGCGAGATCGTCCACCAGGCGCGCTTGGTCTCCCCCGCGTGCCTCGCGACGCTGGCGAGATCCCGGTACGCCGAAGCGCCGAGATCGATGGGCGCCTGCCCGCCGCCCGCCGCCGTGGTCCAGGACGCTTCGAGGAACTCCTGGCCGGTGCGGACCAGGTCGTGCGCGCGGGCGCGGATCTTCTCGGGATCGGCCAGCAGCACGTGCGCGCCCTCGGGCATGGCGTCGGTGAGCAGCTCCAGCTCGCCTTCGCACAGCACCGGGATGAGCGCCTCCATGCCCTCGCACGGGATGCCGTCGGCGAGCTTGGTGAGCATCTCGGCGAGCTGGGCGTCGGCGGCGTGCGCCTCGGCCAGCTCGGCGGCACGGGCCTTCACGTCCGCGGTGAGCAGCAGCTCGCGGCACGGCGGCGCGCTGACCCGGGTGATCTCCGCGATCTCACCCGGCAGCGAGCGCTGGTCGGACACCGCGAACGCGCGGATCTCGCTGACCTCGTCGCCCCAGAACTCGACCCGGACGGGGTGCTGCGCGGTCGGGCCGAACACGTCGAGGATGCCACCGCGGACGGCGAACTCGCCGCGCTTCTCGACCATGTCCACGCGGGTGTAGGCCAGCTCGACGAGGCGCTCCAGGACGCCCTCGAACTCCTGCTCCTCACCGACCTTCAGATCGATCGGCGCGAGCGAGCCGAGGCCGGGCGCCATCGGCTGGATGAGGCTGCGGACGGTCGAGACAACCACGCGGGGCGGCGTGCCGTTGCGCAGGCTGTGCAGCACTTCCAGGCGCCTGCCGACGGTGTCCGCGCGCGGGGACAGCCGCTCGTGGGGCAGCGTCTCCCAGGACGGGAAGTCCACCACCGCGCCCTCGCCGAGCAGGGCGGACAGCGCGGCGGTCAGCTCGTCGGCCTCTCTGCCGGTGGCCGTGACGGCCAGCACCGGGCTGCCCTTTTCGCCAGCCTTGTCGGCGGCCAGTGCGGCCACGACGAGCTGACGGGCCGCGACGGGGCCCTCAATCTCTAGTAGGGGTGCGCCTGCCCGTTCCACGATCCCGCGCAGGGAGGGTTCGGGCAGCACTGTGTTCAGGAGACCGGACAATGGAGCGCTTGTCACCTGGCCCAGGGTACGTGGCCGCCCCGACACTTCTCGCGCGCGCTTCCCTGGGCTGGGGCCGTGTGCCCCGAAGGTGACCTTCGGGGCGGTAGCTGCCCCGAAAGTCACCTTCGGGGACTTAAGTACCGCGATTGGCGCGTTCAGGACACCTACGACGGGTGTTCAAACAACGCCGCGAACCGGACAATGAGCACCATGCGCCGGATCGCGATCTGCCTCGCCACCGCCGTCACCATGGTCACCGCCACGGCGTGTGCCAGCCAACTGCCGGAGAACCCGGTACCGCGAACGCAGCCTGCGGCGCAGGCGAAGTTCGCCGTCACCGAGGTCACGAACAAGCTCGTGCACGGCTGGGACGTCGGGTTCCTCCCCGGGGGCAAGCTGCTGGTGACGCAGCGCCCCGGCAAGCTCGCGCTCGTTTCGGGCACGACCGTCACCACACCGGCGGCCGATTTCTCCGACGTGTTCGTCCGCGGTGAAAGCGGGCTGATGGGGCTCGTGATCAAGCCCGATTTCGAGAAGAGCCGCGAGTTCATCACCTGCCAGGCCCGCAAGGAAGGCACGCAGGCGGTCGACATCCGGCTGGTGACCTGGAAGCTCAGCGCGGACGAGCGCACCGCCACCAAGGTCGGCGACCTGCTCACCGGGCTGCCGGTCAACCCGAGCGGGCGGCATGGCGGCTGCCGTCCCACCATCGCCGCCGACGGCGCGCTGCTCGTCGGCACCGGTGACACCGCGCGCGCGACCTACGCGCAGGATCGGCACAACCTCGGCGGCAAGGTGCTCCGCATCGACGTGAACACCGGGAAACCGTTGCCGGACAACCCGTTCATCTCCTCGGCCGACCCGAAGGAGCAGCGGATCTTCAGCTACGGCCACCGGAACGTGCAGGGCGTCGCGGTGCGGCCGGGCAGCGGCCAGGTGTTCACCGCCGAGCACGGCCCCGACATCGACGACGAGCTGAACCCGTCGGTCGCCGGTGGCAACTACGGCTGGGACCCGTCGAGGGGCGGTACCACTCCCGGCGGTTACGACGAAAGCGTGCCGATGACCGACACGACCCGCTTCCCGGACGCCGTCCGTGCACTGTGGACGACCGGGAAGATGACCGAGGCGATCGCCGGCGCGGCCTTCCTCACCGGGAAGAACTGGGGCGAGCTGGAAGGCAGGCTCGCGGTCGTCGCGCTCAAGGGGCAGAAGCTGCTGCTGTTCTCCCTCGACGGCGCGGGCCAGCGGGTCACCGAGGTGACGGTGCCGCCGGAGTTCACCTCCTACGGCCGCCTTCGCGCCGCACGCAGCGGCCCGGACGGCGCGCTCTACGTCACCACTTCCAACGGCACCAACGACAAGCTCCTCCGCGTCACCCCGGCCTGATCCTTCTGCGGCGGCGAGGGGTGAGGGCCTTCGGGGCATGACGGCGGCAGCCGCATTCCCCGAAGGCCACCTTGGGGGAATCTGATGCCGCATTCTCGCCCCTCACAGCGCGGAGCCTGCCGAGTCTGATGCCCCGAAGGTGCCCTTCACGGCATCAGACTCCCCCAAGGGCCCCTTCAGGGCATGCACGCGGCAATGGGCAAGTGCGCCGGAGCGGAGAAAGCTCGTGAGAATCGCAGCCCCTGAAGGGTGCCTTCGGGGAACCTGACGCCGCATTCTCGGCCTTCGCGGCGGGGAGCCTGCCGAAGCTGATGCCCCGAAGGTGCCCTTCACGACATCAGATTCCCTCAAGGGCCCCTTCAGGGCATGCGCGCGGCAATGGAAGCAGGTACGCCGGAGCGGAGAAAGCTCATGAGGGGAACAATCGAGACGTTCAAGTCCCCGAAGGTGACCTTCAGGGACATCACCGCTCCAAAGGTCACCTTCGGGGCATCGGAAAGCGCGCCAAGGCCCCGAGAAAGATCAGTTCGCGGTGTGCGCGCCGCCGTTGACGTGCACCACCTGGCCGGTGATGTGCCCGGCGTCCGGCGAGCCGAGGAAGAACACCAGGCCCGCCACTTCCTCCGGGGTCCCCGCGCGCTTGGTGAACGCGGCGGCGGCCCTCGACTGGATCCATTCCTCGGTCACCGTGCCGTGGAAGAACTCCGTGTCCGTGATGACGCCGGGCGCCACGATGTTCGAGCTGATGCCGCGCGCGCCGAGGGTGCGCGCGGTATCCACGTTCCACGCCTCGAGCGCCGCCTTCGACGCGCCGTACGAACCGGAGCCCGCCTTCGCGGCGATGGAGCCGATGGTGACGATGCGCGCGTGCGCCGCGCCATGAATTCCCCTCTCGTCGGGACCGAAAATAGACGATCACGCCGAAGAGCAGAAGGTACGTCCGGGCTCAGTCGAGGCGGCGGCGCGGTTTGTGCTCCAGGTGCGAAAGCCCGTTCCAGGCGAGGTTCACCAGGTGCGCGGCCACCTCGTCGCGCTTGGGCTTGCGCGCGTCGAGCCACCACTGACCGGTCAGCGCGACCATTCCGACCAGCGCCTGCGCGTACAGCGCGGCCAGCTTCTCGTCGTAGCCGCGCGCCGCGAACTGCTGGGCGAGGATGTGCTCCACCTGGCTCGCGATGTCGTTGAGCAGGGTCGAAAACGTGCCCGTCGAACTCGCCACCGGTGAGTCGCGCACCAGGATCCGGAACCCGTCGTGCGAGTCCTCGACGTAGCTGAGCAGCGCCACCGCGGCCTGCTCCAGCATCACGCGCGGATGCCCACCGTGCAAAGTGGACACCATCCGGTCGAGCAGCAGCTGGGTCTCCCGGTCGACGACGACCGCGTAGATCCCTTCCTTGCCACCGAAGTGCTCGTACACCACGGGTTTCGACACGTTCGCGCGATGCGCGATCTCCTCGACCGAGGTGCCGTCGAAGCCCTTCTCCGCGAACAGCTCCCGCGCCACCGTGACGAGCTGCTGCCTGCGCTCGGTCCCGGTCATGCGCACGCGGGCCACCGGTGCGGCTGGGCGCACACCGGTGGCCGCTTCACGCTTAGCCCGACGTCTGGCTGCCACGATTCAGCACAGTAGACCCCGCAGGCTACTTGCTCTCGGTCGCCAGCCTGGCCAGGCGCTGCGGGGTGGGCCACCGCACGCTGTAGGCCCAGCCGAACTTCTCGAAGATCCAGATCGTGCGCGCCGACAGGTCGATCTGCCCGCGCTGGACACCGTGGCGCGCGGACGTCGGGTCGGCGTGGTGCAGGTTGTGCCACGACTCGCCGAAGGAGAAGATCGCCAGCGGCCAGAAGTTGGCCGACTTGTCGCGGGCCTGGAACGGGCGCTCGCCGATCATGTGGCAGATCGAGTTCACCGACCAGGTCACGTGGTGCAGCACGCAGATGCGCACGAGCCCGGCCCAGAACAGCGCGGTCACGCCGCCCCACAGCGACCAAGTGATCAGCCCGCCGAGGATGCCGGGCACCACGATGGACAGCAGGGTCCAGAGCCAGAAGAGCTTGTTCACGCGGACGATGTCGGCGTCCTTCAGCAGGTCCGGCGCGAAGCGCTCGGCGTTCGTGCGGTCGCGCTCGAACAGCCAGCCCATGTGCGCGTGCCAGAAACCCCTTGCCACCGCGAACGGCGTGGTGCCGAAGGCCCACGGCGAGTGCGGGTCGCCGTCGCGGTCGGAGAACGCGTGGTGCCGCCGGTGGTCGGCGACCCAGACGATCACCGGGCCCTGCACGGCGAGGCTGCCCGCGATCGCCAGCGCGATCCGCAGCCAGCGCTTCGCCTTGAACGAGCCGTGCGTGAAGTACCGGTGGTAGGACACCGTGATGCCGAGCCCGCTGATGCCGTAGAAGACGACGAACAGGCCGACGTCGACCCAGCTCAGGCCCCAGCCCCAGGCGAACGGGACCGCGACGAGCAGCGCCACCAGCGGGGCGATCACGCCGAAGTACACCGAAAGCTGCAACGGAAAACCGCGCTTGCCGCTGATGACGGGCTTGGGCCCCTTGGCTTCGGGGGTCTCACCAGAGCCGGACGGGCGGTCCAGGGTTGCCGTCATGCACTTCACTTCTTCCTGCGACAGGCTCCCGTAAGGGTGGCCTTACCTACGATGCCGTAAGTTACGGTACCTCAGCTACCCGCCCCTGTGGAGAGGCAAACGTGTGGCACGTCTCGCGCGCGGGTATCCGCAGGTCGGCCGTGCGCCGCGGACCTGCCAAGACGGGTGACGCCGAATATGACTATCCTGACCAGGCGTGATCCGCCGTGGTGTAATCGGCAGCACCTCAGATTTTGGTTCTGATAGTTCAGGTTCGAATCCTGGCGGCGGAGCAACGACGAGCAGACAGCGCAATCCACAGGGGGTGGCCCAGCTGCACGGTGAGGCGCTCGACCAGAAGAACAGGCGCCCGGCGCTCGTGGAACTTTCGGACGCCTGGCTCGTCGGCAGGGCTCGCGAGCTGATCGCCGCGATCCAGCGGACCGATCACGACGAGCAGCTCGAAATCGTCCAGACGCTCGACGAGCTGCTGGAGGAGGCCCAGCGGCGCGGCGAGCCGACCATGGTCGCCACCCTGCTGCGGGCCGCCGCGCTGGCGCGGCTCGTCACCCGCGGTCTCGCCGGCAAGGCGGAGCCCCTGCTCGACGAGATGCTCGCGCACACCCGCAGGCACGGGCTCGCGCTGCACCGCGCGGACGCGCACGCCATGCGAGGGCGCCGTCTCGTCCTCGCCGAGCAGGAGGACGCCGCGCTCACCGAGATCGCCCGCGCGCTGGCGATCCTCGACGACTCCAACACCTCCGACCTGCAGCTCGGCAAGCGCGCCTGGGCGAAGATGCAGGCCACCGCGCTGATCGACTGCTGGCTCGTGCTCAACCAGCTCGGCGTCTACGAGGCGGCCGAAGAGGTCATCGCGCGCGCCCACCAGGCCATCCGCGAGAGCGCGGGCCCGCACGAGATCACCCTGCAGCTGATGAACCGCGTCAAGATGCTGCTCGGCTGGGGCCTGCGGCTCGAACGCGTAGACCGGCACGACGAGGCAGCCGAGAAGTTCCGCACGGCCGCGTCGATGGCGGTGGCGGTGGAAGCGCCGTTCGCCGAATCGCTGTTCCCGCGCCGCATCGGCGTCGCCGCGGTGGACCAGGTCGGCGTGCTCGCGGCCGCGCTCGCGTTCGCCGAACCGGACGAGGCGCACATCGACCGCCTGCAGCACCTCGCGGCCGAACCCGGCTACCCGCACGAGCAGGTCATCGTCGTGATCGCGCTCGCCCGCTGCCTGGAAAAGGTGGGGCGGCGTGACGAGTCGCTGGTGGCGCTCGAACGGATCCGCAAGACCCTTGCCGAGGACAACTCGCAGCCGTCGATGCGGCTCAACCTCGCCCGCGAGATCGCGCGGCTCGAATACGACGGCAGCACGGGCGCGGCGAGGTCACTGCTCGAATACGCGTCGTCGCTGGAAACCGAGCTGTGGTCGACGCGCGAATCGCAGATCGCCACGCTCAACACGCGCCGCGAGCACGAGCGGCTCTCCGCCGAGCACGGCGCGATCACCCAGCAGGCGCTGCAGGACCCGCTCACCGGCCTGCCCAACCGCCGCGCGCTCGACGAGCACCTGCGCACGCTGTCGTCCTCGGCCACCGCACAGCCCCTGGCCGTCGCGCTCGTCGACCTCGACGGCTTCAAGGACGTCAACGACCAGCACTCGCACGCCGAAGGCGACGACGTGCTCCGCGTCGTCGCGAGCACGCTGCGCGACGCGCTGCGCGGCGACGACATCGTCGCCCGCTACGGCGGCGACGAGTTCATCGTGCTGCTGCCCGGCGCCCCGGTGTCCGCGGCGAAGCAGGCGCTCGGCCGCTCGGTCAGCGCCGTCGCGGGGCTGCCGCACCACCTTTCGCACGGTGTGACGCTGTCGGTCGGGCTCGTCTCGCTGCGCCCGCAGGAGCGCGCCGACCAGGTGCTCGCCCGCGCGGACGCGGCCATGTACCAGGCGAAACGGGGCGGCGGGAACCAGGTCTCGTCCGGCGCCGCGGGCGGTGGCGAAGCGGCTCCTGAATGGATCGAGGACGAGCCACAGGACGACCCTGCGTCGAGCGGCGAACAGCCAACGTAGGATCGTGGCCCGGTAGCCGCCAACAGGCAAACAGTGCCTGAACTATTCGTAGGAGCGTTGTGACCGGCCCGCTCAGCACGCTGATCCTCGCCGCGGGTGAAGGCACCCGCATGCGTTCACGCACCCCGAAAGTGCTGCACCCCATCGCGGGGAGGCCGCTCGTCGAGCATGCCGTGCGCGCCGCGGCGGGGCTCGATCCCGAGCACCTGACCGTCGTCGTCGGGCACGGCCGCGAGGCCGTCGGCGAGCACCTCGACCTGGTCGGCAAGGCGCTCGGCAGGCAGGTCACCACCGCCGTGCAGGAGCAGCAGAACGGCACGGGACACGCCGTTTCGTGCGCGCTCGCCACCCTCCCGCCCGGTCTCACCGGGACCGTGCTGGTCAGCTACGGCGACGTGCCGCTGCTCGACACCCCGACGCTCGCTTCGCTGCTGGCCGAGCACACCGGGTCGGGCAACGCCGTCACCGTGCTCACCGCCGTGGTCACCGAGCCGACCGGGTACGGCCGCATCCTCCGCGATCCGGCGGGCGCCGTGACCGGCATCGTCGAGCAGAAGGACGGCACGCCGGAGCAGCTCGAGATCACCGAGATCAACTCCGGGGTCTACGCCTTCGACGCCGCCGTGCTCGCCGACGGCCTGTCCCGGCTGTCCACCGACAACGCGCAGGGCGAGCTGTACCTCACCGACGTGCTCGGGATCGCCCGCGGCGACGGCGGGAAGGTCGGCGCGCTCGTCGTCGACGACCCGTGGCTCACCGAGGGCGTCAACGACCGCGTCCAGCTCTCCGTGCTCGGCGCCGAGCTGAACCGGCGCATCGTGCGCGGCTGGCAGCGCGCCGGCGTCACCGTCGTCGATCCCGCCACCACCTGGATCGACGCGGGCGTCACCCTCTCCCGCGACGTCGTCATCTCCCCCGGTGTCCAGCTCCACGGCGAGACCACCGTCGGCGAAGGCACCGCGATCGGCCCCGACAGCACCCTCACCGACGTCCGGATCGGCTCCGGCGCCAGCGTCGTCCGCACCCACGGCTCCAGCTCGGTGCTCGGCGACAACGTCACCGTCGGCCCGTTCGCCTACCTGCGGCCCGGCACCCGGCTCGCGGAGAAGGGCAAGATCGGCACCTTCGTCGAAACCAAGAACGCCGATATCGGCAAGGGCACCAAGGTGCCGCACCTGACCTACGTCGGGGACGCCACCATCGGCGAGCACAGCAACATCGGCGCGTCGAGCGTGTTCGTCAACTACGACGGCGTCGCCAAGCACCACACCACGATCGGCTCCCACGTCCGGATGGGCTCGGACAACATGTACGTCGCCCCGGTGACCGTCGGCGACGGCGCCGCGAGCGGTGCCGGCGCGGTGATCAGGCGCGACGTCCCGCCTGGCGCGCTCGCGGTGTCCGGAGGCCCGCAGCGCAACATCGAAGGCTGGGTGGCCCGGCGCAGGTCGGGCACCCCCGCGGCAGAGGCCGCCGAGAAGGCACTCGCCGAACAGCAAGGAACCGAAGAAAACGACGGGGAGTCGCCATCATGAGTCCGAAGTCCGGCACGCCGAAGAAGAACTTGATGCTCTTCTCCGGTCGCGCACACCGGGAGCTCGCCGAAGAGGTGGCGCAGCACCTGAACGTGACGATCACCCCGCAGACCGCGCACACCTTCGCCAACGGCGAGATCTTCGTGCGGTTCGAGGAGTCCGTCCGCGGCACCGACGCGTTCGTGATCCAGAGCCACACCACCCCGATCAACGAGTGGGTGATGGAGCAGCTGATCATGGTCGACGCGCTCAAGCGCGCCAGCGCCAAGCGGATCACCGTGGTGATGCCGTTCTACCCGTACGGACGGCAGGACAAGAAGCACAAGGGCCGCGAGCCGATCTCGGCGCGGCTCATCGCGGACCTGTTCAAGACCGCGGGCGCGGACCGGATCATGACCGTCGACCTGCACACCGCGCAGATCCAGGGCTTCTTCGACGGCCCCGTCGACCACCTCTTCGCGCAGAGCCTGCTCGCGCAGTACGTCAAGAAGACCTACGCGGACGCGGACATCACGGTCGTCTCGCCGGACTCCGGCCGGGTGCGGCTGGCGGAGAAGTGGGCGCAGCAGCTCGGCGACCGGCCGATCGCGTTCATCCACAAGACGCGCGACCCGGACAAGCCGAACCAGGCCGTGGCCAACCGCGTGGTCGGCAAGGTGCAGGGCAAGCTGTGCGTCCTGATCGACGACATGATCGACACCGGCGGCACGATCGTGAAGGCCACCGACGCGCTGCTCGAAGAAGGCGCCGCGGACGTCGTCATCGCGACCACGCACGGCATCCTGTCCGACCCGGCGACCGAGCGGCTCTCCGGCTGCAAGGCGCGCGAGGTGATCGTCACGAACTCGCTGCCGATCCCCGAGGAGAAGCGGTTCGACCGGCTGACCGTGCTCTCGATCGCGCCGATGCTCGCCGAGGCGATCCAGCAGGTGTTCGAGGACGGCTCCGTGACGAGCCTGTTCGACGGCAACGCCTGATCTTTCTGTCCCGTGGGGCCCTTCGCGTTCACTCGCGGCGGGCCCCACGGTCGTATCCGGGATTTCGTCACCGGGATTTCGTCACAGGGAAAACGAGCCGCGGATTTTCGTCACGAGCGGGCTGCGCCAAGGGCTGCTCGCCCGTTTCCGTTCCGACCGTTGACATCAAGTCGTCTTCACCTCGCAGAATTTAGGCAAGGCTAGCCTAAAAAACTGCGAAGGAAGGCTTGATCCAGTGGTAGTCGAATACGTGCGCACCGTCATCGTCGGTGCCGGTCAGCAGGGGTGCGGTGTGGCAGGCGCCCTGCAGGACCTCGGCCAGGAATCGGTCGTCCTGGAAAAGGACGAGATCGGCCAGGCCTGGATGCACGAGCGGTGGGACAGCCTGCGCGTCGGCAGTGGCAACCGGACGATCCGGTTCCCCGGCTGGGAATACGACGGCGCCGACCCGAACGGCTGCATGTCGGGCCAGGAACTGGCCCGGCACCTGCGCGCCTACGTGGCGGAGCGGGCACTCCGCGTTCGGCAGCACACCGCCGTCGAGCGGGTCGAGTGCTGCCAGGACGCTTCCGAACACGACGACGTGCGGTTCCGGACCTGCCTGTCCACCGGGGACGTCATCGAGTCCCGCAACCTGGTCGCCGCGGTGGGCGGTTACGCGAAGCCGCGGGTACCGGCCTTGGCGTCCACTGTGGACTCGTCCGTCCACCAGGTGCATTCGCACGGTTACCGGAATCCCGAATCACTGCCGCCGGGTGCCGTTCTGGTCGTGGGCGCGGGAATCAGCGGTCAGCAGATCGCGGACGAACTCGCCGATGCCGGTCGCGAGGTGTTCCTGTCGGTCGGCCGCCACCGCGCGTGGCCGAACCGCTATCGCGGCCGCGGCATCCAGGAGTGGATGCACATCCTTTCCCTGTACGAGGATTTCGTCAGCCCGCCCGCCGACCCCGGGAACGGCCGGCCGATCCTTCCCGGCCTGCCGGTGACCGGCACCCAGGACAAGCGCGAGGACCTCAACCTCGGCACGCTCGCCGCGAAGGGAGTCGTCCTCGTCGGTTCGGCGCGCGCGGCGCGGCACGAGGTTCTCCTGCTGGAGAACAACGTCGTCGCGATCGCCGAGGCATCCGCCCGCTCGTTCCAGCAGGTGCTCGACAAGATCGATACCGGCATCCGGGAACGGGGTTTCGCGGTACCGGTCCAGAATCCGGCGTCCGGTGTCGAAATGGCGCACATCTCCGATTTCGGGACCGAGCTGGACCTGGCCGGCCACGGCGTCAGGACGATCGTCTGGTGCACCGGTTTCGGGCCGGACTACCGGATCCTGCCGGATCGGGTGCTCGACGACCACGGTGCCCCGATCCAGGAAAAGGGCATTTTCGGGACGATTCCCGGCCTCTACTACGCGGGCCTCCCGGACGGGGACTCGCTGGCCCCGGTGGGGATCGCGGGCAACATCGAGAACGGCCGGATCATCGCGCACCACGTGCACGTCGACCATGCCATGCGCACCGCGTCCCCGGCTCCTCTTGTCGCCCGGTAGGAACCCGCTCTTCCAGAGGCGCCGCATGCCCTGAAGGCGCCCTTGAGGGAATCTGACGCCGCCAAGGCCACCTTCAGGGCATAGGCGTGGCTGTGTCGTATGCCGCGAGGGGCGAGATTGCGGCGTCAGATTCCCCGAAGGGCACCTTCAGGGAATACACCGGACTTCCCAAGCTCACCCCTCTTCCCCGCTGCCACGCACATGCCCCGAAGGGAGCCTTGAGGGAATCCAACGCCGCCAAGGCTCCCTTCAGGGCGTGCGATTTTCCTGAGCGGGCCTGGGATCCTGCCGCGAGGGGCGAGATTGTGGCGTCAGATTCCCCGAAGGCGTCCTTCAGGGGATCAGCAGCGCCATGCTCCGCGCTGCAAGGGCCGAGAACGCGACGGCGGACGCCCCGAAGATGCCCTCGGGGGCAGATGCTGGGATCTCGCGACTCGCACCGCTTTCTCGTTTCCGCGCTCGTACCCGAAAAAGGGGCCCTCATAGACCTGAATGCCGCGAAGGTAGTCCCATGGCCCTACGCTGCTCCGGGCCGCATGCCCCGAAGGCGCCCTTCAGGGAATCCAACGCCGCGAAGGCCGCCCTCAGGGCATCAGCATCACCGCGGGGTATGCCGCGAAGGCCGAGATTGCGGCGTCAGATTCCCCGAAGGCACCCCTCGGGGAATCTGACGCGAAGCCCGGCTCAGTAGGCGACGGTGAACCGCTGGCGGCGATGCGCGGGCTCATCGATCTCGTCGACGAACGCGATCGCGTAGTCCGCGCCGCCGATCCGCGAATGCCCGTCGGCGTCGGTCAGCAGGACGTCGCCGCCGAGCCGGAACCGGCCGGTGCGCTCACCCTCGTTCCACGCGCCGAACTCGGCGGCGGGGCTGACGTAGAACCAGTCGACGTCCGCCGGCTGCGCGCGCAGGGCTTCCAGGACCTCGGCGTGGTTCCCGGCTTCCGGCTTGAACTCGTCCGGGAATTCGGGGCCGTCGATCACCCTCGGCCCGCCCTCACCGACCAGCAGGCTGCCCGCACCGCCGACGACACCGATCCGCGCGCCGTTGTCCTTGGCGGCCGAAGCCAGCGCGGGCACCGCGTCGAGCAGGCGCTTGCCGTCGATCGGACGGCCGGGGATCGCGACGACCAGCACGTCGGCGCCCTTCGCGGCCTCGGCGACGAACGCCTCGTCGTGCAGTGTGCCCTGCTTCGGCGTCACCCCGGCCCGCTCGGCGAGGCCCTCGACCGACCGCGCCACCGCGACGACCTCGTGCCCCCGGCGCAACGCCTCGTCCGTGATGTGGCGCCCGGCGTATCCCGTCGCGCCGAACAGCACCAGCTTTGCCATTTCCTGCTCCCTGTGGATCTCGGCTTCGGTAGGCGATCGACGGTAACCACTGGATACCGAGTACTTCAACGTGCTATAGGTACCGTGTGGTTACCAACGAGGTCAGCACCGATATCGCGATCCCAGATCCGGATGTGCTCAACCCGAACTGCCCGACACGGCTCGTCCTCGACCGCATCGGGGACCGGTGGACGGTGCTGGTGGTGCTCCTGCTGCGGGAAGGTCCCGTCCGCTTCACCGCGCTGCGCACCGCGCTCGGCGGGGTGGCGCCCAAAGTGCTCACCCAGACCCTGAAGGCGATGGCGCGCGACGGGCTGATCACCCGGACCGTCTACGCGGAAGTGCCCCCGAAGGTCACCTACGAGCTGACCGAACTCGGCCATTCGCTGCGCGCCCCGATCGAGGCCGTCGCCACCTGGGCGGAGTCGAACGTCTCCGCGATCATGGCCGCGCGCGAGGCTGCTTCAGCCGGTTGAGGGAGCCCACCTCACGCGGGCCACACACCCTAGGGCACCCCGCCCGGTGGAGCGCCGATCGCGCTGCTTACACTGTTCAGGTTGTCTCGGCGAGGCTGGGCGCACCGCCACCTTGGAGCGCCCGACGTGATCGACGCGGCGGCTTGAGTAGCCACGCTTTCAAGTCATGTCGTGGAATTCGCCGCCGACGGCACCGAGCACGCATTGACACCCAGAACAGACCGTCCCCGCTAGACCGAGCAGTTTCCACCGACTACTCGGAATTAAGGAGTGCACCACCGTGTCCGAGGTACGCCTGTCCGTCGAGCCCCGCACCGAATTCGGCAAGGGCGCCGCGCGTCGCACTCGTCGCGCCGGCAAAATCCCCGCGGTGCTGTACGGGCACGGCTCGGACCCCCGCCACCTGTCCCTGCCCGCGCTCGAGTTCGCCCGCGTCGTGCGCGAGAACGGCCGCAACGCCGTGCTCACCCTCGACGTCGCCAGCGAGACCGAGCTCGCGCTCACCAAGACCATCGTGGTGCACCCGCTCAAGAACTACATCGAGCACGTCGACCTCCTCGTGGTCAAGCGCGGCGAGAAGGTCACCGTGGACGTCCCGGTCGTGCTGACCGGCGACGCCGCCCCCGGCACCCTGGTCAACCAGGACATCGACACCATCCAGGTCGAGGTCGACGCGCTGAACATCCCGGAGCAGGTCGAGGTGTCCATCGAGGGCATCCAGGCCGGCACCCACATCTTCGCCTCGCAGGTCACCCTGCCCACCGGCTCCACGCTGCTCACCGACCCCGAGTACCTGGTGGTCGCCGTGAACGAGGCGCCGAGCGAGGCCTCCATGGAGAGCGACGTCGACGCCGAAGGCGCGGGCGTGGTCGAGGACCAGCCCGAGACCCCCGCCGAGTAATTCACTCGAGTGAGCGAAGACCTTCCCGGGGCCGGCGAGCAGATCCTGCTCGCCGGCCTCGGCAATCCCGGCCCCCGCTACGCGGGAAACCGGCACAACATCGGGTTCCTGGTGCTCGACGAGCTCGCCGCCAGGGTCGGCGGCAAGTTCAAGGCCCACAAGGGCGGCGCCGAAGTGCTCGAAGGAAGGCTCGCGAACCGCCGCGTGGTGCTGACGAAACCGCGGTCGTTCATGAACCTTTCCGGCGGGCCGGTTTCGGGCACCGCCAAGTTCTTCAAGATCGCCCCGGACGGGATCGTGGTCGTGCACGACGAGCTCGACCTGCCGTTCGGCGCGCTCAAGCTCAAGCTCGGCGGCGGCGACAACGGGCACAACGGGCTCCGCTCGATCACCAAGTCGCTCGGCACCAAGGACTACTACCGGGTGCGGTTCGGCGTCGACCGCCCGCCCGGCCGGATGGACCCCGCGGACTACGTGCTGAAGGACTTTTCCACGGTCGAGCGCAAGGAACTGGCGTTCGAGATCGACCGGTGCGCCGACGCCGTCGAGGCGCTCATCGGCACCGGGCTCACCGCGGCCCAGAACGCCTTCCACGCGGGCTGACCCGCGCTGACCTCGGGGTTGGCCTCCGGGTTGACCGAGCGCATTCGCCGTATGGCCGCGCTCACCCGAAGGCGTCTTTCCACGCCCCTATTCGAGTCGCAACCCTTCCCGGATTCAGTGATGCCCGTTAAGACGGAGTGTGCAAGCCGCATTACCGTCTGCTGAATCTGGAGAAGTTTTCATGTCGCTGACCGCCGACGACGTCACGAACGTCGAATTCGGTACCTCCCTGATCGGGAAGCGCGGCTACGCCAAGCACGAGGTCGACGAATTCCTGGCCAGGATCGAGAGGACGCTCAACGGCGAGGACGACCTGACCGCGGCCGAAGTGCACCACGTGATGTTCGGCAAGCCCCTCATCGGCAAGCGCGGCTACGACGAGCGCGAGGTCGACGTGTTCCTGGACGAAGTCGAAGAGGAGCTGATCAGCCGTTCCGGGCTCCGCCCGCAACCACTGCCGGGCGCCCGCTCGGAAACCGAAGCCACCCTGGAACGCGCCGAGCCGGTGCAAACCGCCCGCGTCGAGCACTTCCAGGAGAGCTGACCATGGCGGTGACCGCGGACGAGGTCTACGACACCCAGTTCGACCAGGCCGCCCTCGGCACGCGCGGCTACCACGAACCGGCCGTGGACGGGTTCCTCAACCGGGTCGCCGCCACCTTGGAAGGACGGGACGACGTGACCGCGGCCGAGGTGCACGCGGTCACGTTCCCCGGTCCCTCACTGCGCAAACGCGGTTACGACCGTGCTTCCGTCGACGCCTTCCTGCGCCGCGTGGAAAGCACGCTGGCCGCCCACGAACCCTCCGGCGCGTTCTACATCGCCCCCGCGCTCGAACACACCCACGCCCGCCGCCCGATCTGGCGCCGGGTCGTCTCCTGACCGGGATCGCCGAGGCCCTGAAGGCACAGTGCTGATGTGCCTGTCGATTCCAGCGGGGTGAGCGGTTCGCCGGAGGCTCGGCTCGTCCGTGTGATGCCGCGGGGCACCTCTCAGGCGTTCGCGTTGATCTTGTCGGCGTACTGGGTGGCGGTGGCGGCGCGCTTCACCTTGCCGGAAGGGGTTTTCGGGAGGCTTCCGGCAGGCAGCACGACGATCGAGTAGGGGCGCATGTCCACCGCGCCGCGCACGCGGGCGGCGATTTCCTTTGCCAGCGCCCGTTCCGTCGCCTCGTCACCGGCCAGTTTGGACTCGACGACGACGGCGAACCGTTCGCGCCGGGTGCCCGCGTCGAGCCGCACGGCGACCGCGTTGCCCGCGCGGACGCCTTCGACGCTGCCCGCGGCCCGCTCGATGTCGGTCGGGTAGATGTTGCGGCCACCCATGATGATGACGTCCTTGCGACGCCCGCAGATCACCAGTTGACCGTCCACGAGGTACCCGAGATCGCCGGTGGCAAGCCAGCCGTCAGCGTCCTGTGTGGACACTGGGCCGTCGACGGTCAGGTACCCGGGGGTGACGGCCTCGCCGCGCAGGCGGATCTCGCCGACCTCGCGGTCGTCGAGCCGCTTGCCCTCGTCGTTGACGATCTCGGCTTCGAGCCCGTCGAGCGGCCTGCCGAGCATCGCGAAGGACCGCACGGATTCGGTGCCACGGCGGGGATCCCCCTCGGGAACCGGCACCGCCCTGCTGTCCGCTTCCAGCGCTTCGGCCTCGATGACGTCCAGGGTGAGGCCGGTGAACAGCGGCGCGAACGACACGGCAAGGGTCGCTTCGGCCATCCCGTAGGCGGGGAACACGCACTCCGGCGGCATCCCGAACCGGGCGCCCGCGTCGGTGAAGGTCCGCACCGCGGTTTCGTCGATCGGCTCGGCGCCGTTCAACGCGATGCGCAGCTTCGACAGGTCGTACCGGGGCTTCTCGGGATCACTGTCCACTCGCGCCATGCGCTTGCCGACGATCGCGTAGGCGAAGTTCGGCGCCGCCGTGGTCGTGCCGCCGTACTTGCTGATCAGCTCCGGCCAGATCAGCGGCCCGGTGAGGAACTCGACCGGGGTGATCTTCACCAGCTCGACGCCGAAGGTCATCGGCACGGTCAGGAACCCGACCATGCCCATGTCGTGGAAGGTCGGCAGCCACGACACCATCACGTCGGTGGCGAACACGAACTCCGCGCGCTCGACCATCGCCTTCACGTTGGTGTACAGGTTTCCGTAGGTGATCTTGACGGCCTTGGGCTCCGCGGTGGAACCGCTGGTGAGCTGCAGCAGCGCGAGCGCGTCCTCGTCGGTGCGCACCGGCTCGGCGAGCGGTTCGCCGTCGAGGAGATCGCCGATCATGCGGAAGTTGATGCCGTGTTCGGTGAGCACCGGGGCGAGCTGGTCGAACGGCTCGCCGAGCAGCACCAGCTCGGAGCCGATCATGCGCAGCACGCGCAGCGTGTCCTCGGCCCATTCGGCGAGGTCCGTGCGCGGGGTGGGCTGGTGCAGCATCGTGACGCTGCCCGCGGCCAGCCAGACGGCCTGCACGGTCGGCGCGATCAGCACCGGCGCGCCCGCGAGCACGGCCACCGCGCCCCCCGGCTTCAACCCGCCTTCGACCAGCGCACCCGCCACGCGGCGGGCCTGCTCGTGCACCTCGCCCCAGGTCCGGCGCACCGGCTCCTCCGGCTCACCGGTCACCATGCCCCGCTGCGGGCCTTCTGCCGTCGCGGTGGCGACCAGCGTATCGACGAACCTGCTCATGGGATGCACCTTATCCAGACGAGCGCCGGAATCCGACCCGAACGCCTCACTCCGCGGCCTCGGAGATCTCCATCCACTTCTCCTCGACCTCGTCCTTCTCCGCGAGCACCGTCTTCAGCTCGGTGTTCAGCTCGATGAGGCGGTCGGGATCGGTCGCGGCGGCGGCGAGCGCCTCGTGCAGCTTGGTTTCCTTCGCGTGCAACTGGTCGAGCTTGCGCTCCAGGCGCGCGAGGTCCTTGCTCGCCGCGCGCCGGTCGGCCGCGCTCGCCTTCGCCGCGGCAGGCTGCTTCGGCGCGGCCTGGCCCGGCGCCGGGGCGAGCGCGTTCTGGCGGCGCGTCAGGTACTCCTCGATGCCGCCGGGCAGGTGCGTGATCCGGCCGTCGCCGAAGAGCGCGACCACGGTGTCGCAGACGCGTTCGGTCAGGTACCGGTCGTGCGAGACCACGACCATCGTCCCCGGCCAGGAGTCGAGCAGGTCTTCGAGCTGCTGCAGGGTGTCGATGTCCAGGTCGTTCGTCGGCTCGTCGAGCAGCAGCACGTTCGGCTCCGCCATCAGGATGCGCGTGAGCTGCAACCGCCGCCGCTCGCCACCGGAGAGGTCCTCGACGGGCGTCCACTGGCGCGCGGCCGGGAACCCCAGCTTCTCCGCGAGCTGCGAGGCGGACAGCTCCTGCTTGCCGAGCACCACCCTGCCCGCGACGTCCTCGACGGCTTGCAGGAGGCGGAGTTCACCCGGCAGGTCCTCGAGTTCCTGGGTGAGGTGTCCCAATCGGACGGTCTTGCCCTCGATCCGCTTGCCCGTGCTCGGCTCGTTCTCCCCCGCGAGGAGCTTGAGCAGCGTCGTCTTGCCGGACCCGTTGACGCCGACCAGCCCGATCCGGTCACCCGGCCCGACCCGCCACGTCACGTGGTCGAGCAGGTCCCGCTCGCCTGCCTTCAGCGTGGCGTCTTCGATCTCCAGCACGGTCTTCCCGAGCCGCCTGCGGGCGAACGCGGCCAGTTCCACCGAATCGCGCGGCGGCGGCACGTCCGCGATCAGCGCTTCGGCGGCTTCGATGCGGTAGCGCGGCTTCGACGTCCGCGCCTTCGCGCCGCGCTGCAGCCACGCGAGTTCCTTGCGCGCCAGGTTCTGCCGCTTCTCCTCCGCGCTCGCCGCGAGCCTCGCCCGCTCCGCGCGCCCGAAGACCCAGTCCGCGTAACCGCCTTCGTACTGTTCGACGCGGCCGCCGACGACCTCCCACGTCCGCCCGCAGACGGTGTCGAGGAACCAGCGGTCGTGCGTCACGACGACGAGCGCGGTACGCCTGGCGAGCAGGTGGTCGGCGAGCCAGCGCACGCCCTCCACGTCGAGGTGGTTGGTCGGCTCGTCGAGCACCACGAGATCGAGATCGCCGACGAGCGCGGCGGCGAGTGAAATCCGGCGACGCTCCCCTCCGGACAGATTCGCGGTCGAGGAATCCAGACCCAGCCCCAAAAGGCCGAGTCCCTCCACAATGGACCGAACCCGGGCGTCGGCGGCCCACTCGTGCTCGGCGCCGTACGCGGACAGTGCGGCTTCGCGCACCGTCTCGCCCTTGAGCTCGGTCCGCTGCGTCACCACCGCGATCCGCAGGCCGTTGATCCGGCTCACCCGGCCGGAATCCGGTGGCTCGATCCCGGAGAGCACTTCCAGCAGCGTCGTCTTCCCGCCCCCGTTGAGGCCGACGACGCCGATCCGCTCGCCCTCACCGACCCCGAGCGAGACGGCGTCCAGCAGCGGCCGCACCCCGTAGGACTTGCTCACGGCTTCGAGATTGATCAGGTTCACCATCGAACTGCGACGCCTTTCACGCGTGTACTTGCGGCGGCGTCGACCGCGGCAGGTCGTCCCCGCCGACGAGCCTGGCGCCGGGCACCGGCCCGTGCGCGACCCGCACGGTGCGGCACACGCCCGCGCCCGCCAGTTCCGCGGCCACCTCGAGCGCGGACTGCGCGTCGGCGCACAGGAACGCGCACGTCGGGCCGGAACCGGAGATCGTGCCTGCCAGCGCGCCCGCGTTGACCCCGGCGCGCAGCGTACGGCGCAGCCCCGGGCGCAACGAGACGGCGGCGGCCTGGAGATCGTTGCCGAGCAACAGGGCGAGCTGCCGGGGGTCGCCGGAGGCCAGCGCCTCCACGACCGGCGCGTGCGAGCCGACGCGCGGCGGGTCGCCGTCCGCGCGCAGGCGGTCGAGCTCGCCGAAGACCCGCGGCGTGGACAGGCCGCGCTGGTCGAAGGCGAGCACCCAGTGGAAGGTGTGGCGGGACAGCACCGGCACCAGCCGCTCGCCGCGCCCGGTGCCGAGCGCGGTGCCGCCGTAGAGCGCGAACGGCACGTCGCTGCCGAGTTTCGCGGCGATTTCGGCGAGATCGTCACGGCCGATGTCGAGCTTCCACAGCGACGCGAGGCCGACGAGGGTCGCGGCCGCGTCGGCGCTGCCGCCGGCCATGCCGCCCGCGACCGGGATTCCCTTGCGGAGCACGACCCGCACCTTCGGCTCGCCGCCGTCCTTGCCCACGTACCCGGCGAGCGCCTGCACGGCGCGCCAGGCGAGGTTGTTCGCACCCGTCGGGACGGAGCCCTCGCCCTCGCCGTAGACCTCGATGCCGGGGTCCTCCGCCGCCGCCACCGTCACCTCGTCGGTGAGGGAAAGCGCGTGGAAAACCGTGATCAGCTCGTGGAAGCCGTCCTTGCGCAGATCACCGACCGAAAGATGCAGGTTGATCTTCGACGGCACCCTGACGGTGACTGGTGGGGGAACAACGGCGAGCACGGTCCCAGCGTACTTGGCACCACAGGGTGAGGACCGCTACCACCACGGGAGCGGGTGGTAACGGTCCCGAATCACCCTCAGGCCGCGACGCCCTGCGGACCGCGCGCGGTGTGCGTGACGTGACCGCCGCGCTCGCTGATCCACGCCATCGCGGCGTCCGCCTGCTCGCCGCGCAGGCCGAGCCGGAACCGCGCGACCGGCGTGTCCCCGACCCTGGTGAGGCCGCCGCCGATGGTGGCGAGCTCGACGCCGAACCTGGCCGAGGCCTCCGGCAGCAGCGCGCCGACGGCGGCGAAGCCGACCAGCACGATGTCGACCGAGCGGTCGTACTTCGCCACCTGCGCCGGCGTGGTCTCGATCGCGGGCAGCAGCGAGCGCGCGGTGCGGCTCGACGGGTCCGCCAGCAGGTCGAGCACGGACCCGCTTTCGGTGATGCTGCCGTCCTCCAGCACGCCGATCTCGTCGCACACGCGGCGCACGACCGACGCCTCCTGCGTGGTGACCAGCACGGTCGCGCCGAGTTCGGCGCGCGCACGGTCCAGCACGGTCAGCACGGCGCCGGTCTCCTCCGGCGCGACCCCCGCGGTCGGGTCGTCGGCGAGCAGCACCGCCGGGCTCGCGGCGAGCGCGCGCGCCACCGCGACCCGGCGCTGCTGGCCGACGGTCAGCTCGCTGGGGCGCTGCGCGGCGCGCTGGGTGAGGCCGACGAGGTCGAGCAGCTTGCCGACCCTGCTCTTGCGCTGCGGCCCGTCGAGGCCGAGCAGTTCGAGCGGTGCCGCGACGTTGCCGGCGACGGTCCGCTCGGCGTGCAGTTCCTGGCGTGCGCCGACCACGCCGACCTGGCGGCGGACCTCGCGCAGCCGCTTGCCGTCGAGGGAAGCGGTGTTGAGGCCGTCGAGGCGGACGACGCCGCGGTCGGGCCGCTCCTGCAGCGCGATGCACCTGGCGAGGGTCGACTTGCCGGACCCGGCCGCCCCGACGACGCCGTACAGCGCGCCCGCGCTGATCTCGACGTTGACGTCGCGCAGCGCCAGTACGGGCGACCCGCTGGCGGTGGTGCCGGGAAAGGACTTGCTGACGTTTTCTACAGTGATCACGAGTGCTCCATGGCGTGGCGCGGCGCCCTGTCGAGGGCGCGCAAACCGGCACCGCATGACCGTCCACTTCGGACGGCACGGTTCTAGGGAAAGAGGCGAAATTCCAGACGCGTCAGGCGGGTGTCACAGGGAGCTTTGACATGCACTGACCGTGCGGCGGCCTTCATCGACTACGCGGCGCCGGGTGAGCATTCGCGAGCGGTACACAGCTGGTTCCTCCATCGGTCCTGGCTGTAGCACCTGCCCCGCGGGGGTGGTTGCTGCGACTTCGGCGAGCCAGGTCTCTCAGTCGCTCGGGATGGCCCTATGAGTAGACCCGATCAGGTGGGTCCGAGGCAAGTTTCTTAGCCCAGATCACACGGACGGTCGCTACCGGCGGGTTTGTCCAGCGCAGGGGGTAGCCAGGACGTCCCCGAAGGTGGCTCTTGACTACGCGGGGCTCGGCGGGCGCTTGTTGGCGGCCGGGGCGCGCAAGTCTCCGAAGGTGGCCTTCGGGGCGTGCGGCCCGGGCGATCAG
The DNA here is from genome assembly GCF_039529815.1 of Amycolatopsis minnesotensis. NCBI lineage: Bacteria > Bacillati > Actinomycetota > Actinomycetes > Pseudonocardiales > Pseudonocardiaceae > Amycolatopsis > Amycolatopsis minnesotensis. The sequence goes on along the minus strand of NZ_BAAANN010000050.1, from coordinate 13,640 downwards.
CGGGCGGCGGCGATCCGGGCGAAGTCGTCGACGGTGAGCTGTTCACCGCGAGTACGCGGGTCGACGCCCGCCGCGGCCAGGATTTCACCGGCGCGGTCGGCGGAGCCCGCCCACGACGCGAGCGCGGCGCGCAGGGTCTTCCGGCGCTGCGCGAACGCCGCGTCGATCACCGCGAACAATCGGCCACGGTCCACAGTGGATGGTTCGGCGCCGGAGCGCTCGAAGGCGACCAGCGCGGAATCCACGTTGGGCACCGGCCAGAACACCGCGCGCGGCACCGGCGCGACCTTCCGCGCGCTGCCGTAGAAGGCCAGCTTCACGCTCGGCACGCCGTAGGTGCGGCTGCCGGGGCCCGCCGCCATCCGGTCGGCGACCTCGGTCTGCACCATCACCAGCCCGCGCCGCAACGACGGCAGTTCCGCGAGCAGGTTCAGCACCACGGGCACGGCGACGTTGTACGGCAGGTTCGCCACGAGCGCGGTCGGCTCGTGCGGCAGGTCGGCGGCGCGCACGCGCAGGGCGTCGGCGGTGAGCACGCTGAAGCGGTCGACGGATTCGGCGGCGTGCTCGGAAACCGTCGCTGGAAGCCGTCCGGCCAGCACCGGGTCGATTTCGACGGCGACCACGCGGGCACCGGAGTCCAGCAGCCCGAGGGTGAGCGAGCCGAGCCCAGGCCCCACTTCCAGCACCACGTCGTCCGCGCCGACCCCGGCGAGTTCGACGATCCGGCGCACGGTGTTCGGGTCGTGCACGAAGTTCTGCCCGAGCTTCTTCGTCGGCCGCACGTCCAGCTCGGCAGCCAGCCGCCGGATCTCGGCAGGCCCGAGCAGGTGAGTCACAAACGCCAGCCTATAAAAAACCGGGGGCGGCCATATCGGCCGCCCCCGGTTGAAGCAGAGAACTACTTGACGCCGCAGTTCGGCCAGGCGCCGTAGCCGCCGCGCGCGTCGCGGACCTTCGTGGCGACCGCGATCTGCTGAGCCTTGCTGGCCTGGTGCGGCAGCGGGGCGTACTGGGTGCCGCCGTAGGCCCGCCAGGTGCCCGCGTCGAACTGCAGGCCGCCGTAGTAGCTGTTGCCGGTGTTGATGGCCCAGTTGCCGTGCGACTCGCACATGGCGATGCGGTCCCACTTGTCGCCGTCGCTGATCTCGGGCTCCGGCGCGGCCTTGGTGCCGACCTTGATGATCTTCGGCTTGGCCTCGGTGACCACCTTGGTGGACATCTCTTCGCGGCCGGTCTCCGCGCCGTTCTTCTTGGTGACCCGGTAGGTGACGATCTTCTTGCCCGGCGTGCCGGGGTCCTGGACGGTCGTCTTGCCCTTTTCCAGCGTCGGGTCATCGACCTTCTGCACGGGCGGGTCGATGGTCTCCTCGGCGTTGACCACCGAGACGCCGGTGCGGCTGAGGTGCACCTCGGCGCCGTCGATCAGCTTGAACCCGAGGCCGCCTTCCGCGGCGTCCTCCGGGCCGAGCGACAGCTTCAGCTCACCGAGGAACTCCTTGGTGGTGACCGCCGTCGTGGTGAGCTTCTTCGGCGCGCTGTCGCCGTCGAAGAGGGTGATGTTCTTGAGGGTCTTCACCTCGACCGTCGCGCCGTCGAGCGGCAGCGAGGCGTCCTGGCCCATGGAGAACCAGGTGCCGGGCTTGGTGAGGTTGCTCATGCCGAGCTGGCCGAGCGCCTCGCCGAGGCTGTTCGCACGGACCCAGGATTCCTTGGGCGCGCCGTCGACCACGAGGGTCAGCTTGCGGCCGCGCTCGAGGCGGATGACGCCGCCGTCGCCGACCGCCGCCTGCGGGGACGGGGAGAGCGAGTCGTGCGCGCCGACCGACAGGCCCGCGTCCTTCAGGACTTCGCCGACGGTGTCGCCGAAGCTGTGCACGGTCTGCTGCGCGCCGTCGACGTCGACCGTGACGCTCTTGTTCATCGCCAGCGCGGCGGCGCCGCCACCGGTGATGGTGATGAGCATGGCGAGCACGGCGCCCTTGAGGAAGCGCTTCTTCCAGGTCCTGGTCGCCGAGACGAGCGGGTCTTCGGCGGGCTCGTCCAGCTCCAGCGCCGCTTCCTGGCCGACTTCCTGGCCGACGCGGTCGGCGGACACCTCGTCCGGGATGACGATCGGCGGCAGCAGCGTGGTCTCGGCGTTGATCAGCCGGATCAGCTCGTCGACGTCGACATCGGCCTCGGCCATCATGTCGCCGGCGTCGGGGCCGAGCGCGGCGAAGACGTCCTGCCGGGTCACGTGCAGGTCGTCGGAGAAGACGGAGTCCTCGTCGGGCCGCTCCAGCGTGCCTACGCCACCACCAGCGAAGGTGTCTTCCATGGCGTCGCGACGCGCTTCAGCCCGCCTACGGATACCAGTCACAGGGTCGATCCCTTTCACATCAGGTCCGGGACGATCTGTCCGGCACCTTCACGTGCGGCGCGCAGGCGCGCGCCCTGTTCCCGACTCCCGCAGTCAGCGCCATCCCTCGTGGCGGCCGGGCGAAAACTCCCGGCACCACTTCCCCGACGTGCACTGACGTGACTGTGGGCGTCCCGGCCGTGGCTCACTGCGGAACCAACACCCGGCACGATCACGGGACAGTAACGAAGACCCCGGGGTTGCGCAAACACCCCCCGGAATGTCGTGACCTTAGTCACTCCACCGAGTGGTCGATTGCCCCGCCACGAATGTCGCAACGCGTTCAACCCCGTGTCACTGTGGGCAGTCGAAATACCCGCTCGGCGGTCTCCCGTACGGCGTTCGCGATCATTTCGACCGGCTCTTCCCGCAGGTCAGCCAGGTTGCGCACGGTGTAGGCGGTGCAGTAGGGCTCGTTGGGCGCGCCGCGGAACGGATGCGGGGTCAGGAACGGCGCGTCGGTCTCGACGAGGAACTGCCCGCGCGGCACAAAACGCGCCGATTCTCGCAATGTGGATGCGTTCTTGAAGGTCACGGTCCCGGCGAACGACAGCACGTACCCCGCATCGACGCAGCGCCGCGCCATCTCGGCGTCGCCGGAGAAGCAGTGGAACACCACGTCGTCCGGCGCGCCCTCTTCTTCGAGGATCCTGAGCACGTCCTCGTGCGCGTCGCGGTCGTGGATCATCAAGGGCTTGCCGACCCGCTTCGCGAGGTCGATGTGCCACCTGAAGGCGTCCTGCTGCGCGTCCGGCGGCGAGTAGTCCCAGTAGTAGTCGAGCCCGGTCTCGCCGACCGCGACCACTCGCTCCGCGCGCGCCAGGCGCTCCACTCCGGACCGCTGCGCGTCGTCGAAGTCCTTGGTGCGCGTGGGATGCACGGCCACCGCGGCGAACACCCGCGAGTCCCAAGTGGACGCGTCGACGACCCACTTCGCGGACTCGATGTCGTCGGCGACGGTGACCACGCGGGTGACTCCCGCCGACTCGGCGCGATCGAGGAGCACGGCCACGTCGGCGGCGGTTTCCGCGCCGCAGGCGTCGAGATGGGTGTGCGAGTCGACCACCGGCGCCGGCAGGATCTCCGGCACCGGCGGCCGTTCCCGCTTCTTAGCGCTCATGGGTGTTCTCCCTGCGGTCGTCACCGCTCAATCGGCGCCCACTCCGGTCCCGTCTCGCCGAGACCGGGGTCGAGCTTCGAGAACAGCGGGGTCGGCTTCTCCAGCGGACGCCCGACCTCGAGCGGCTGGGAGGCCCATGTCGCCTGCTCCCCGGCGTAGTCGCCGGTCAGGATCGGGTTGACCCGGCCGGCGATGTCGAGGTCCTCGACCTCCTTCAGCTCCGGCTGCGCGGCCCACACCCCGGTGCCGCCGAGCGCCTCGTGCACCTTCTGCGCCGAATGCGGGAGGAACGGCGTCAGCAGCGTGTTGGCGTCCGAGACGACCTGCAGCGCGGTGTGGAGAATCGTGTCGCGGCGCGCCCTGTTCTCCTCACCGTCCTTGAGCTTCCACGGCTCCTGGTCGGAGATGTACCGGTTCGCCGCCGTGACGAGCCGCATGGCCTCGCCGATGCCCTGCTTGAACCGCGACCGCGCCAGGTGCCCGCCGACCGTCTCGAACGCCTTCGCGGAGAGCGCCTTCAGGTCGTGGTCGGCCTGCTGGAGCGTGTTGGGCCTCGGCACGCCGCCGTTGTTCTTGTGCGCCATCGAGATCGACCGGTTGACCAGGTTGCCCCACTCGTTGGCCAGCTCGAAGTTGGTCCGCCGGACGAACTCCTCCCAGGTGAAGTCGGTGTCCTGGGTCTCGGGGCCGGCCGCCGCGATGAAGTAGCGCAGCGTGTCGGGCCCGAACTCGCGCAGGAAGTCGTGCACGTAGATCACCGTGCCGCGCGAGGTGGAGAACTTGGACCCGCTCATGGTGAGGAACTCGCTGGACACGATCTCGTCCGGCAGGTGCAGGCGCCCGTACTTGCCGGCCTCGCCGCCGCGGTCGCCCTCGCCGTTGTGCCCGAACAGCAGCGCGGGCCAGATCTGGGCGTGGAAGGTGATGTTGTCCTTGCCCATGAAGTTGTACATGCGGGCGTCGGGGTTGTTCCACCACTCCTGCCACGCGTCCGGGTTCCCGGAGCGGCGCGCCCACTCGACGCTCGCCGAGAAGTACCCGATCACCGCGTCGAACCAGACGTAGAACCGCTTCATTGGCTGGTCGCGCCAGCCGTCGAGCGGGACCTTCACGCCCCAGTCGATATCGCGCGTGATCGGCCGCGGCCGCATGTCGTCGACGAGGTTCTTGGTGAAGTTCAGGACGTTCGGGCGCCAGTCCGTCTTGGTGGACAGCCAGTCCCCGAGCGTCTTGGTGAACGCGGGCAGGTCGAGGAAGTAGTGCTCGGTCTCGACGAACTTCGGCGTCTCGCCGTTGATCCTCGACTTCGGGTTGATCAGCTCGGCCGCGTCGAGCTGGTTGCCGCAGTTGTCGCACTGGTCGCCGCGCGCGCCGTCGTAGCCGCAGATCGGGCAGGTGCCCTCGACGTAGCGGTCCGGCAGGGTGCGGCCGGTGGACGGGCTGATCGCGCCGCGCGTGGTCTTCGGCACCACGTAGCCGTTGCGGTTCAGCGCGAGGAAGATCTGCTGGGTGACCTCGGCGTGGTTGCCGGTGGTGGTGCGGGTGAACAGGTCGTAGGTGAGGCCGAGGCCCTCGAGGTCGGTGCCGATCTGGCGGGTGTACTTGTCCGCGGTCTGCTGCGGGGTCAGCCCTTCCTTGTCCGCCTGGACGGTGATCGGGGTGCCGTGCTCGTCGGTACCGGAGACCATGAGCACCCGGTTGCCGGCCATTCGCTGGTAGCGGGAGAAGACGTCGGACGGGACGCCGAATCCGGACACGTGACCGATGTGGCGGGGGCCGTTGGCGTACGGCCAGGCCACCGCTGTGAGAACGGGGGTGCTCATACCTGTTTAGCCTACGGATGGCGTCACGTGCGTTTTCTGCTGGGAGGTCCCATGTCGGCGACGAGGTTGCTGGTGCTCGGCGTGGTGCGCATGCACGGCAGCGCACACGGCTACCAGGTGCGCCGCGAGCTGCTCACCTGGTCCGCGGACAAGTGGGCCAACGTCAAGCCGGGTTCGATCTACCACGCGCTGAAGAAGATGGCCGCGCAGGGCCTGCTGGCCGAGGTCGCCGTCGAACCGGGTGACGCCGGGCCGGAGCGGCTCGCCTACCGGCTGACCGACGACGGCGAAACCGAGTTCCAGGTGCTGCTCACGCGCGCGCTGTCCGACCCGCGGGACCCCGGCCCCGAGCTCGGCGCCGGGATGACGTTCCTGACCACGCTGCCGCGGCAGCGCGCGATCGGCCTGCTGCGGCACCACCTCGCGCACGCCGAGGCCGAACTGCACGGCGCGAACCTGATCGGTGCCGGCCCCGACATCTCGCCCAAGCCCGCCCACGTGCGGGAGCTGTACGACCTGTGGCGGATGCACGCGGAAACCGGGGTGCGCTGGACCCGCACCGTCATCGAGCACCTCGAAGCGGGCGAGTACGTGATGGCCGACGACGCGGACTCCGCGTTCGGCCTGCCACCCCAGTAATCAAACTTGACTAATCGAAGCGGGCGGAGCACAGTCACGCCCGTCAACTAGTCAAATTTGATCACCCAGGAGGATCTTCGATGATCACCGCACGCGGCCTCGCCAGGCGGTTCGCCGGGCACGGCCGCGCCGAAGTGCACGCCGTCCGGGGTGTCGACCTCGACGTCGAAGCCGGGGAGCTGGTCGCCTTCCTCGGCCCCAACGGCGCGGGCAAGACGACCACGCTCCGCATGCTCACCACGCTCCTGCGCCCGACCGGGGGCACCGCGACCGTCGCGGGGCACGATCTGCGCGCCGATCCCGCCGGTGTGCGCCGCGGCATCGGCTACGTCGCGCAGGGCGGCGGCGCGTCGCCCGAAGCCACCGTCACCGGCGAACTGGTCCTGCAGGGCAGGCTCCACCGGATGTCCAAAGCGGACGCCGCGGCGAAGGCGGCCGAACTGTCCGCGCACCTCGACCTCGGCGGGCTCGGCGACCGGGCGGCGAAAACGCTGTCCGGCGGCCAGCGGCGCAGGCTCGACATCGCGCTCGGGCTCGTCCACGACCCAGGGCTGGTCTTCCTCGACGAGCCGAGCACCGGGCTCGACCCGCACAGCAGGGCCAACCTCTGGGAGCACATCCGCGGCCTCCGCGACGAGCGCGGCGCGACGGTCTTCCTCACCACCCACTACCTCGACGAGGCCGACGCACTCGCGGACCGGATCCTGGTGCTCGACCACGGCAGGATCGTCGCCGAGGGCAGCCCGGACTCGCTCAAGGCGCGGATCTCCGGCGACGGCGTGACCGTCGGCGTGGCACCGGAGTCGGTCGCCGCGACGGCCGGGATCGCGAGTGGACTGCCCGGCGCGCACGAGGTGTCTACTTCGGACGACACGGTGGCCTTCCGCGTCCCGCGGGGCGACACCGCGGTGCCGGAGCTGCTGCGGCTGCTCGCCGCGGACGGCGTCACCCTGCGGTCCGTGGCGGTGCGCAGGCCGACGCTGGACGACGTGTTCCTCGCCCTCACCGGCCGCAGCCTTCGCGACGCCGGTCAGGAGGCCGCGAATGTGGCGTGACACCTGGCTGGTCTTCCAGCGTGACATGGCCTCCGCGATGCGGAACCCGGCCTGGCTGCTGATCGGGATCACGCAGCCGCTGCTGTACCTCTTCTTCTTCGGCCCGCTGTTCGTGCGGGTGCTCTCGGCAGGCGGACTGTCCTCGTCGGACGGCTGGCTCCTGCTCGCCCCCGGGCTGATCGCGCAGCTCGCGCTGTTCGGCGGCATCACCGTCGGGTTCGACCTGCTCGCGGACTACCGCGCCGGTGTCGTCGAACGGCTTCGCGTGACACCGGCGAGCAGGCTGGCCCTGCTGCTCGGAAAGGTGTTCGCCAGCGCCGTGCAGGCGACCGTGCAGGCACTGCTGCTCATCGTGGTCGCGCTCCTGGTGTTCCGGCTCGACATCTCGCCGGCCGGGCTCGGTGTCAGCGTGCTCATCACGTTCGTGCTCGCCGTGGCGATCGCCGCGTGCTCCAACGCGCTCGCGCTGACGCTCAAGAGCGAGCAATCGTTTCCCGCGTTGATGAACACCGTGCTGATGCCGGTAATCCTGCTGTCCGGGATCCTCATCCCGATCGACGGCTCGACCGCGCCGGGCTGGCTCCGGATCGTCGCGGACGTGAACCCGGTCAGCCACATCGTGACCGCGCTGCGCGGCGCGTTCCACGGCGACTTCTCCTCGGGCCCGGTACTCGTCGGAGGCGCCGTCACGGTGGGCTTCGCGGTGCTCGCCGTGTGGTGGGGCGCGCGCACGTTCGGCCGCGAAAACGCTTGACACGACACGCCCCTGAATCGCGAAAGATCACGCCACTCGACGTTGTCGCACGTAGGGTGGCCTTTCGCGGTGAGGGCGGAGTGGTCGATGACGGAACCCGAAAGCGAGCGCGGCATCAACCTGTCGCGCCGGGAAACGGTGGAAAACTGGCACGCGGTCCGTGCCGCCCCCGTCCGGTTCGCCTCCATCACCGTCACCGAAAGCGCCAACTGGAGCGACCCGATCGCCGAGCACTACGTCACCGGGGCGCAGGAAGCCGGGATCCACACGGGAGCGAGGCACTTCGCGCGACCGGGCGGCGTGCACGACCAGGCGGACCACTTCGTCCGCATCGCCAAGAAACTCGGCGCGTTCGCACCCGGATCGCTCGCACCCGCGCTGGAAATCGACGCCGAGGGAGTGGACGACAAGTTCATCAAGGCGTGGATCAAGTTCGTCCGCGCTTCGGCCAAAGTGGAGCGTGTGCTCGTCTACGCCGGACACGACTACTTCGCGCACCGGCTCAGCCCGGACAAGTGGGCCGACGGCGAGGTGATCCTCTGGCTGGCGCGGCACAACGGGATCCCGGGGCGCCCCGGCTGGTTCCACTCGCGCGTCGGCGTGCACCAGCACGGCAACACCGCGGACGTGCCCGGCATCAGGGGCCCGGTGGGGCACGACGCCGTCGTCTACCCCTTCACCCTCAGCGACCTGCTCCTCTGACGCGACTCGGCGACGGGTCGCCGAGTCCCTGAAGGGGCATCGCGGAAAGCACTCAGGGGGCGAGCTTCGCCTTGATCAGGAAGACGTTGTAGGGGCCCCACTGGGAGAGCAGGAAGTACAGCTCGTCCCCGTCCAGCGACCACGGGTGCAGGTACCCGCCGTAGAGCTGCCCGAACTGCGCGCCGGAGGCGGCGACGTCCCCGTCCGACCACGGGCCTTCCGGGCGGTCCGCGGTGCGCAGCCGCACCACGCCTGCCGGGTCGTCGAGGTGCATCGCCATCCACTGTCCGAAGTGGACGTTGTAGGCGACGTCCAGCTCGCCGACGTTGCCCGGCAGCACCTCGGCCGCCCGGAACGGGTCGCGGCCCCAGCCCTCGCCGGTCCAGTACTCGTAGGCGTTCGCCTTCAGGATGTCCGATGTGGACGCTCGCGCCAGGTGCGCGCCGCCGATGCGGCCGTTCGTGGTGCCGTAGAGGTACACGTGGTCGCCGTCGCGGGCGAGCGCGCCGATCTGGAACGGGTGGTCGTGCTCGGCGCGGTTGATCCAGCACGCCGACTCCGGCTTCGACCAGGTGCGACCGTAGTCCTCCGACACCGCGATCCCGCCGTAGTTCGTGTGCCACCTTCCCGGCGGGCCCCACACGCGCACCGACATGTAGTGCACGTACTGCCTGCCGTCGATCGAGATCCCCGAGTTCGGGATCACGGTGACCTCGTCCGGCCTCGGGTCGCGCTCGATCACCTGCGCGGCGAGCCCGTCCTCGCGCCGCACCACGCCGTCGAGCGTCATGCCGTTCGCGAGGTCGCGCGTCGAGGAGAAGGCGAGCACGTTGCACCGCCAGTCGGCGCTGTCCGGGCCGCCGCCGTCACCGCCCCAGCCCTCGCCGAAGGTGTCGCCGAACAGGACGAACAGGCGGCCGTCACCGCCGTCCCACACGATGCCGAGATCGGTGCCGTGTATCCCGAACAGCTCGTCGGTGCGGCTGACCGAACCGGGCCCGGTCACCCTGCCCACCAGTGTCGTTTCGATCACTCGAACCATGTGGCCGACCGTACGCGCTACTGCCGGGCGCCGCCTTCGGTGAGAATGACCGCCATGCGGTTGGTGCGCGAGAAGCTGCGGTCGGACGTGTCGCCGGAACAGGCGTTGCTCCTGCTCGGCGCGCCCGCCGCGCTGAGCGGCGACTGGTTCTCCTCGCGCGCGGTGATCGCACCCGCCCTCGGCGCTCCCACCCGCGCGAGTGACTTCGCGCTGCCGGTGCCCGCCGTCCGCGACCCGGCGCCGGGTTCGATCGGCGGCGGCTGGTTCGGTTACTTCTCCTACGACCTGACCGATCCGTCACGACGGCGAGGGCCGCTTCCAGCCGAGCGCTGGGCATGGGCGGATCACGTGCTGCGCCTCGACGAGCACGGCACGTGGTGGTTCGAGGCACTCGTTCCCGACGGGAAGGAAGCCCCGGCAGGGCTTGCGGCGAAGTACGACGCCGTGTTGCTCGGCGGCCGGGCCGCGGCGTCCGGGTGGACGCCGTCGTCGTTGCGGCGCACGCACGCCGACGACCACCGCACCGCGGTGAAGAACTGCGTGCAGGCCATCGAAGCCGGAGAGCTGTTCCAGGCCAACGTGTGCAGCCGATTCTCCGGCCCGTTCGACGGCGAGCCGCGCGAGCTGTTCGCCGAAGGCATCCGCCGGTGGCACCCGCGCCGCGCCGCCTACCTCGGCGGCGGCTGGGGCGCGCTCGTCTCGCTGTCGCCGGAGCTTTTCCTTTCCCGGCACGGGAGAACGGTCCGGTCGGCGCCCATCAAGGGCACGCTCCCCCGGCGCGGCGCCCAGGACGACCACCTCGCCGCACGGCTTCGCGAGTCCACTAAGGACGTCGCGGAAAACGTGATGATCACCGATCTGGTGCGCAACGACCTCGGCCGCGTGTGCGAGATCGGTACCGTGCGCGTGCCGGAGCTGCTCGCGGTGCGCCCCGCGCCGGGGGTCTGGCACCTTCATTCCACTGTGGAGGGACGACTCGCGGCGGGGGTCACCGACGCGGACCTGCTGCGCGCGACCTTCCCGCCCGGTTCGGTCACCGGCGCGCCGAAGATCCGCGCGCTCGACGAGATCGCCGAACTCGAGCCCGTCGCGCGGGGTGTCTACACCGGAGCGATCGGGCTGGTGTCTCCGGTCGCGGGCCTCGAACTGAACGTCGCCATCCGGACGCTGGAGATCCACGGCGGCACGGTCTCGCTCGGAGTCGGCGGCGGGATCACCGCCGACTCCGACTGCGAAGCCGAATGGCAGGAATGCCTGCACAAGGCCGCGACGCTCGAAGAACTCCTGGCCACGCCGCCGGTCAGCGGGACGGGTCAAGCGTGAGCTTGCCCGTGGTGCCGCGCGAGCGCAGCGCCTCGTGTGCGGCGCGCGCCTCGGACAGGCCGTACACCCCGCCGTCGACCGCGCGCACGGTGCCCGCCGCGGCCAGCTCGAACAGCTCACCCATCGCCTGCGAGAAGACGTTGCCGGGCAAGGAAAACACGTGCGGCAGCCACATGCCCGCGACCGTCGTGCTGTGCGCGAGCAGCGACCCCGGGCCGATCGCCTGCGGCAGTTCGCGGCTCGCCATCCCGTAGAACCCGAGCCGCCCGAACGGCGCCAGCGAGGCCACGCTCTGGTCGGTGACCGTGCCGCCGGTCATGTCGAGCACGATGTCCACGCGCTTGCCGCCGTTGGCCTCGATCAGCGCGCCCTTCATGTCCTCCGCCCGCGAGTCGATCGCCACGTCGGCGCCGAGTTCCAGCGCGAGCGCGCGCTTCTCCGCGCTGCTCGCGGTCGCGATCACCCGGCCGGCGCCCCACGCCTTCGCGAGCTGCACCGCGATGCTGCCGACGCCACCGGCCGCGGCGTGCACCACCACGGACTCGCCCGCTTCGAGGTGCGTGCTCCTGCGCAGCAGCAGCCACGCCGTGCTGCCCTGCACGATGAACGACAGCGCGGTGGTGTCGTCGACGCCATCGGGCACGTCCACCGCCACCGGCAGGTCGGCGACCGCGCGCTCGGCGTACCCGCCGCCCCCGTTGAGCAGCGCGACCACGCGCCTGCCGTCGGGCGTCCTGCCCACCACCTCGCCACCCGGCACGAGCGGGAGGCTGCTCGGCGAGAGGTAGCTGTTCTCGGCCTGGTGGGTGTCCGCGTAGTTGACGCCGACGCGGTCGATTTCGACGAGCACCTGGCCGTCGCCGGGCTCCGGGTCGGGCAGCTCGACGAGGTTGAGCACCTCGGGACCGCCGAATTCAGTCACCTGTACAGCTCGCATGAGACGACCCTACGATATGTCTCATGACTCGACCAGACGCGCTGCAGGCCTTCCGCGTCGCGCGGACGTGGTTCTCCGGCGGCCGCAAGATCGACCTGGGCGAACTGGCCGAGGAGCTGGGCGTCGGCAGGGCGACCCTCTTCCGCTGGGTCGGCAACCGCGACGAGCTGCTCGGGGAGATCCTGTGGTCGCTCGCCGAGCGCGTGTTCGACCGGCAGGAGCGCCGCGGCTCCGGCACCGAACTGGTCGCGAACACCGTCGGCGACTTCGTCCGCACGGTCAACGCCGACGAAGCGTTCCGGCGGTTCCTCCGCACCGAGCCCGAGCGCGCGCTGCGGCTGCTCACCACCAAGGCGAGCGTGGTGCAGCGGCGCACCATCGCGAAGGTGGCCGAGATGCTGGCCGAGGAGGTCGACGTGCCGCCGCTGCCCGTCGCGGACGCCGCCTACCTCGTCGTGCGCATCGCCGAGTCCTTCATCTACACCGACGTGATCACCGGCGGCGAGCCCGACGCGGACAAGGCGCGGCAGGCGGTGCTAGCGCTGCTGGGCCCGTGACGCGAGCACCGCGTCGTACAGCTCCTTCTTCGACACCCCCGTGGCCGCGGCGACCTCGGCCGCCGCCGACTTGAGCCGCTCACCCGCGGCGACCCGCTCGGCGACCTCGCCGACCAGGTCCTCCACCCGCACGGCACGCGGCGCGGCGCCGTCGAGCACGACGGTGATCTCGCCGCGCACACCCTCGGCCGCCCACTGGGCCAGCTCGGCGAGCGTGCCGCGGCGGACCTCCTCGTAGGTCTTCGTCAGCTCGCGGCACACCGCGGCCCGCCGGGCACCGCCCAAGCCGGCCACCGCGTCTTCGAGCGTCGAAGCGAGCCGGTGCGGCGACTCGAAGAAGACCACCGTGCGCGGCTCGCGGGCCAGCTCGGCGAACCACTTCGCCCGCTCGCCCTGCTTGCGCGGCGCGAACCCGTCGAAGCAGAACCGGTCGCACGGCAGGCCGGACAGGGCCAGCGCCGTGGTCACCGCGGACGGGCCAGGCAGGCAGGTGACCGCGATGTCCTCCTCGACGCACGCGGCGACCAGGCGGAACCCCGGATCCGACACGCTCGGCATGCCCGCGTCGGTCACCAGCAGGACGGTCAGCCCGTCGCGGAGGAACTCCAGCAACTTCGGCAGGCGCGCCGTTTCGACGTCCTCGTAGAAGGAAACGATCTTGCCCGTCGGCGTCACCCGCAGCGCCAGGGTGAGCGCGCGCAGGCGCCGCGTGTCCTCCGCGGCGATCACGTCGGCCTCGGCCAGCGCCGCGGTCAGGCGCGCGGAAGCGTCCCCGACGTCGCCGAGCGGGGTCGCGGCCAGCACCAGCCGTCCAGCTTCCATTCGCCTACGGTCGCAGACCGCGGACACCCCTTCCCACCCGGGCCGACGACGAACTCACGCCCGCGCATCTAGGATCAGGCCCCGTGACCGCGACCCTGGCCCGCCCGCACGGCGACAATCCCGAGGTGGTGCGGCCGCCGTCGGATCGTGAGGCGGCGCTGCTGGGGAGTCCGATGCCGCAGGATCGGGTGCGCGCGCTGGTGGTGACGATCGCGCTGACGGTGATCGGCGGGTTCGTCCGGTTGCAGAACCTCGGCGTGCCCACCGACAAGGGCTCACCCGTCTTCGACGAGAAGCACTACGTCCCGCAGGCGTGGCAGGTGCTGCGCAACGGGGGCTTCGAGGACAACGCGGGTTACGAGCTCGTGGTGCATCCGCCGTTGGCGAAGCAGTTGATCGCGGTCGGTGAGCTGGTGTTCGGTTATAACGGGTGGGGGTGGCGGGTGGTGCCCGCGTTGGCGGGCA
>NZ_BAAANN010000049.1:0-53323 GCF_039529815.1 Amycolatopsis minnesotensis | reverse complement strand
GCCCCCGCAAAACCCTCAACTGGCTCACCCCCAAAGAAAAACTCACCATGCTACTGTCCTAAATAGAGCATGTTGCGACCACCGCATGAATCCGCCGGGCCTTGGGGGAATCTGATGCCGCGAAGGCGCCCTTCGGGGCATGCGCGTCGCCGTGCCGCGCGCCGTGAGGGGTGAGATTGGGGCGTCAGATTCCCTGAAGGTGCCCTTCGGGGAATGGGCTGGGATTCGCAGCTCGTGCCCTCTTTCTCGTGTCCGCACTGGTGTCCCGGAAGGGGCTTTCCTGGGCGTGAATGCCGCGGATGGGGTTTTGTGGGCCTGCTCTGCTCCGCCGCGCATGCCCCGAAGGGGTCCTTGGGGGAATCTGATGCCGCGAAGGCGACCTTCGGGGCATAAGCGTCGTAGTTCCGCGAACGGCACCCGGTTGCGGCTCTGGACGTGTTCCGCGAACCAGGAGTGGAACGCGCCCTGAGCGCAGGCCCGGCTCCCGCGCGGGGTCAGGCCAGGTCGAGCAGGCCGCTCGCGTCGACCTCGATGTCGTGCAGCACCAGCCTGCTTCGCAGCTCGCGGACGCCGTGGTCCCGTTTGAGCAGGTCGACGACGGTTTCGAACTCCGCCGGATCGACGCACGCGAGCCTGAGCTGGTAGTCGTACTCGCCGGTGAGCCGGGCGCCCGCGACCACCTGCGGCACCGAGCGCAGGCCGTGTTCGAAGGCCGTCCGGTCGACGTGCTCGCGCAGGCGGATGTCGCTGACCATGGTGAGCGCGCGGCCGAGCGCCGCCGGATCGACTTCGGCGCGGAAGCCGCGGACCACGCCGGAGGCGCGCAGCCTCCGCACGCGGTCGGCGACCGTGTTGGCGGACAGGCGCACGTCCTTGCTCAGCTCGTGATAGGTCCGGCGGGCGTCCTGTTCCAGCAGCCGGACGAGCGAGCGGTCGATGTCATCCACATCGTCATTGTGGATAACTCGGTGATTAACCACAATCACTGTGGATAACTCGGCGTTTCGGGCCGTCATGGCTCGATTTCCGAGCCATCTGCGCCGTCGTCCGTGGAAACGTCGAGTGCATGGAAGTCCTGGTGCTGCGCCTGGCCCTGCCCCTGCTCACGATGCTGCTCGTCACCGCCGCCCAGCGGCGGTTCGGCCACCGCCTCGGCGGCAGGCTGGTCGGGCTGCCGCTGACGTCGTGCCCGCTCCTCGTCGTAGTCCTGCTCACCGAAGGGCCCGGCGTCGCGGCGGGCACCGCCGCCGGGATGGCGGCGGGGCAGGCCGGGGTCGCCGTGTTCTGCTTCGCCTACGGCAGGTTCGCCGATCGGCTGCGCCGCCCGCTCCTGGTCACGGCCGCCGCGCTCGCGCTGACCGCGGGCACGCTGGCGGCGGTTTCCGCGATCGGGTCCACCGCGGTGGTCTTCGCGCTGGTCGCCGTCCTCGCCGTGGCCGGGCTGCGTGCCTGGAAACCGGCCGCCGTGCCGGTCGGGCGGACCGGTGCGGCCGTGCGATGGGAAACGCCGTTGCGGATCGCCGTCACGGTCACCGTCGTGGCCTGCCTCAGCGGCGCGGTGAAGGCGCTCGGTCCGCACCTGGCAGGCGTGCTGGCCTGCACTCCCGTGGTGCTCGCCATCCTCGCGCCGCTGACCCAGCACGGCTCGGGGCCGCGGGCCGCGGCGGCGTTGACCCGCGGCGCGCTGCGATCCGTGCCCGGGGCGCTGGCGTTCGTCGCGGTGCTCGCCTGCGGCTTGCCGTGGCTCGGCGCGGCGGCGTTCGGTGTCGCCGCGGGCGCGCTGCTGCTCGCCGACCGCGTCACCGGACGGCTCGTCGACACGGCCCGTTCTCCGGTGGTTTTCGGTTGCTCATGACCGTTTCTTCGAGGTGCTGGGCGGGCTGGCCTTTTCCGACGGGCCCGTCGGCTGGCCGGTCACCGGGTGTGCGCCCACCCGCGAGGTGCTCTCCTGATCAAGGCGGGCGATCTCTCGCTCGAAGTGCCGTTGCGCACCGAAACGGACATCTACGGGGTGCACGCACTCCCGTCACCTGGGACGAGCCGTGCCGGACCGCCTACTGGATGTCCATTGTGGAACCCTTTGCTTGTACGTCCACAAAGGACGGTCGATGACCCGTTACGAGGAATTCGGCACAACCGCGTAACGGTTCGCCTCCCGGTGTCGACGGATATGCCATGACGGGGATGAGAACAGCACGATGGGCAGAGCTCCGGCCGGGGCACGTGTGGGTGACCGCCGACGGCAGCACGCGGGTGGTGGACAGGGTGACGCGCGCCGTGTGGCGCTCCACCGGGCGGCGGCAGACCGTGGTCATGTTCGACGGCCACGCGCCGGAGACGTACCCGGACACCTTCGAGGTCACGGTCGTGCCAGCACGCTCCTGATCGGGGAGCTGCGGCCGTCGGGTGTGTGGTGACGGTCAAGGTGCCGCTGTCGTCGGTGCGGGTCCAGCCGGGTTCGTCGCGCACCTCGTGATGAACCCGGCGCAGCGGCCGGAGGTGCGCTTTGTCGATCGCCCGCGCCGTCTCCGGTGAGATGTCACCGCACATCCGTGGCCGCCCAGGCATCGTTCGACGAGCCTGAGCTGATCCATGGTGCTGCCGCTTCTTCGTGAGCGCATCCCGATCACACGCCGCGTAGAGCGCCTGCGCCCGGTCCGGCGGCAGTTCGGCGAACCGGGTCGACGACCCGTGATCCCCCTGCGGATTTCCAATCGCCGAGCCGCGACCTTCCCTTTCGTCGCCGCTCGGACGCCTCGAACACGCGGGAGGCCGCGTACTCGTCAATGAGTCCGGCTTCCATCGCGCCCCCACGTGCGAACCCAGGCGGAGAGTAGTCATCATCACCCACCGTCACCTGGCCGTAGCGTCGGCGAGATTTATGAACATGGACGTTCACCGATGCTGTACTCTCCTCCTTACGCGCACTCAGGTGAGGGAAAAACTGACCGCCGCGAAGGGGTGTCGGGCGAGGGGACCCGGCGCCGGTGGCGAAGACGCGCTCACCCGAATCCCGGCACCGCGTGCGTGTTCGGCTGTTGGCGACCTGGATTGCCGTTCCGGGTCACGGACGAAGGGTTTCGACCGGTAATGAAGATGCGCGCCAAGTCACTGATCGTGGCCGCGGTCACGGCCGTCCTGTCGGTCGGCCCCGTGGTGGCGGTGGCCACCGCGGACACCGGGGTGGCCGCGGGCTGCCCCGGCACCAGGGTCTTCGCCGTCGGCGGGAGGGCCGACCCCGATGCCACCTTCTACCAGAACATCCCGCTCCCGGCGGGCTTCGACCTCAAGCGGGTGCACTACTCGGCCGAGTTCTTCCCGGTCACCGGGCTCAAGACCTACGACGACTCCATCGCGGAGGGGATCGGCAACCTCACCCGCGAGGTGTACGACTTCCACGGTGCCTGCGGCGGTTCGCACATCCTGATCACCGGCTATTCCATGGGCGCGCGCGTCGCCGGTGACACGATCCACAACCTCGGCACGGACAACAAGATCCCGAAGAACCAGATCGACGGCGTGCTCTACGCTGACCCGAGGCGCGTGGGCCCGAACGGCTCGCCGGGCGGGATCGAGACCAACATCCCGACCCCGATCAAGGGCATCACGATGAACGGCCCGCGTGGTTTCGCCGGGATCGGCGTGCACGAGATCTGCAACCAGAACGACGGCGCCTGCCTCTCGGCGAACCCGATCACCAACCTCGCGCAGTTCGCCAACGGCATCCAGGGCGCGGTCGCCGCCGGGGCGCACGGGTTCCCGCCGCCGAACCCGGTCGGTGAACGCGGCAACTACGACACCGTCATCCCGCAGGCGCCGGTGATCCCGTACGGCCCGCCGCTCCCGCTGCCGATCCCGACTCCGTGGGAGCTGTTCAACGGCAAGATCCCCGGCACCCAGGGGCAGGCCGCGATCGCGGACATCCAGCAGAAGCTGACGAGCTTGCTGTCGCCGGAGGCACAGGCCGCGCTGGCGAAGGCCCCGTTCTTCGGCATGGCCTGATTTCCCGGTAGTACCACGAAAACCACCGCGGGTGGTGACACGGAACCGTGTCACCACCCGCGTTCACATGCCGCTGCCCCGTCCGGCAGGCGAGGCGTGCTCACATGCCCCGAAGGTGCCCTTCGGGGCATCTGCGGCTGGAGCCGCCAGTTTGCGAGGGGCGAGTTCGCGGCGTCAGATTCCCTGAAGGACGCCTTCAGGGGTGTGCACGCTGCGGATGCGGCCCTCATGAGCTTTTTCCGCTCCCGCGCGCCTGCCTGAACGTGGACGCCTGCTCTGAACTTGGGCGCCTCCCCTGAACGTGGGCGCTTGCTCTGAGCTTGGGCGCTTGCTCTGAGCCTGGGCGCCTGCTCTGAACTTGGGCTCCTCCTCTGAATTCGCGCTCACGCCCTGAAGGGGCCCTCGAGGGAATCTGAAGCCGTGAAGGTCACCTTCAGGGCATGGCGATCACGATGCTCCGAGCGGTGAGGGGCGAGAATGCGGCGTTGGATGCCGTGAAGGTCACCTTCAGGGCATGACAGCCCCGCCCGCGAGAACACGGAATTACCCGGCGAAGCCGAGGCGCTCGATCGAGGCCGTGGGCATCGTCCTCGACGTCCTCGACGACCTCGGAGCCCGTCGAGGACGTCGGAAAGGATGGGGACCGGTCCCCCCGCCTGGGAGCTACAAAGAGCGAGCAGGCATACCGCGGCGCATTTCTCGCGCATCGGCTGCCATTCGCGCTCAAGGAGGCTTCCATGGGAAAGAAGCACGTTTTCGGGGTGGCTGCGCTCATTCTCCTGTCGGCAGGACCAGGGGCGAACGCCGCTGAGCAATGGGATCCGCGCCAGCCGGGACCCGGCGAACTGTTCACCGCGGCGGACGGCTCGCCGAACTACTTCCGTTCGGCAATTCCCGCGAACCCGAAGCTGGACGCCCACTCGGCGGACATCGTCAAGGGCATCGGGGACGAAACACCCCGGGTGAACGGCCCCGAATGGCAGATCACCGTTTACGATTCGAGCAACAGCGATCCCGAATACCACCCGTCGTTCAGCGAGGACTGGGGCTGTTCGGTCGGGGACGGGATCCACATCCCCGATTACGCCACCCGTGAAGTGCCCTCACCCGGTGACGAATGGGTCGTCGTGCACAACAAGGACGACGGCACGGTCAAGTCCATCTGGGGCGCGAGCAAGGCGGGCGGGAAGTGGAACGGCTCCTGCGGGGGCACCTGGCCCGCCGCGAGCGGGGGTGGCGCCGAGTCCAAGACCGAGGGGGTCGGCACCGGGGCGGAGGTGCAGGCCGGGGCCGGGTTCATCCTGAACAGCGAGGTCCAGACCGGCGCGATCGACCACGCGCTGTACTTCACTTCCACGAACAGCTGCCGTTCTTTCCGCGCGCCCGCGGGAAAGTCCGACGGCGACGGGTCGGGATCCTCGTGCGTGCCGATGGGCGCCCGGATCCAGCTCGACCCGGCGGTCGATTGCACCGGTCTCGACGGGGCGTCCGCCGGGGAGAAGATGATCTGCGTCGCGATGCAGAAGTTCGGCGGCTACGTCCTCGACAGCGGGGGCCCCGGCCCGATCAGCGGAATCGGGGTCGCGGGCGACGATCTCACCGACCCGGACCGGGCTCCGTGGGAGCGGCCCGGTGACGGGATGCGCGAGGGCGGCATCCTGGCGAAGGCCGGCCTGACCGGCTCGCCGGACGCGCTGGCGCACATCCCCTGGGATCGGCTGCGGGTGCTGTCCGGTTGGGACGGTCGATGACCGTGGGCGACCGGTTCTTCCCGCGTACCGGTAAAAAACCGCGCCGTTCCGTCGTCGTGCTGGGTGCTGTCGTCGTGTTTGCCGCGGTCACGGCCACGCCGGTGCAGGCCGTCACGGCGAGCAACCCGCTGGCGGTCACCGACGGCTTCTACGCCGATCCCGATTCGAATCCCGCGCGGTGGGTGCGCGAAAACCCGGAGCACCCCGACGCGGCGGCGATCCGGACCGAGATCGCCGAGCGCCCCGGCGCACGGTGGTTCGCCGATCCCGGCGCCGACACCCGCGCCGAGGTTTCGGCCTACACCTCGGCCGCGCGGACCGCGGGCAAGCTGCCGATCCTGGTCGCCTACGACCTGCCGGACCGCGACTGCGGCGGGCATTCCGGTGGCGGCGCGGCGTCCCCGGCGGAGTACCGGGACTGGCTCAGCGGCTTCGCCGACGGGATCGCGGACCGGCCCGCCGTGGTCGTCATCGAACCGGACGCGCTGGCACAGCTCGACTGCCTGACCGAAGAGCAGAAGGCTACCCGGATCGACCTCCTTTCCTTCGCGGCCAACGAGTTCGCGAGCAAGAACCCGAACACGTGGGCCTACCTCGACGCGGGCAATGCGAACTGGGTCGAGGCGGGGGAAATGGCGAACCGGCTGCGGCGGGCCGGGGTGGGCAAGATCCGCGGGTTCGCCCTCAACACGTCGAACTACTACACCACCGAAGAAAGCGTCGCCAAGGGCAAGGCCATCACCGGCGCGCTGGGCGGCGCGGCGCACTACGTCGTGGACACCAGCCGCAACGGCAACGGCGCCAACGGCGAATGGTGCAACCCGGCCGGGCGCAAGCTCGGCGTGCCGTCGCAGACGAGCGGTGACGCCGAAATGCTGCTGTGGGTGAAGGTCCCCGGCGATTCGGATGGCGACTGCGGGATCGGCACCGGCATTCCCGCCGGGAAGTTCTCCCCTGTCCTCGCCAAACATCTCATCGACGGCGGACCACGCGGGTTCGCGAACACGGCTCCGCGAGGAGACGTGCCGCCGCCGGCGTCGGGGCGGACGCTCACCGTCGGCGAAGGGGGCCGGTACGGCACGATCCAGCAGGCGGCCGACGCCGCTCAGCCCGGTGACAACGTCGAGATCGCGGCGGGCACCTACGCGGGCGGGCTTCGGCTCGAACACGGTGGTGCGCAAGACAGGTACATCACCTTCTACGGCAAGGGCGGCCCCGCGGTGGTCACCGGCGGGGACGGCGACCGCGGGCAGATCGCGATCGGCGACACGTCGTGGTTGCGCTTCATCGGGGTGACCGCCGCCGGATCTGCCGGGTTCGGGGCCATGGCCAACGGCGCGGACCACCTGGTGTTCCAGGACTTCCGGGTCGACGGTTCGCAGGACGGTGGCCTCGTCGTGCTCGGGTCCCGTGACGTCCTGGTGGACGGCTGCGAGATCTCCGGGACGAACGCCAGGGGCACCTCCGCGGACCACGAAGCGATGAGCCTCGGTGAGGGGTCGAGCGGCATCGAGGTGCGGGGATGCCGTGTGCACGACAACGGCGAAGAGGGCATCGACGTCAAGTACGACGACGATGCCAAGGCCAAGATCCACGACAACCTCGTCTACGACAACCGCGGCCCGAACATCTACGTGGACAGCTCTTCCGGCGTCGAGATCTACAACAACACCGTCTACGCCACGAAGAACGAAACCAAGGCGGGCATCGGGCTCGCGGTCGAGGACTACTCGGAAAGCCGCAAGCTCGACAACGTCAGCGTGTACAACAACGTCTCCTACGGCAACGCGGGTGCCGGGCTGGGGTTCTGGATGGAGTCCGACGGCACGATGTCGAACGTGCGGGTCGTCAACAACACCTTCCACGGAAACAAAAAGGGGTCGATCGGCTTCGACGTGCCCGGCGTCGACGGGGAGAACCTGCTGCGCAACAACATCTTCGGGGAAGGCGCCGAGTCGCCGGACGGTTTCACCGCGGATCACAACGCGGTCGGCGACCCGGGTTTCACCGATCCCGGTGCCGCCGACTTCCACCTCGCGCCGGGATCGGCGGCGATCGACGCGGGTACCGGCGACGGTGCTCCCGCATTCGACCGCGACAACGCACCGCGCCCGTCGGGGAAAGCGGTCGACGTCGGCGCCTACGAAAGCCGATGAATTCTGTCGAATTGATTGTGTAGAAAAGGAGAAAATCATGCGGAAACTGATCGTGGCCGGAAGCGCGGCATTCCTGGCCCTGCTGGGCGGCGCGGGCACGGCACTCGCCGAAACCTCCGCGGCACCGGCCGCTCAGGCGGAAACCCCCGCGGCACCGGCAATTCAGGCGGACGGGTGCACCGGCGTCCCGGACGGTTCCTTCGGCGCCGACTTCGGCCCCGCGTGCAACGCGCACGACAACTGCTACGACGTCGGCAGCACGCTTCCGCGGCTGACCTGCGACCGGATCCTGCTGGTGAACCTGTCGGACGCCTGCCAGCGGCAGAGCTTTTCCGTGTCGCTGTGCGTCCAGCAGGCGAACATCTACTTCAACGGCGTGCGCGCGCTCGGCCGCTCCCACTACCTGGGCAGCGGCGACCCCTCGTGAGGCTCCGGGTTCCCCGCGCCGGGGCGATGGTGCGGGGAACCCGGCTGTCACGGCAGGCGTTGGCCGGGCCTGTGTTCCCTGAAGGTGACCTTCGCGGCGTCAAACGCCCCGAAGGTCACCTTCGGGGACGGTGCGGTGCTGGGGAGTCCAGGTCGGCGAGCCTGGCGGCGAGGCGTGCGATCAACCCGGCCGGTTCCGGGGCGGGAGAGGGCGGCATCTCGTCCAGTTCGCGTACGCGCGAGAGCAGTGCGCCGCCGAGGTCCGCGAGATCGGTGCCGAGATCGCGCATTCCCTCGGTGAATACGTCCACATTGGACTGTACGTGGCTCAGCAGCACGGTGCGCTGGGTCAGGTTCCGGTGCAGCGCGCGCACGCGGTCGAGGAGTTCGCGGTCGGTGTCGTTCATCGCGCGAGCCACGCGCGTTCGCAGGGCAGGCAGGTCGGGTCGAACCAGTGGCCGCCGAGTTCGGGAATGTCGGCGCGCGTCACGGTCACGCTGATTCCGCACAGTGCTACAAAGGACGCTCCCTCGGCTGGCGCCCGCCCTTCCAGTGCGTGGCGCAGCCCCTCCGCCTGTTGCCACTGCAACATGATCCCTCCTGGTCAGTGCCTCGTGTTGAGCCGAGAGTAATCACTCGTACACTCAACACCAGCGCGTTGCACCAATGAGACAGGGAGCGGCACCGTGCCACCGAAACCACCTGGGGTCAAAGCGAAGGCGCTCGGCGCGTGGTTGCGCGTCTGCCGTGAGGAAGCCGGTCTCAGCCTCCGCGAAGCGAGCGAAGCGGCGGACTGGGACAAGTCCACGCTGTCCCGGCTGGAGACCGGGAAGCGGAACGTGAGTGCGGACGAGATCGCCCAGCTGCTCGGGGTCTTCCGGGTCCGGGGTCAGGTCAAGAAGGAGATCATGGCGTTGGCGCGCACCATGGACGAGCCAGGCTGGTGGGGGCGATCCGAGGGTGTCGAGGGCCTGCCGAAGGAATCAGTCACGCTCGCCGAGTACGAGGGCATGGCCACGCGGATCACCAACTGGGCTCCGCTGTTGATACCCGGCTTGCTCCAGACCTCGGACTACACCAGAGCGTGGTTGCGGGGCACCGGAACCAGTCCGGTGGGTATCGAGTCCCGTGTCGCCATGCGAGCCAAGCGGCAGCAGATCTTGCGCACCTCGGTCAGGTACGTCGCATACCTCGGCGAATCCGCTCTTCGCGCGCGCGTCGGCGACGCCGCGACATCGGCCCGCCAACTGGCGGCACTGCGAGAAGCCGGCAGTCTCGGCACTGTTTCGATCCGTGTCGTGCCGGGCAATGCCGGCCCTCATGCCGGTCAGCTGGTGACTTTCCTGACCCTGGAGTTTCCGTCCGCCCCACCGGTGGTGCTGGTCGAACTACTTCGATCGAGCATCTTCATGGATGAGCAACGGCAGACCGAGCCCTATTTCGACACCGTGACCCGGCTTGCCGAGGTTGCGATGAGTGAGGCCGAATCGGCTCGGCTCATCACTCATTTGCAGGTGAGGTTGACGGAGCATGGTGAAGCACGGTCGCTGGGCTGAGCCCCCCGGGCGTCACGGCAGTGGTGTCGGGAGCTGGAGCCATTCCAGGTCCATCGGCACGAGTGTCGTGGAGAGCACCAGTTCGCGGATGAGGTTGACGGTGAGCGTCAGCCCGACCGGTTCGCCCACCTCTTCGCGCCGCAGCCCGTGCACGCCCGCGTCGGAAAGGCGTTGCCGCACACGGGAAACGATGTGCTCGACGCGCTTCGCCGTCCACAGGGAACGCGGCTGGTACACGCCGAGTTCGGCGGCCGCCTGCTGGCGCGAGAGCGGCAGCGGCTGCGGGTCGTAGGCGAGGTAGCGCTGCCCGAGCACCGCCAGCACGAGGTGTTCGGTCTGGCTGAGCCGCCACCGCTTCGGCGGGGCCGTGGGGTGATTGGGGCGCGGCGCCGCCGTCCGGGTGTCGCCGTCGGACACGTGGAGTTCGAGCAGGTGCTCACGATCGCGCGTGCCGCGGAGGAACAGCGCGGTGTAGCCGTCGGCCAGCGGCAGCGGGTCGCCGTCGCGGTGCAGCAGGACGGTGTCGGACAGCCGGATCGGGGAGCGCCCGGTGTTGCTCAGCCACCACCGGCCGTGGTCGCGGGCGAGCATGCCGTGCACCCGGCTGATCCGCAGGTCGTCCTCGCCGACGCAGACGTCGACCTCCAGCCGGTTGCGCCCGAAGCTGACCTTGCCGCCGGGCGCCGGTGGCACCGCGACACCCCCGGTGACGGTGAGCGCGCTCAAGGTGCCCGGTTCCACGTCGGTCACGCCGCCGCGGAGGCTGCGCTGGTGATGAGGGTCGATCCGGCCGGTCGTCACGGTCGTGTCCCTCCTCCCGTTCCGGCGGCCCCCCACCCCGCCGGAACGGGAGCGGCGGCGGCGTGTGGTTCTTTTCTACGGCAGCCCCGCGGGGACCGGTCCCCGGTCATGGCAGCCGCGGGACGACCGAGCCAGCCAGCGACCTGGCCGGCCCGCACAGCTGGGTCGCGTCGGCGGGCGCGGTGCCCTCCACGGTCACCACGGCGACTTCTTCGCGGTTCGGTTCGGTGCCGCGGAGAACGGGCAACGCGGGCGTGTAGAACCGGTGCACGATCTGCACCGCGCACGTGGGCCGGTCATCCGGCACCGTCCCCACGACCGCGTTGCGGTCACCGATCCGGATCCGGTCGCCGATGACCTCCGTGTCCGGCTCGATCGGCCATTCCCGGCTGAACCGCACGGTGATCACGCGGGGCTCGGCCTCCCACACGCATCCCCAGCCGCCGAATTCGCTCTCCGCGCGCGCCTTGCGACCCAGCACCGCGGTCGTCTCCGCCGCGTCGAGCAGACCGCAGGCGTCGACGTGGGCGAGCGATTCCGGGGGGAACGGCCGAGCCCGCCGGGGCAGCGGCCCGTTGGTGAGCATCGGCAGCACGCCGGAGAGCACGGACTCCGATATCGCGCACAGCGGCGCGTTCTCCGCGTGCTCGATCGAGCGCGTGGCCACGTCGATCCGGTTGGTGTCGGCCAGCGAGATGCTCCGCACGCAGGTGCCGTCCCGTGCGTCCGGCCGTTCGATATCCCCCATCCGTCCCGGCGTCGGCGGGCGGGTCGGGTAGCGCAGCGCGGTGGTCAGGTCGACCGAGGTCTGCACCTGTCCGGTGCCGTCGGCCAGTTTGGTCGAGACCACGCAGCTCCCGAAGTTCTTCACCTCGGGGTCGACGAACGGCTGCCCGTAAGGGGCGAGCGCGTTGGCCGAGATCGCGGCGCACGGGTCCGCTTCGGCCGGGTCGGCGCCGAGCGTGCCCGGCCCGCCCGCCGGGCTGCTGGCCGGGGGCCCGGAGAGGACGAACCACGCCGCCAGCGCGACCACCACGACGAGCGCGCCACCGGCGAGGACCGCGTGGCGACGCCGCCACCCCCGCCGCCGCCGGGGCACCGGCACGTCCTCGCCGCCGAGCAGGCGCTCGGCTTCGGCGGCGGTCGGCCGTTCGGCGGGGTGCCGATCCATCAGCGCCGCGAGCACCGGCGCGAGCGCCTTCGCGCGCTCGACCGGGATGGACCGCCCTTCCGCCGCGCGCCGCATCTGCACGAACGGGCCGTCCTCGCCGGAACCCCACGGCGATCGGCCCTCGACGGCGGCGTACAGGGTGGCGCCGAGGGAGAAGACGTCCGAGGCCGCTTCGGCTTCGGCGCCGGCGGCGACCTCCGGCGCGACGTAGCCGAGCGTGCCGGTGAGCTGGGCGCCGCCGGTGCGGGTCACCTCGGTCCACCTGGCGATGCCCAGATCGGTGAGCTTGGCGACGTCGTCCTCGGTGACCAGCACGTTGCCCGGTTTGACGTCGCGGTGCACGATGCCGCGGCCGTGCATGGCGCCGAGCGCCGCGGCGAGCTGCGCCCCGATCCGCCGCGCCCGCGTTTCGGGCAGCGGCCCCTCGGCCTCGACGATTTCTTCCAGGGTCCGCGCGGCCAGGTACTCGGTGACCAGCCAGTACGAATCGCGGTCGGGCACGGTGTCGAACACCGTGACGACGTTGGGGTGCAGCAGCCCGGCCCCGATCCTGGCCTCGCGCCGGATCTGCCCGGTGTCCGCGCCGAGCGAGCGCTTGAGCGACACCTCCCGCCCCAGTTCGAGGTCGAAGGCGCGCCAGACCACCCCCATCCCGCCCTGGCCGAGTTCCTCTTCCAGCCGGTAGCGGTCGGCTACGACGCGACCATCGTCCACGCGCGAGAGTGTACGAGACCGGTCCACATCCGCACGCCGGATCGCGTCAACCGGGGACGGGTCCCCGCCGGTGCCCGCTACACACGGGACATGAACGATGCGGGCACTGGCGGGCCGTCCGGTGTTTGGCCGGATCCCACGTTCGTCACCGATCCGATCCCCGACGGCACCTTCGCCGATCTTCGGCCCGATGCCCGGGTACGGCGTCCGGCCGCGCCGGTTTCCGGTGCCGAGATCGAAAAGGTGCTCGTCCTGTGGGACGGGTCCGAACCGGGTGAGGGCGAACTGGCGGCACTGGTGCGGCGGCTCGCGCCCGGCTACGGCGCGGACGGGATGCGGCTCGAAGTGGGCAAGCGGCCGGGGGTTTCGCGCGCGCTGGCCGCCTGGCACGTTCTCCAGGACGAGCAGAAGGGTGAGCTGGCGCCGGGAGCGCCGTCCCGGCTGCGGCAACTGCTCGCCGACGACTCGCCACGGGGGAAGCGCTTGGTGACCGTCGTCAAGGCGCCGGGGCGGCACCGGCCGCAGGCGACGCCGCACGCGTCGGAGTACGAATTGATCCTGCGGCACGCCGCGCGGATCGAACTGGAAGCCCGCCCGGAGTACCTGAAGCTGCCGGCCTGGTCGCGCATGCTCGGGCCGGACTGCCTCGGCTTCGTCGCCGGGGATGACCCGTACCCGCTGCGGTTCGGCCCGTTCCCCAGCAGGGTGCGCGAGTTCGGGGACCTCACCGTGGCGGTGACGCTCGCCGGTACGCGCGATCCGGCGCGCATCCGCGACCAACTGCCCGGCGGGTACTTCGGCGCGTTCGACGCGCTGGTGCGCGACGCCGGGATCCGGCTCGGCGAGTCCACCGTCGCGCACTGGACCCGGTGCGACGACAACGGGAACACCGCGGCCCACCTGAGCTTCCTGCCCCCGCGCGGCCTCCCCGTGCTGATGGCGTGGGAGCTGCTCTCGGCCGAGGAACGCAAGCGCGGCAACAAGATCAGCTGAAGTCCGCCGCGCTGGCCGTGCATGCCCCGAAGGTGTCCTTCGGGGACCGCGCATGCTCCGGGGACCTCGGCGCCACCGTTACGGGAGCCAGCGGACCGGTCAGGAATCGAGAAGCGCGCGCCGGGGACCGCGCTTAGCGTGATCACCATTCACAACACGGTTCTCCCGCACGAGCCGGAGGCCTCGCTGGCCTTCTACCGCGACATCCTCGGCTTCGAGGTCCGCTGAGCAGGGCCGCCGGCACGCCGCGCCGACCGACGCGAACACCGGACATACCGCACGCGGCTGGTTAGATCGAGCCGGGCTATCGCGAGAGCACAGATGGAGACACGATGACCAAGGCCACGCAGTCGCCGCACGCCGCCGACAGCCACGACCTGATCCGCGTGCACGGCGCGCGCGAGAACAACCTCAAGGACGTCAGCGTCGAGCTGCCGAAGCGCAGGCTGACCGTGTTCACCGGCGTCTCCGGGTCCGGCAAGAGCTCTCTGGTGTTCGCCACGATCGCCGCGGAGTCGCAGCGGATGATCAACGAGACCTACAGCGCCTTCGTGCAGGGCTTCATGCCGACGCTGGCGCGGCCCGACGTCGACGTGCTCGACGGGCTGACCACCGCGATCATCGTCGACCAGGAGCGGATGGGCGCCGATCCGCGCTCCACGGTCGGCACCGCCACCGACACCGGC
The DNA here is from genome assembly GCF_039529815.1 of Amycolatopsis minnesotensis. NCBI lineage: Bacteria > Bacillati > Actinomycetota > Actinomycetes > Pseudonocardiales > Pseudonocardiaceae > Amycolatopsis > Amycolatopsis minnesotensis. Next base: position 39,067 of record NZ_BAAANN010000049.1, on the reverse strand, counting down.
GCGCTGCTGCGGATCCTGTTCAGCAGGCTCGGGAAGCCGCACATCGGCTCACCACAGGCGTTTTCCTTCAACGTCGCCTCGATCAGCGGCGCGGGCGCGGTCACCATCGAGAAGGCGGGCCGCACCGTCAAGGAGCGCCGCAGTTTCAGCATCACCGGCGGCATGTGCCCGCGCTGCGAGGGCCGCGGCAAGATGAACGACATCGACCTGACCGCCCTCTACGACGAAAACAAGTCACTGAACGAAGGCGCGGTCACGATCCCCGGCTACAGCATGGAGGGCTGGTACGGCCGCATCTTCCGCGGCTCCGGCTTCTTCGACCCGGACAAGCCGATCAAGAAGTTCACCAAGAAGCAGCTGAACGACCTGCTGTACAAGGAAGCGACCAAGATCAAGGTCGATGGCATCAACCTGACCTACGCGGGCCTGGTGCCGTCGATCCAGCGGTCCATGCTGTCCAAGGACGTCGACTCGATGCAGCCGCACATCCGTGCCTTCGTGGAGCGGGCGGTCACCTTCACCACCTGCGCCGAATGCGGCGGGACCCGGCTGTCCGCGGAGGCCCGGTCGTCGAAGATCAAGGGCATCAGCATCGCCGACGCCTGCGCGATGCAGATCAGCGATCTCGCCGAGTGGGTGAGCGGGCTGAAGGAGCCGTCGGTCGCGCCGCTGCTGGAGTCGCTCCGGCACACCCTCGACTCGTTCGTCGGAATCGGCCTCGGCTACCTCTCGCTCGACCGCCCGGCGGGCACGCTCTCGGGCGGCGAAGCGCAGCGCACCAAGATGATCCGGCACCTCGGCTCCGCGCTGACCGATGTCACCTACGTCTTCGACGAGCCGACGATCGGGCTGCACCCGCACGACATCCAGCGCATGAACGACCTGCTGCGGCAGCTCCGCGACAAGGGCAACACGGTGCTCGTGGTGGAGCACAAACCGGAGGCGATCGCGATCGCCGACCACGTCGTCGACCTGGGCCCGCGTGCCGGGACCGAGGGCGGCGAGGTGGTGTTCGAGGGCACCGTCGACGGGTTGCGGGCCAGCGACACGATCACCGGGCGCCACCTGGACGACCGCGCCTCGCTGAAGCCGTCGGTGCGGACGCCGTCGGGGGCGCTGGAAGTGCGCGGCGCCACCAGCCACAACCTCCAGGACGTCGACGTCGACATCCCGCTCGGCGTGCTGGTCGTCGTCACCGGCGTGGCGGGCTCGGGCAAGAGCTCGCTGATCCACGGCTCGGTGGCCGGTCGGGACGGGGTCGTCGCCGTCGACCAGAGCGCGATCCGCGGCTCGCGGCGGAGCAACCCGGCGACCTACACGGGGCTGCTCGAACCGATCCGCAAGGCCTTCGCGAAGGCCAACGGCGTCAAGCCCGCGCTGTTCAGCGCCAACTCCGAAGGCGCGTGCCCGAACTGCAAGGGCGCCGGTGTCGTCTACACCGACCTGGCGATGATGGCGGGCGTCGCGACCCCGTGCGAGGTGTGCGACGGCAAGCGGTTCCAGGCCGACGTGCTGGAGTACACCTTCGGCGGCCGCGACATCAGCGAGGTGCTCGCGATGCCGGTGGCGGAGGCCGAGGAGTTCTTCGGCTCCGGCGACGGGAAGATCCTCGCCGCGCACAAGATCCTCGAACGGCTCGTCGACGTCGGGCTCGGCTACCTCACCCTCGGCCAGCCGCTCACCACGCTGTCCGGCGGTGAGCGGCAGCGGATCAAGCTGGCCACCCAGATGGGCGCCGACGGCGGCGTGTACGTCCTCGACGAGCCGACCAGCGGCCTGCACCTCGCCGACGTCGAGCAGCTTCTCGGCCTGCTCGACCGGCTCGTGGACGCGGGCAAGTCCGTCATCGTGATCGAGCACCACCAGGCCGTCATGGCGCACGCCGACTGGATCATCGACCTCGGCCCCGGCGCCGGTCACGACGGCGGGCGCGTCGTCTTCGAGGGCACCCCCGCCGAGCTCGTCGCGGACCGGTCCACCTTGACCGGCGAGCACCTCGCGGACTACGTCGGCGCGGTCCGGAAAGGACGGAAGAAGGCGCGCAGTTCCCCGGCGTAGGGCTTCGGCTCCGCGAATCGCGGGTCTGCCGCCATGCCCTGAAGGACGCCTTCGGGGACTCAGATGCCCCGAAGGCGCCCTTCGGGGCATGCGCGGCTGGGGTCGCCATCTCGCGAGGGGCGAGTTCGCGGCGTCAGATTCCCTGAAGGACGCCTTCAGGGGCGTGAAGGCCGCGAATGCGGCTCTCGCGAGCTTTCCTCGTTCGAGCTTTCTTCGTTCCCGCGCATCTGCTGCGCTTCCGCGCTGATGCCCTGAAGGGGCCCTTGGGGGAATCTGATGCCGCGAAGGCGTCCTTCAGGGCATCAGCCTCGCTATGCCGCGCGCCGCGAGGGGCGAGAATGCGGCGTCAGATGCCCCGAAGGCGACCTTCAGGGGCGATAGCAGCCCGCCAAAAAGGAGGCGGTTACGCGCTGGCGGGTACTCCTTGCTCTTCGGTGCTTCCCGGTTTTCTCGCGCTCGCAGGCGATCCGGCGGCCCCGGCGGCCGCACCCGATGCACCCGAAGCACCCAAAGCACCCGGAGACTCGGCGGTGCTGGAAGCTCGGGCACTTCCCGAGGTGCTCGAAGACCCCGGAGACCCGGCAGACCCGTGCGTCGAACTGCCCTTGCCCGTGGTCTGCGTGATCGCCTTGTCGACGACCTCCAGCGATTTCACCACCGCGAGCAGCAGCGTGGTCAGGTTCTGCCCGCTGGAGAGCAGCGCGCCCATCTTCCCCGCGATCTGCCCGCCGTACTGGGTGGCGACCCGCACGCATTCCGGGATCGCCGCCGCCACGCTCGCACCGCCGGTGACCTGCGCCGCGGCCATCGCCTGCGTCATGATCGTGGTGATCTGCCCGCTCGCCTCGCCGACCAGCTCCGTGACGATCCGCTGCGCCTGCCCGACCACCTCGCTCGCGCCGGACATCGCGCTCGACACCCCGGCGCTCGCCTTGCTGATGGCGCGGAGCTGGTCGGCGAGCTTGCCCGAGGTGTTCTGGTAGCCCGACGCGGCCTCACCCGACCAGCCGCCGGTTTCCTTGCCAGCCGCCTGCTGGTAGGAGTCGGCGTGCGAGGCCAGCGACTGCCCGGCGCCGTGCATGTCCCGCGCGCTGGAGTTCATCGAACCCGGGTCACCCGCCAGCGTTTTCAGCGGTGCGGCGAGGAAGTCCACGAGCCCGGTCAGCCAGCCGAAGCCCGCGTTGACGATGCCCGAGAGCGGATCGGATCCCGAGCCGAGCAGGTCCGCCGCCGTGGTCGCCCCGGACAGTCCGGCGGTCACCCAGTCGTTGCCCTGCACGGCGACGAGGGTCGATTCGAGATCGCCGAGCGTCTGGGTGATGTCCACCTGCCCGGCGTCCGGCGCGGTCGCGGGCGCGGTCATCGCCGTTCCGTTCCCAGCAGCTGGGTGCCGCCGTCCTCGTCGGTGCGCTCGTAGCGCTCGGCGGCGCGGGTGAGCTTGGTGCTCATCTCGTCCACGGCGGCGGCCCCGTGCTCGACGGATCGGGTGACCCGGTCCATCGTGCTCCGCAACCCCGCGGTGAGGAACTGGACGAAGCTGCCGAGCGCGTTGCCGTCCGGGCCGCCGCCCCGCTGCCCGCCCGCGAGGGACGAGAGCTGCGCGGCGACGTCGCCGACGGTGCGGGCGTGCGCCCTGATCTCTTCGGGGTCGACCTGGAATCGGCTCGGTGCGGTCATGAGGTGATCTCCGGTGGGTCGATGAAGTACTGGTCGTCCTCGCGGTCGTCGGGACGCGGTCCGTCCTCGGCGGGGGAGCCCGGCAGGTTCCGCTTGACGACCTCCAGCGCGGGGCCTTCGCCGACGTAATCGGTCATGATCTCGACGACCCGCGCGCCCGCCGCGCGCTGCGCCTGCCGCGCGGTGGCGAGGATGAGCTGCGCGAGCTGCTCGGCTTCGAGCGCGCGAGACGCGGGCGTCAGGTCGAGGCTTTCGAGTGCGCCGCTGGGGCCGACCTCGACCGCGACCTCCCCGCGCGGTGAGGTCGCGGTACCGCCGACCTGGCTGAGGTTTTCGCTCGCCGCCTTGGCGTTCGCCGATGCCCTGGCGAGCGTCTTCTGGTAGTTCCTGAGCCATTCCGTTGGATCCACCGTGCTTCCCCTTTCAGCGCTCGGCGCGGGCGATCGTGGCCATTTCGTTGAGCGCGTTCCGCACCTCGTTCTGCCGCAACGGGTTCACGCTCACCCACCCGTCTTCGGCGCGGCGCACCATGACCCTCCCCTGTGGACCGTCCAACCAGGACAGTTCGGTGCCCGCCCTGATGCTGGCGGCGGCGCGCCGCGTCGCGCCGAGCTGCCCCCGTCCGGTCAGCGTCGGGAGCAGGCCGGCGAGGGCGTCGAGCACACCGGGATCGCCGCCGCAGTCGCGGACGAGGTCGCGCAGCCGCCGCTGGATCTCCGCGTCGTTCTCGACGCCCGCGATGAGCCGTGTCGCGGCGCACACCGCGCGGTCGGGCAAGGTGATCGGCATCGATCTGGCGGCCGCGCGCTCGGGAACCAGCGCGAACAGCTCGTTCGCCAGCGCGGTGTCCGCGATCCGCCGGACCTGCACGGTGTTCGTGAGTTCGCCGTGCCACGGCTGGCGGCAGAGCAGCGCCGACGAGCGGTAGACCATCGCCACCACACCGGTGGTCCCGTCCCGGCCGGTCAGCACGAGGTCGACGGTGCCGCGGTGCTCGCGCAGCGCGTCGACGATCTCGGCCGCGGCGCCGATCGGCCCGGTTTCGTCGGCGAGGCCGCGGATCCACAGGGCCTGGCCCGCCGCGGCCAGCAGCACCTCGCGTTCGCCTTCGATCCGCCCGAACGACGGCACGCGCAGCGGGAACGGGAACGGTGCCCCGGCGTACGCGGCGAGCAGGTCCAGCTCGACGAGTCCGAAGTGGACGTATTCGTCCACTTCGGACTCCGGGAGGTCGAGGGTCGTGGTCATGTCGCCTCGATGTGCCGGAGCGCCGACGCGACGTCGGCGTCTCGTTCGGAATACCGGTCGGCGGAGGTCCGCAGCGCGCGGTGGAAGTCGTTCAGCTCGGCGCCGGCCGCGTGCACCTCGCCGGTGTGCCCCGACCGGCCGGCCGCTTCCCGCAGGCTCATCGCGAGGTGGATCGCGGGCGGCGCGGTGCCCAGCATCGGAACGCGCTCGGCGAGCCGGTTCGCCGACGCCGCGAGTGCGTTCGTCTGCTCGCCGAGCTCGGCGAGCGTCTTCGCCTGCGCCGTCAGTTCCTGCGGCGCGACCTCGTACCCGTGGTCCGGCAAGGGTTCACTCCCGTCGTTCACAGTCCGATGACCGGTTCGCTCGCCAGTGCGTCGACGCCGAACAGGTTCTGGTCGATGGTGGGGAGGCGGTTCTCGTGCACCTGGTCCTCGCCGCCCTGCCCGCGCGCGCCGGGCGGGTACAGACCGCCGCCGCCCGCCGCCCGCGCGGCGGCGAGCTGGTTCATCGCGGCCTGGCGGGCCAGCATCGCGCGGTTCAGCGCACCGGCGCCGGTGCGCAGCCCCGACGCCACCCCCGCGCCCATCGCGCCCGCGCCGGTCAGCTGTGCCCATGACGGGCCGCGGCCCGCCACCTCACCACCGGCCAGTGCCGCACCGCCACCGGCAGCGCCACCGGCGATGGCGGAGCTGGCGCCGGTCGTCTGCTCCCCGGCGCCGGACAACACGGTTCCGGTCGAGCCCTTCGGGACCCCCGCGACCTTGTGGCTGCTGTCGCGAAGGCTCGTTTCGTAGCGCTGCATCACGTGCACCGCTTCGGCTTTGCGCTCGGCGGCCGCGACGTTGGCGAGGAACAGGCTGCCGCCACCGCCGGCGACGGCGCCGATCGCGGCACCCATCAGCGCGCCCGGCCCGGCGCCGATCCCGCCCGCGCCCGCGCCGAGCACGCCGCCGATCGCCGCGCCCGCACCGGCACCGGCGAGTGCGCCGGACACCGCGAGCCCGGTCGGGTCGCCGGGAGGCGGCGGCATCGTGTTGCGCGCGACGGCGAGCGCGTCGCCCGCGTCCTGGGTGGCCTTTCCGACCGTGCCCGCGCGGTTGCCGATGTCGGAGGTCCGCTCGCCGAGCGCGCCGAGCCGGTCCGCCGCGGGTTCGGCGGCCCGCCCGCTCCAGTTGCCGGACAGGGCGGTCCGCTGCCCGCGCAGGGTGTCCGAGTGGCCGGTCAGCTCGGTGCCGTGCCGGTCCCATTCGGCGGCGACCGAGCTGACGTCACCGACGTCGGCGCCCTGCCACAGCATTTCGCGGAGCTGCGCGTGGGTGTAGGCGTTCCAGTTCGTGGCGCCGGGTGGGACCGGCGCGCCGAAATAGCCTTCCCACACGTTTCTCAGCGCGCCTACGACGGGTTTCGCGAGCAACCCGACCGGTCCGCTCTTGTCGAGTGCCGAAGTGACGGCGTCCGCAAGCCCTGCCGCGCCGGCGGACACCGCTTCCCGCATGGTTCCCGTGCTGGAATCGTCGGCCATTACCCGTCCTTCGTGCCGAGGTGTCGGAACGAAGTTAACGAAGGGCGATGAAGGCCTGATGAAACGCGGTTCGCCGGTTCATCGGGGTGTCATCCGCCCCGGTTAGCGTCCTCGCCGACGGGAGGGCCGCCGCGATGTGCTTGGTAGGCGCGGGTCAGGTGGTGCTGCAGCCTGGCGTGGCGGAACTGGTAGACCGCGCCCGCCTGGCGCAGCACCCCTCGCTGGTAGGCGTCGTCGAGGAAGGCGAGCACCGCCCAGGGCAGCCGCCCGGTGAGCGGCAGCCAGATCCGGGAGAAGACCACCCACTGGCCCCACGCGGTCAGCACGAACGCGTACCCGAGCGCGCCGCCGAGCCCGCTCAGCGTGCCGAGCTTGACCGCGGCGCCGACGCCCCACGCCAGCGGGCCGAGCAGATCGCGCAGGAACCAGACCACCACGCTGGCCGCGATGCCGACCACCAGCCCGAAACTGGGCACCCACACCAGGAACTGGGCGGTCACCGTGGCGCGGTTGCTGTCGAGCAGGCGGGCCGGGCTGACCGCGGACCTGATGTCGAACGGGGTCTCCAGCCAGCCGAGGAGGGTGAACGCCAGCCCCGCGCCGAGCGCGAACACCAGCCCGTAGACGACCCCGATGCCGACGCCGGTCGCCAGCCCGTCCGCGAGCCCGCCACTCGTCTCGAACTGCTTTTTCGTACCGACGACGAGCCCGTAGCCGCTGCCGAAGGCGAACCCGCACAGCGCCCCGATCAGGAACCGGGGGACGGATCTGTCCTTCGCTGCCGGGGTCCGGCCGCGCAACCTCAGCCGCACCCACGACGGCGCGATCGATCTGCGCTTGCTCGCGACCGTGAGCCAGTGCACGAGCCCGAACATGAGCCCGGCCAGCAGGCCGACGACCAGCCCGTCGAAGAGCTGGCGCACGAGGCCGTTGAAGAACAGGCCGACGACGACGTCGGCGAGCCCGATCGCGAGCCCGGCCACCACCGCGGTGACGACCGTGCGCTGCCAGCGCTGGAGCGTGCCGCCGAGCTGCCACCAGGCCAGGTCGGGGGTGCCGAGCCGGGTCAGGTGCACGGCGAGGTAGCCGAGCCAGCGCTGGGCCCGGTCCGGGTCGAAGCGGTCGCGCGGCCCGCCGGGCAGGCGCCGGTAGACGGTGGGGACGAAGTCGTCGAGCAGGTGCTCTTCCAGCGCCTCGATACTGCCGAACCGCGCGGTGTCCAGCAGCGCGGCCGGGTCGTGGTCGGGGGTGTCGCTGTAGATGGCGCGGGCGAGCGTGACCATCAGCGGGGTGGTCAGCACCGCGATGAGATTGCCGCCCGCCTCGGTGGCCGGGTGCTCGCGCAGTTCCGCCAGCACCGGGTCCCACGCGGTCTTCGCGCCGTCCTTCTTGCGGGTGGTGCGCGGCAGGTAGCCGTCGAGGTCGTCCAGCGTGAGATCGGTCAGGTCGATGGCGGCGGCGGAGGTGAGCACGTCGGTCTCCGCGACCGCGGCGGCGTACTCGCCCGGCCTGCTGGTCAGCAGCAGCGGCAGGGTGGTGGTGTTGAGCGCTTCCAGCGCGGGGCGGCGCAGCCCGTCCGCGATCTCGTCGAAGCCGTCCAGGATCGGCAGCACCCAGCCCGCCTCGACCAGCGCGGCGGCCAGGCTCGTCCCGCCGGGGCCCCCGGCGGCGAGGCCGGGGTGGTCGCGGGTCAGCTGGGCGGCCAGCCAGTCTCGCAGCGTGATGCCGGTCGGGTTCCACGAGCCGATGCTGAAGATCACCGGCACCGGCTCGGCGCGGGCACGGGACTTGAGGCAGTCCAGGACGAACCGCAGGCCGAGGATCGTCTTCCCCGAGCCGGAGCGGCCGAGCACCACCAGCCGCCTCGACGGGATGCGCCGGTAGACGGCCACGATCTCGGTCAGCGTGCCGGCCAGCGCCAGCGGCTCGGCCGTGCTCCCCGCCGGGGCGCGGCGGATGTTCGCCCAGTGGTCGGTCAGCTCCTCCGGTGCCCGCCGCCAGCGCACCGGCAGCGGGAACGGGTCGTGGATCTGCCGCTGCTCCTCCTCGCGCCGCGAGCGGGCGGCGACCGCGTGCGCGAGCTGCCCGGCGGCCTCGGCCAGTGCCTCGTCCGGCACCGCGGCCGGTTCGACCGGCTCGACCGGCTCCGCCTCGGCCGGGCTCGCGGGCCCTTCGTCCACGGCTCTGCCCACAGCTCTGCCCACGGCGGCGCCGAGCAGATCTTCGCGCTCCTGGGGCCGCAGCTCCAGCGCCTCGGCGAGCAGCCGCACGGTGGTCACCCTCGGGTCGGCGCGCTCGCCGGTTTCCAGGCCGCGGATGGTGCGCACGCCGACCCCGGAGCGCTCCGCCAGCGCCTCCTGGGTGATGCCCGCCTGTTGCCGGAGCCGCCGAAGCAGCCCGCTGAACTCAGTGCTCACGGATCGGGGCCCTTTCGCGCGCGGCGTCGTAGTTTCCCAGGTGGGGGACTCTATCGGCCATTAACGGCCGGTCGGCTGGCCTGTCCAAGGTCTGGCTGTTCGACCAATGTCGAAGGCACAAACAGTCCGCAGACACCGGGGGGACCGCATGCTGACGACCGCGACGACCGAGCAGCCCGACACCGCGCTGAACCACCGCGAACGAGAGGTGCTGCGCGCCGTCGGCCGGGGCCTGACCGACGCCGAGATCGCCGCCGAGATCGCCGTCCCCGAGGGCGCCGTGGCCGGACGGCTCGACCGGATCCTCGGCAAGCTCGGGCTGCGCGACCGCGCCGCCGCCATCGTGCACGCGTTCGACTGCGGCCTGGTGGTCCCCGGCCAGGGGCCGCGGCGGCCGGACGCCCGGCTGCGGATTTCCGTGCTCGGCCCGCTGCGGGCGTGGCGCGACGGGCGGCCCCTCGACCTGGGCCCGGTCCGCCAGCAGGCCGTGCTCGCGGCCTTGGCGCTGTGCCCGGACCGGGTGGTCAGCCAGCAGGAGCTCCGCGACGGCGTGTGGGGGCTGGAGCCGCCGGCCGGGAACGTGGTGCCGGTGTACGTCTACCGGCTGCGCAAGATCCTGGACACCGGCGACGGCCGCGACTCGGTGATCCGCCGCGATCGGTGCGGCTACCGCTTCGCGGGCGACTCGGTCGAACTGGACGTGACCAAGCTGGAGCGGCTCGTCACCGCCGCCGAAGCCGCCGACGAGCCCGCGGAAGTGGTGCGCGCCTGCACCCGCGCGCTGGACCTGTTCCGCGGCGAGCCGCTGGCGGGGCTGCCGGGGCCGTTCGCCGAACTGGAGCGGATGCGGCTCGCCGACCGCCGGATCGCGCTGGCCCAGCGGAAGCTGGACTGGCAGCAGCGGATGGGCCACCACGCCGAGGCCGTCGCCGAGCTGTCCGCGCTGGCCGCGGCGCAGCCGGAGAACGAACCGGTCGCCGCGATGCTGATGCGCGCGCTGTACCGCAGCGGCAGGCGGTCCGAGGCACTGGCCGTGTTCACCCGCACCCGCCGCCTGCTGGCCGACGACCTGGGGCTGTCCCCCGGCGAGACGCTCCGGCAGGCGCACCAGGCGGTGCTGCGCGGGGACGAAACCAGCTTCGGCCGGACCCGGACCGGAGCCGTGCGCTGATGGAAGGTGTGGCGTGACGGGATGTCCTTCGCGAGCCCGCGACGAAGAGCTGTTGCTGGCGAAGATCTCCGCGGCGGCGGGCCGTCAACGCCTCGGCAAGCGGCGGGTCACCTACCCCGGCGTGCCCGCCGGGCCGCGTCCGGACGCGGCGAACGGCCTGGCGCTGCTGAAGGCCTGGTGCGCCGGGGTCGTCGTGGTGTGCGCCGTGGCCGCGGTGGTGTGCGGGATGAAGAGGGCGGTCCTCGCCGCCATCGCCGCGGCCGTGGTGGGGGTGGTCTCCCTCGGCGTGCTGGCGTTCGCCCAGGTCGGCCCGCGCAAGCGCGCCGCGAGGAGCACCAGCAGGCACGCGCGGCTCGACCTGTACGAGCACGGCCTCACCGTCGCCGTCGAGGGGCGGATCCACGCCGTTCGCTACGACACCACCACGATCGTCCGCAACGGCGTCGACTACACGCTCACCGACGTCAACGGCGCGCGGATCGTGCTGCGCGGCGGATCGGAACGCGGTACCGCGGCGGTCAGCTCACACGGTGAGTTCCGCGCCGCCGACGAGTGGGGACCCGAGATCCAACGCGCCGTACGGGGCTAGCTCTCCGGCGAAGGTTCGAGGTCGAACACGGCCCACGTGGTGGACGAGGTCTCCGTCGCGCTGGTCCCCCAGTCGGCGGCGAGCTCTTCGACGAGGATCCGGCCGACGGTGATCTCCGGCGACAGCGGCTCCCGTGTCGTCGCACGCGGCTTCTCCCGCGTGACCGAGATGTGCAGCCGCGCCGGTGCCACGGTCCGGCTCAGTTCGAGCCCGCGCGGCGACGCGCCGCCGCGGCCCGCGTCCGCGATCAGCTCCTCGACGAGCAGGGACGCCTCCTTGACGACTTCCGCGGGCAGATCGCACAACGCGGTGCGGATCGTCGTGTGCACCACCGGGGTGTGCAGCATGCCGGTCAGGTTCGCGGACGTCGCGGCCGAAGTGGGCCGGGTTTCCGTCTGGTGCGGAGCCATTTCCGGGCGTCCCTTCGCCGTCGATCGGGTCGAAGGTGCCTGTACCCACTCGGCACCGCCGTCAAACGCGGTTCCGCTCAGCCGATCGGTGGGGTGGCCCCGCCGTTCGGCCGGTCGCGGCGACCGGTGGCTCGGCCGATGCGCGCGCTGCCGTCGCGCTGGGACGCTGAAGACCTGGTCAGCGGCGTTTCGGAGGGGGATTGCGATGAGCGGGTCAGAACGGGCCGAGATGGGTCGCCGTGGCGTACTGGCAGGCGCGGGCGCCGTGGTGGCGGGCGCGGTGACCGGCGCGGTGACCGGCGCCGTGCCCGCTGCCGCCGGTGAAGCGCCGGAAGCGGCGGCGGTCACGATCCGGCCGGGTGATCGCCGGTACGACGGCCTGCTGCGCGGGGACAACTTCCGGTTCGCCGGGCGGCCGGACGAGATCCGGGTGGTCTCCTCGACCGGTCAGGTCGTGGCCGCGGTGTCGGACGCGGTGCGGTCCGGCAGGCGGGTCGCGGTGCGCAGCGGCGGGCACTGCTTCGAAAACTTCACCGCCGATCCGGGGGTGCGGATGCTGCTGGACCTCTCGCCGATGGACGCGGTCGGCTTCGACGCCGGGCGGCGCGCGTTCGCGGTCCAGCCCGGCGCCACGATCGGGCAGGTCTGCACCACGCTGTACCAGCGCTGGGGCGTGACGATCCCGGCGGGCGGCTGCCCGGAAGTGGGCGCCGGCGGGCACTTCGCCGGTGGCGGGTACGGCCCGCTGTCGCGCCGGTACGGCTCGGTGGTGGATCACCTGCACGCGGTGGAGGTGGTGGTGGCCGGGGCGGACGGCCGGGTGCGCGCGGTGGTGGCCACCAGGGAGCCCGGCGACCCGAACCGCGACCTGTGGTGGGCGCACACCGGCGGCGGGGGCGGGAACTTCGGCGTGGTGACCCGGTACTGGCTGCGCGCGCCGGAGGCCACCGGCGACGACCCGTCCCGGCTGCTGCCGCCCTCGCCCGCGGAAATGCTGGCGTGGCAGGTCGTCTGGCGGTGGGACGAGCGGATGACCGAGCGCGCGTTCACCACGTTGTCGCGCAACTTCGGGACCTGGCACGAGCGCAACAGCGCGCCCGGCGCACCGGCCGCCGGTTTGTACGCGGTGCTCATCGCGTCGCACCGCAAGGCGGGCAGCCTCCAGCTCGTCGTGCAGATGGACGCGGACCTCCCGGACGCGAAGCGCCTGCTGGCCGAGTTCCTCGCCGAGGTCAGCGCGGGCACCGGGCTCACGCCGATCGTGCACGACGGGATCACCATGCCGTGGCTGCACATGACGACCTGGCCAGGCAACGGCGAGGGCGGCGACAAGGTCACCCGCCGGTCCAAGCTCAAGGCCGGGTACCTGCGCCGCTCGCTCACCGGCGCCCAGCTCGCCACGATCTACGCGAAGCTCACGGACTCCGCCGGTACCGAAAAGGACGGCATGCTGCTCATCGGGTACGGCGGCCAGGTCAAGGCGGTGCCGCCGGGAGCCACCGCGGTCGCGCAACGCGACGCGATCATGAAGGCGGTGTACCAGACGACCTGGCAGTCCGAGACCGAAGACAAGGCAAGGCTGGCGTGGATCCGCGCCTTCTACCACGCCGTGTACGCCGACACCGGCGGCGTCCCGGTGCCGAACGAGGTCAGCGACGGCTCCTACATCAACTACCCGGACGTCGACCTCGCCGACCCGGAGTGGAACACCTCCGGCGTGCCGTGGTCCACGCTCTACTACAAGGACGACTACCCCCGGCTCCAACAGGTCAAGGCCCGCTGGGACCCGCGCAACGTCTTCCACCACGCACTGTCGATCGAACTCCCCGCCTGAGCGCAATTCCCGATCTGGAGCCGGTGCTCGAATTCCAGGAAGTGCGTCGGACCGCGCACCGACCTGGTCCTGCACGCTGGCTTGGCGCCCAACATCTCAGCGCCCCATGTCCGATGTTCGTCGTCAGCGAGCATGGTCTCGAAATCGATGTGCCGCTCCGCGACGGCTGAGCTAGCGTCTCTGGCTACGGCGGTAACATTCCGTGCAGCTTCTCCGCAAAGCTCTGTGCTCGTGTGCATGCTTCGTTGGTATCACCCATATTGTTGCTGACAATTACGACCGCTTGCGAGGAAGGTTGAACTTCCATTGCAATGTTGCAATCACCTTTGGTTCCGATCGGCTCGGCTGTTTGAATGACCACTCGCGAGCCGATGTGGGCAGATTTCGCATTGCCTGAGGATGGCCTTTCGTTTATTGCTTTGTCGGGTTGCAGAAGGAGGCTCACCCCGCCAAACCCTTGCTTCTCGCTTTCGCAAGATTTTTTCGGGTCCGCTATAGATGGGACAGGCGTGCTGTAACCCATTCCGGCGGTCGCCTGACCGAGCATGTCGCAGGAGGAAAATTTCGCGAGTGGTTTGGCGTTGTCGGCATTCGATGGTTGGGCGGGCGTCGCCTGTGGCGTCGCGGCACCCTGCACGGCCGATGTGCACGACGCAAGTAGTCCTGCGGACGTGAGGGTCAGCAGGACTGCCGTCAACCTTGTCCTCATGTGCTTTCCTGGTTCAGTTTAGCGAAGTTGATCTTAGCTTCGTGATCCGACTCGTCGTAGTTTTTCTTTGCTATTTCAAGAGTCTCTAGCATGGTTCGATAGCCGTCGGCCATGAGCTCGAGATTTGGAATTAGTGAATCAGGACTGCCGTCTGCTACTTGAACGTTGAAGGTGGCAACGGCGTTCGCGTAAGGAAAGTCGCCTAATGGGGCATTCTTCTGAAGTATTTCCAGTCGTCGCTTGTTTGGGCCGTAATTGTCGATAAACTTCCTGCATAAATTTGTGTACGTATCGAACCCGGCTTGATTTATTGCAAATCCACCCTTCTTGGCGATCCCCTTCAGTTCGTGAGCGGTTTTGTTCATCGCCTTGGCTTTATCGCCGTCCACGATCCCGCTCATGTCGAAGAAGCCATCGACTGGGAGCGCCTCGTCGCCGCCTCCGGTGTCAGACGGCGGTGGTTGCTGATCGTCGAACTTGAACTCGTCGGCCATAGCCCACCTCTCACACGGTCGCGTGTGGTCATCACGTTCGGCGGCACGTGGAACCTGGACGCACACTCGCGAGCACGGCTCTCCCAAGATCACCTGCGCCTGTTCTCCTGACGCTGACGGTAGTCGTCTGGATGCGGGCGGTCGACCAGAACACGACGGGTGTTTGCAAACGGGACGAAGGGCTGAACGTCGTCGGGGATGAGACTCGGCTCCTCATCGGGGCGAGCTGACGCAGCGATCTTGGGAGAACAGGTAGCTCGAACACGGCAACGGCCCCTATCGATTCGTGACCGCCGGCGGCGGTCGGTCACCTCGCGTGGCCCGGCGTTCGAGCGCAATTCCCGATCGCGGTTCCGCAATCGTGCGCATGGGCTCGCGGCCGGGGTTTTCCTAGCCTCGGGGCGTGCCTGAAATCGAGCCGTTCACGATCGACGTTCCCGATGCCGGCATTGCCGATCTGCGGGCGCGCCTGGAGCGCACGCGGTTGCCGGAGCGGGAGACGGTGCGGGGTCCGTCGCAGGGGCTTGAACTGGAGCGGATGCGCGCGCTGCTGGATGCGTGGCGGCAGCACGACTGGCGGGAGCGGGAACGGCAGTGGAATGCGATTCCGCAGTACCGCGCCCGCGTCGGCGGCCTGCGGATCGCGTTCTGGCACGTGCGTTCGCCGGAAGCGGGTGCGGTGCCGCTGGTGCTGACGCACGGCTGGCCGGGTTCGGTGCTCGAGTTCGAGGAGGTGCTCGGGCCGCTCACCGATCCGGTCGCGCACGGCGGCTCCGCGGACGACGCGTTCCACGTGGTCGTGCCGTCGTTGCCGGGATTCGGGTTCAGCGACCGCCCGGCCGAGCCCGGCTGGCACCCCGGTCGCACCGCGCGGGCGTGGGCGGAGCTGATGAGCGCGCTCGGCTACCAGCGGTTCGGCGCGCACGGCGGGGACTGGGGAGCGTTCGTGAGCACCGAACTGGCGCGCCTGGTTCCGGAGCGCGTCCTCGGCCTGCACCTGACGACGCCGCTCGCGTCGCCCCTGCCGGAGGACCGGGCTTCGCCGACCGAGGCGGAACAACGCCTGCTGGACCGGCGTGACCGCCACCTGGCGGACGGGTACGGCTTCGGGCTGCTGATGGGCACGCGCCCGCAGACCCTGGGATACGCCCTGCTCGACTCGCCGTCCGGGCTCGCCGCCTGGCTCGGGGAGAAGTTCGCGGCCTACTCCGATGTCAGGCCGGAGGCGGGCGGCGGGCTCACCCCGCGGCAGCAGGTGGACGGCATCGCGCTGTACTGGCTGACCGGCACCGCCGCGTCCAGCGCCCGCTGGTACTGGGAGGCGATGCGGTGGGTGCCGCGGAGCGCGGAGGAAGAGAACGCGCGGCCGGTGACCGTGCCGACCGCGTGCTCGCTGTTCCCCGCCGAACCGTGGCCGACGGCACGGCGCTGGGCCGAACGGCGCTATCGCGATCTCCGCTCGTGGCGCGAACTCGACCGCGGCGGGCACTTCCCCGGCCTGGAACAGCCGGATCTCCTGGTCTCCGAGCTCAGGAAAGCGTTCCGCCCGTTGCGTGGCCCGGAAGTCCGTAAGTCCGTAAGTCCGTAAGTCCGTAAGTCCACTGTGGACATATCTCGGCACCCGCAAGGCCCGGATCGGAGGCCCAGTAAGAAAAGCCAGCAAGGCTGACTGATCGGGCACGGGGCCGGTCCATACCTGGCCCGTGCCCGTGCCAGGCGTGAAGACTTGGCACACGTTCGATACCACGATGGTCGGAGGAACGGGAACAATGCGGAAAATCCTGGCAGGAACGGTTCTTGGCTTCGGTGTGCTACTGGCCACCGCGACATCCGCCTCGGCTGCCGATCTCCACTACTCCGGGTACCACTACCCCACGGTGCGGGCCTGTGAAGACGGCTACTGGAACCTGATCCCGCACGGCCCGGGGGACCCGAACTGGGACGGCCCGCACGAGTGCCGGTGGAATCCGGTCGGTGTCTACGAGCTGTGGTGGTCGCGGTGACGATGCGGCGGTGAGACCAGGTGCGGATCTCATGGGATCGGTGGGCCGTGCCCACCGTCACCGGTGACGACGAGTTCGAGGTGACCTTCGGCGTCGGCTATGCCCAGGCGATGACGAACGCGACGCAGGTGCTGGAGATCTACGGGATCGCCAGGGGGACGGCCGCCGCGCTGTGGGGGCCGCGGTTCGTGGCCGAGGACACGTTCACCGCCGAACTCGGCCTGGCGGCGTTGACCGGCGAGTGGTTCGAAGCGCAGGCACCGGAGACGCTGGCCAGGATCGCCGCGTTTTGCGACGGGTTCAACGAGGCGTGCGCCGACGACGAATCCCGTGGCACGGTCCGGCGGGAGGCGTTGCCGGTGACGCCACGGGACGTGATCGCCCAGGCGGTGCGGTTGTTCACGCGGTTCTCGACGGTCGATCCCGGCAGCCTGGCGTTCTCGCCCACCGCGTTCGCCGAATCCGCCGGTTCCAACGGATGGGCGATCTCCGGGAAGCGGTCGTCGACGGGCAACGCGATGCTCGTCATCAATCCGCACCTGATGTGGCGGGGTTACCAGCGGTGGTTCGAGGTGCGGGCGATCTCGCCCGGCCGGGATTTCCACGGCGCCGCGCTGCTGGGGTTGCCGTGGCAGAACCTCGGCTACAACCCCATGGCGGGGTGGGGGCACACGATGAACCCCATCCCGAACAGATCCGTGTACGAAGTTCCTGTCAGCACGGGAAAGTACCGCTTCGACGGGCAGTGCCGTGCCGTGCGGACGATCGAGCACGAGCTCGACGTGGCCGGCGAAGGCCCGGTGACGGTGCTGGAACGGCGAAGCGTGCACGGCCCGATCGTGACCGCGCCCGACGGCACCGAGGTCGCGGTGCGCATCGCCGGGGTGTCGCACCATCCCGCGACCTCGGCGCTGGAGAGCTGGTGGCGGATGTCGCTGGCGGGCAGCGTGGCCGAGCTCGTCGCCGTCCAGGACGAACTGCCGCTGCCGATGTTCACCCTGCTCGCCGCCGACGCGCACGGCTCGATCGCGGCGATGTACTGCGGGACGCCACCGGTGCGCGCCACCGGTGACTTCGACGACAGCCGCCGCAGGCTCCCCGGCGACGATCCCCGGTGGCTCTGGGACGAGGTGCACCCGGCCGGTGCGATGCCGCGCGTGATCGACCCGGACTGCGGATGGGTGCAGAACTGCAACGAAACCCCTTGGCACTACACAGATCCACCGCTTCCGCAGGACGCCTACCCGCCCGCGATCGCCCCCGGCGTCTGGCAGGTGGAGGAACTCCGCTCGGCCGTGTCCCGTAGCTGGCTCGCGGAACGGGACACCATCAGCCCGCAGGACCTGCTCGATCTGAAGTTCGGCAAACGCGCGCTGCTGGCCGACATCGCGCTGGACGACCTGTGCCGCGCGGCTTCGCCCTACGACGATCTCCATGCCGCGGTCGAGGTACTGTCCACATGGGACCGCCACGCCCAGCACGACAGCCGCGGTTACGTGCTGTTCTGGCTGTGGGCGCTCTTCACCGGCCCCGCGCTGCTCGACCGGACCCTGTTCACCCCGGTTTCCGAACCGGGCGCCATCCCCGGCGGCCTCGCCGACGCGGCGGCGACCCTGCCGGCGTTGCGCCTCGCCATCGAGACACTGGCCGGTCTCGGGCTGCCGCTGGACGCCGCCGTCGGCGAAGTCCGCGCACTCGACGGCATGGTCCCCGCCGACGGCGGGTCGGGCGCGCTCGGCATCATGAAGTCGTTCGAACTCACCCTCGCCGGCCGCGGGATCGACGTGCTGCTCGGCGACACGTGGATCTCGCTCGTCCAGTTCCAGCCGGACGGCCGGACCACCGCGGAGAGCCTCCTCGTCTACGGCAACACCACCGAGCCCGGCGCGCCACCGTCCGAATCGCAGTACGACCTCTGGGCCGACGACCAGTTGCGCGTGTCCAGGTGGAGCAGCGATCGCGAGCCACACCTGGTGACCCACCAGGACTGAGGCCGCGGTTGCCTTCTCGGGATCCGCCGCCACCCCGTGGGCCCGCGCCTGTGCCGCCCCGCAACCTTGCGTAGTACTGGCAGGGCCAGCCAAGCCCTTGGTGATCGGCTGGATGACGATCAGACTCAAGGCATGGGCAAGAACGACTTGGGCGAGTTCCTGCGGGCTCGCCGTGCCGGGCTCACGCCGGACCAGATCGGCCTGCCGGTCGAGTTCGGCGCCGGTCGCCGGGTCGCCGGGCTGCGGCGCGGTGAGGTCGCGCGGCTGGCCGGGGTGAGCACCGAGTACTACACCCGCCTGGAACAGGGCCGCGCCCGGCAGCCGTCCGAACAGGTACTGGACGCCCTCTGCGACGCGTTGCGGCTCGACGACATCGAGCGGCGGCACCTGTTCGCCCTCGCGGGTGCCATCGCCGGGCACCGGGATCCGGCCGGGCCATCGGCGCGGCTGCGACCGGCGCTGCGGCAGGTACTGGAGTCGATGGATCTGGCCGCCGCTTTCGTCAGCGACCGGAACCTCACCGTCGTCGGCGGGAACGCGTTGTGGGCGTTGTTGTTTCCCGCGGTGGCCGAGCTGCCGCGCCGGGAACGCAGCATGGCGCGCTGGACGCTGCTGGACCCGCGTGCCCGCCTGGTGTGGTGCGACTGGGAACGCGTCGCCCGCGACTACGTGCACGGGCTGCGGCTGGCCGCCGCCGCCCAGCCGCGGAACCAGCGCATCGCCAGCCTGATCGGTGAGCTGATGATGCGCTCACCCGAGTTCCCGGCCTGGTGGTCGGAACACCGCGTCCAGGAACGCAGCACCGGCCTCAAACGCCTCCACCACCCGGTCGCCGGTGACCTGGAACTGCGGTACGAGGTCCTCACCCCGGTCGCCGACCCCGGCCACACGCTGGTCGTCTACAGCGCGCCGACCGGCTCGCCCGCCCAAGAACGCCTGCGGCTGCTGGCGAGCTGGGGCAGCGAACCCGCCACGGCGACCACCCGGGACACCACCGGGTCCTGACGCCCCCACCCGCACACGACCCCGCGGGGTCGATGCCGCCATGCCCTGACCCAGCCACGAAAGGAAACCCGCAGTGCGCAAGACATTCCTCATCACCGGCGTCAGCACCGGCCTCGGGCTCGCCATCGCCCGAAAGGCACTGGCGGCAGGGCACCGGGTCGCCGGCACCGTGCGCACCGAGCAGCACGCGACCGCCTTCGAGGCGCTGGAACCCGGCCGTGCCAACGCCTTCATCCTCGATCTGTCCGAAACGGACCGGATCGACCCCGTGGTACGGGCCGCCGAAGCGGAACTGGGCCCGATCGACGTGCTGGTGGCCAACGCGGGCTACGGCCTCGAAGGCACTTTCGAAGAGTCATCGATGGCCGACCTGCGCCGCCAGTTCGAGGTCAACGTGTTCGGCACGGTGGCGACCGTGAAAGCGGTCCTGCCCGGCATGCGGGAACGGCGTGGCGGCCACATCTTCGTCATCACCTCGATGGGCGGGCACACCACGTTCCCCGGGCTGGCGTTCTACGAAGGCAGCAAACACGCGCTGGAAGGCATCACCGACACCCTTGCCCAGGAGGTCACCCAGTTCGGCGTGCGGGTCACCGCGGTGGCTCCCGGCGCGTTCAAAACCGACTGGGCGGGCAGGTCACTGGTCCGCGCACCACGCGGCATCGCCGACTACGACGCCCTGTTCGACCCGATCCGGACCCGCCGCCAGGCCCTCGCCGGTCAGGGCATCGGCGACCCCGATCGCGCGGGTGACGCCATCCTCACCCTGCTGGAGGCGGAAAAGCCTCCCGTGCACATCCTGCTCGGCTCGGACGCGCTACGCCTGGTCACCGCCGGGCGCCAACGCGTCCAGGACGACTTCGACGCCTGGGAGGACCTCAGCCGCTCCACCGACTCCACCGAAGGCGGCGTGACAGTCGCCTGACCCCGGCCAGTCCACCGCCAACCGGCCGCGGAATGCCGGAAACCGGGGTTTCAGGCACTGGCGAGCACGATCGTCTCGGTGGCGGGTGACTGGCTGCTGCGGCGGAGTTCGAGCAGGCTGACGCCCGCCGCGACCCGGCGGAACGCGGCGGCGGAACGGCTGGCCGCCACCGTTTCCGCTTCGGCCGCGAGGCACAGCGCGGCGGTGCGGATCGCCGTCGCGGCGCCCGCGGTGAGTTCGCGTTCACGGCCGAAGACGGGCATGGCGAGCCGTTCCAGCCGGACCACCACCTCGCCGAGCCTGCCTTCGGCCGGGCCTGCCCCGGCCAGGACATCTTCGCAGGCGCGCTGGACCTCCACCCCGAGCGAGCCTGGCGGCACGACGCGGTCGGTGGTGCCGATGCCCACGGCGGCCACGAAAGCACGCGCGAAGGCACCTTGGAACCGGTGCCAGTCCGCGGTTTCCCAGCCCTGGGACTCGTGCAGCGCCTGCGCGAGGGCACCGGCCGGGGCCGGCCCGGTGAGCCTGGTGAACTGCCGTTCGAACTCGGCGGACGGTGCCGGGTCGCGCTCGGCGTCGCGGGCCAGGTCGAGGCCGAGCACGATGTCCAGTTCCCGGTCCAGGTCCAGTTCGAGTGCCCGGTCGAGGTCTTTGCCCAGCGCGTCGGCCAAGCGGCGGGCGTAGTCGAAATCGCGGGACAGGGACCGGTCGAGGTCGTGCACCAGGCCGCTTTCCTTGTCCGCGCCGCGATTGCGGGCCGCGTCGAACGGGCGCCCCAAGGAAAGATCCAGTGCCAGCGTGTTGTTCAGCGTGTGCAGACGGCCGAGATCGCGCAGGCGCGCCAGGTCGAGAGCGTGCGCGCGGTCGACCTCCCGGCCGACCGCGCGCGCCAGATCCGCGGCGCGTGCCGTCGCCGAATCGAGCCGCCGGGCCAGGACGGGGTCACCGGCGCGGGCCAGCTTCGCCGCGCCCGCCAGTCCGCGGACCAGATCGCCGGTCAGGTCGTGGGCACGGGCGCTCGCCACGCCGTGATCGAGATTGAACGAGACGGACCGCAGCAGCACGAGGGACCGGATCACCAGCCACCTGGCCAGTGTCGTCGCCGAGCCGTGGAGATCCTGGGTGACGTGCTGGACGAGGACACGGGAGGGGATCGTGTGGGGGTGCGGGTCGCCCTCCGCCGTCCACAGTTCCGGCGCTCCCGGCCCGGCCGGCCGCACCCACACGCTGAGGCTGCCGGGCGGCTCGGCGGGCTGACCGAGCGCGCGCCGCACCGCGGGATCCTCGATCTCGGCGCGGCTGGGCAGCCGGTAGCCCGGCTCACCGCCGGTGATTTCGTTGACCCACCGGATGAATCCGAGCACGTCGGCCGGGCGGACCCCGACCACCGGGCCACCGGTTCCCGGGACGAACGGCCGCGGATCGTCGGGACGTTCGGTGCCGGTATCGGCGAGGAACAGCCAGTAGATGTCCACGGTGATCGGCTGGACGCAGATGCGCGCGGCCCCGGCGGCGGGGGTGAGATCGCGCAGGTGCCGGTTCACCATCACCCGCGCCATCAGCCTGCGGCGACGGGGATCGGTGCCGGCGTCGTAGCTCGAGTGCAGCAACCGGTCCAGCCGGTCCCGCAGCGCGGGATCGATCTCGCGGGCATGCTGCGCGCAGTCGAACGCCAGCGCCAGCGCGATGACGCTGCCGGACACGAGACAGGCCCGGATGATCGGATCGGCGTCCGCGCGGGCGGAGTAGAGCAGCGTGCATTCCCGCCACCACTCGTCGTCGACGCATCCGGGGAGCAGGCCGGACGGCCCCTTGTCCTGGATGTGCGCGGCGGCGAGGTGTTCCTGGAAAGTGTGGTGGGCGAAGGAGTACAGGCCGTTCTCGCGTTCGACCAGCAGCCCGCTGGCACCGACGCCGGTCAGGAACGCTTCCGCGGTGAGGTCCTTGGAAACCCGGCGCAGCATCGGTTCGAGCGCGGCGAGCACCCCGGAGCGCGGGAAGTCCCGTACCCGGCGCTCCATCATGGTGAACGCGAGCTGGCGCAGCAGCAGTTCCTTCTGGTCCCCGCCGAGTTCGACCGGCAGCCGCTTGGCACTGTGCCGCCGCCACAGCATCACTTCGCAGATCTCGCTGTAGAGCTCGGCCCGGCTTCCCGGCAGCGCACTGCGGTAGTGATGCACGTTGGCGATCATGGTCAGCAGCAACGGGTTCACGGTGAGTTCGCGCAGCGCGGCCGAATTCCGCAGCCGATCAAGCAGGTCGTCGGCCGCGGAGACGGCGCGCGTCTCCAGCTCGCCCGCGTCCACACCGGTGGTTTGCCGCTCGATCGACCGGTACCACCCGCGCACGAAGCGCGCGACCTGTTCGTCGGTGAACCGCCGCACCTGGAACACCGTGGCGCCGGTGATCGCGGCCGCCCGGTACCCGTGCGGGCGGGAGGTGATCACGTAGTCGTTGCCGGGGTACTGGCCGATCTGCCGTTCCACCCAGTCCGAGATCGAGCGGCGGTCGGCGGGGGCCGGTACTTCGTCGAGACCGTCGAGCAGGACCACGCACGAACCGTCGCGCAGCTTCTGTTCGAACCAGCCCCGCGGCTCGTCCGCACGGTACCGCCCGAGCGTTCCGCGCTGGAGATCCGCCAGCGCCACTTCCGGGGTGGCCAGGATTTCGGCCGCGTGATCGCGCAGGAACAGGAAGATCGGCACCGTGCGCCGCCGCTTTCCCCTGGTGCGGCAGATCTTGCGGGCCGTGTGGCGCAGCAAGGTCGTTTTCCCGCTGCCCGCCGCGCCGACCACCGCCAGCACGCTCGGGGAAGGCCGGTCGAGCCGGTCTCCCAGCGACGAGCGCTCGGTCAGTCCGGCGGGCACGTCGGCCAGCGGGTCCGACATCACCTGGTGCGGGCTTCGCGGTACCAGCCAGGGTTCCACGAAGACCTCGTCGAGCTGAGGAGCGTAGGGCCCGATGGTCGCCAGGCCCTTGAGGTCGACGAACCGCAGGGTCCCGAGGACGAACTCCCGGTACCGCCGGTCGAAGCGCACCAGCTTGCGCCCGAGGCTCTGATCGATCCGGTCGACGAGCCGCGCCCGCCAGCGTTCGAGGAGTTCCGACCAGACTCCCTTGGCGAACGACAGGACCGCGAGCACACCCTCGTAGAGGATCAGCAGGACCACGGCGAGCACGGAATGCTCGTGGACCCAGCCGGACCAGAGCCCGGCCGTGGCTCCCGGCGGCACCAGGATCGCCGCCAACCAGCCAAGCTGCCCCTTCGCGTTGCTCGTCGGCATGCTGCGGCCCCTCCCGTGCACGATGTTCCAGGATACCCGCTGGCTCCCGCCGCCATAGCGGGAAAACGACCGTGCGGGACATCGGAGCGAGCGGCCGCCCGGTAACCGGAATGCTGTTCGAGCCCCGCTTACGGGAGCACGAGTTCCTATTGCGTGCCAGGCAAAGAAGACTCGCCGCCATGGGCGGCGGTGGCTCGCACGCCGGCGAGCACGATCGCGCACACCTGGTGCGCGTCGGCCCGGGTGAACGCGCGGGCGCCACGGGTGACGAAGAGCTGGACGGGTCCGGTGAGCAGCTCGCCGAGGAAGCGGGGGTCGATCGCGGGCAGCTCACCGCGTTCGACCGCGGTCCGCAGGCGGTCGTGCAGGGTTGCCTGCCGCCGGCCGGAGACCTCGTCGACGACGGCCCGCAGCTCGGGGTTCTCCCGGGCCGCGGCCACCACGCTCTGCAGGGACCGGCCTTGCGGGCTCGCCATGGCGGCGGCGAGGGTCTCGAGGAAGTCGACGAGGTCGGCGTCGATGTCGCCGGAGTCGTGCAGGGGAGCGGCGTCGGCGGCGAAGGCGGTGAGCGCGTCGGCGATCAGCGTGGTGCGGTCGGGCCAGTTGCGGTAGACGCTGGTCTTGTTGACCTCGGCGAGCTCGGCGACCTGGTCGTAGCGCAGGCCGCCGATCCCTTCGCGGGCGATCAGGGTGGCGGCTGCCTCGAGAATCCGGTGCCGCACCCTGGCGGTGCGCCCGCCAGGGCGGCGGGCAGGTCC
This sequence comes from Amycolatopsis minnesotensis, assembly GCF_039529815.1. Lineage (NCBI taxonomy): Bacteria > Bacillati > Actinomycetota > Actinomycetes > Pseudonocardiales > Pseudonocardiaceae > Amycolatopsis > Amycolatopsis minnesotensis. The sequence continues at coordinate 14,972 of NZ_BAAANN010000049.1, read as the reverse complement.
TCGCGTCGGTCCGTCCTCGGCCACGGACGGCAGCCTACAGCGGCTGCGCCGCGCTCAGCCGTGCGTTGCGCGCCGCGATGGCCTCCCAGGTGGCGGGGACCATGAGGTCGGCCCCGCCGCGCGCGAACTCCTGGGCCGCCGCCGCGTGGGGGCGGTGGCGCTGTTCGTAGGCGCTGAAGGCCGCGTCCAGGTCGTCGCCGTGACGGCCGAGCTCCTCGGTGAGCGTCCACGCTCCGAGCAGGGCCAGCGAGACGCCGCGCCCGGCCATCGGGGTCGCGCAGTGCGCCGCGTCCCCGATCAGCACGACCCGTCCCCGGTACCAGCTCGGCATGACGATCTGGGCGAGCGCGTCGAAGTAGAGGTTGGGGTCGTCCTGGACGGCCTCGACCAGCTCGGGGACCTTCCAGTCCTCGATCCCGGCGAAAGCCTCGGCCAGGATGCGCTTCTGCGCGCCGAGGTCGTGGTAGTCGTAGTCGATCGGCCCGGACCGGAACTCGAAGATGCCCAGCGCCTTGTCGCGGTAGCGGGCCACGCCGGCGAAACGCCCCGGCAGGTTGAGGATCTCCGTCACGCGTGCGGTGCCGGGAGTTTCCTGGCCGGGTGCGTCCCCGATCGCGACGTAGACCCCGAGGTGCTCGGTGAACTCCTCCTCCGGGCCGAACACCAGCCGTCGCACCGCCGAGTGCACCCCGTCGGCGCCGACGACGATGTCGTAGGCGGCCTCGCGGCCGGAGGCGAAGGTGACCGCGACCCGGTCCCCGTCGTCGGCCAGCGCGACGATGCGCTCCTCGAAGCGCAGATCGACCCGCTCGGGCAGGGCCTGCCGCAGGATGGTCATGAGGTCCTCACGGGGGAGCTCGATGTCCTCGGGCGTCTCGTTGATCTCCTGCATCGCCAAGGGGGCGACGGCCGCGCCGGACCGGTCGACGAACCTCGTCTGCTCGGTCATCGTGATCCGGTGTTCGCGCACCGCGTCGAGGATGCCCATGCCGCGCGCGGTTTCGATGGCCTCGCCGCGCACGTCGATGGGGGAACCGTTGGCGCGCAGGCGGTTCGTCCGCTCGACGAGCTCGACGTCGTGACCGGCACGCGCCAGGTCGATGCCGGCGCTCAGCCCGGCCGTTCCCGCTCCACTGACCAGAATCCGCATAGTCGCTCCTTCGTTCGCCGGGTTGCCCAGTGACCTCACTATAGCAACATTTCGTTGCTTTAGTGAGTCCTGGGCAACTCCTTCGGCGAGCGGTCGGTCACACCTGCGGCTTGGCGCACCGGGGCCGCCAAAAGGGAAGACCGGCTTCCCGGCCGCTGCTACGTTGACGCGGGTGCCCACCTTCGAGGAGATCACCCGACACCACGACCCCGACCCGGCCGAGAGCCCGTGGGTGAACGGCCCGCCGCCACCGGAAACGATCGCGATCGTCGGCTACGACCCCGAGTGGCCGCGCCGCTACCGGGCCGCGGCGACGGGGATCCGCGCGGCGCTCGGCACGGCGGTGGTGGACATCGAGCACTTCGGCTCGACCGCCGTCGAAGGGCTGGCCGCCAAGGACGTCATCGACATCGACCTGACGGTGGCCGATCCCCGCGACGAGGAGCGGTACGTCCCGCCGCTCACGCGGATCGGTTACGTCCTCACGGTCCGGGAGCCGTCCTGGCACGAACACCGGTGCCTGAGGCTGGCCGAGCCCCGCGTGAACCTGCACGTGTTCGGACCGGAGTGCCCGGAGCTCGTCCGGCACCGCATGTTCCGCGACTGGCTGCGCGCCCATCCCGAGGACCGCGCCCGGTACGAGGACGCCAAACGCGCGGCGGTGCCGGGAGGCGGGCGCGTCATGGACTACAACGCGCGCAAGCAGGAGACCGTCCGCGCGATCTACGACCGGCTCTTCCGCGCGGCGGGAATGCTGTAGTCAGCAGCGAGCAGTGCGCTCGCTGACCAGGCAGTTTGTCGTCGGAGAAGGAAAAGCGCGGTACCGAGGGCGCCGCGCCCGCGGCGCCTTCACTGCTTTCCGGGATTTGCACGTGGTCAGCCAGGTGTGCCGGTAGCCGATGGATTCTTGCGTACGCAGGTTTGAGGCTGGTGCTGGCCCGCCCGCGCGCAACGTGACGACTCGTCAGCCGACCACCCTCGAGTCCGGTCATCCTGGCCGCGAGCGGCGCGGATTCCAGCTTCGGTGCTCGCCTGGCCGGGACGTCGATGCAGCAAGGGAGCTATCCACGGCTGGTACTCGTTCTGAGCCCCCGTAATGGTTGCGCGAACATCTCACCAACTACCGTCTTCGGGGCCACGGGGGCCCGTCCACAGTAGACTTCCCGGGCGGCGGTCCCGAGATCAGCAGAAGGGGCGAGGCGGGGCCCAATCGCAGCCGGTGAGTGAAGCCGGAGTCCCGCGGCGGAACCGGTCGCCGACCGCCCGGTTCCAGTCCGGCGCGCGTGAACGGCCATCGAACCGGGCACGGCTATCCCGCGGGAAGGGCTGGCCGCCAAGCAGCACGATCAGAAGGGCGGGTAATGATGCGGGCCTGGGTCGAGGAGCTGAGCCCGCACGGTGCGGTCGACGTCGCGCAGGCGGCGTGCCCGTGGCCGATCATCGAGCAGACCATCGCACTCGTCGGGGAAGATCCGGTGCGCTGGGCCATCGAGCTGGGCGGCGAGGTCGCGGCACAGATCCTCGCGGACGTGCCGTCCCTCGGTGGCGGCGCCGGGGCCCGCGAACGGCTCCGCCGCGGCACCGAGGCGTCCGCCGTGCAGGTGCTGGCCGCCCTCGTCGGGCCGTCCGGGGAGCGCCCGGCGATCAGCGAGCCCACGGCGGAGGGGATGCGTGAGTACGTCCACCGGGGCATCCCGCTCGAGCAGGTGTTGCGCGGGCTGCGCATCGCGCACGCGCGGACGACCGAGGCGTTCCACCGTGCCTGCGCCGAGCTCCTCGATCCGTCCGCGGTGATCGAAGAACTCACGGCGGTCACGCAAGAACTGTTCGGCCGCATCGACAAGCTCGCCGACGCGATGATCCGGGAATACCTCACGGAACACGCCGCGTGGAGCGTCAGCACGGCTGCCGCGCGCGCCGGTGTCGTTCGCGCGCTGCTTTCCGGCAGTCCGCCCGCGGACACCGAGCAGGCCTCACGCACCCTCGGGTACGACCTCGACCGTACGCACGTGGCTGTCGTCCTGTGGTCGGACTCGCCCACCGCGAACCCCGCGCTGCAGACGGCCGCGACCGAAATGCTGCGCTCACACGGCGCGACCGCGACGCTGGTGGTGCCGATGGCGTCCGGCCAGGTGTGGGCCTGGGGTGCCCTACGCGCGCCGATGTCCGGTCTGGCGGACGTCCGTGCGCTGGCACCCGGCCTCGGGCCAGGGCACGGACTGCACGTGGGCATCGGCCTTCCCGCCGGCGGTGTCGACGGTTTCCACCGCTCGCACACCGAAGCCTGCCGGACGGAACGGTTCGAACACCTGCGCCGCGAGGCCGGGCAACGGCCGCGCGAGTCGACGGCTTACGCTGACGTCGCCGTCGCGGCGCTGCTGACCGCCGACCTGACCGCGGCCGGCGAACTCGTGCGTCGCGAACTCGGTGCGCTGGCCGAACGCACCGAGACGATGGCGACCCTGCGAACGACCTTGCGGCACTACCTCGACGCCGAGCGCAGCTTGGTGACGGTGGCCCGGCGCCTGCACATCGCGCGCGGCACCGTCACCTATCGCGTACGGCGGGCTCAAGAGGTACTCGAACGCGCAGTGGACGAACGACCTTTCGCCCTGCGGACCGCCCTGGAGCTCGCCGAAGAACTGGGCGACGCGGTCCTGCGCTGAGCCGGGCAAGGCAGCCGCGCGCAATGTCGTGGCGCGGTCTTGCGCTCGCAGACCAAGAGACACCCGCCGTCGCCACGGTCTCATAGGTGCTGCCGGAGCACTTCCGGCGCCCCGCGACCGGAAGGCCCAGCGATGATCGACCGAAACAACTTCACCGACCTGGTGAGCGCACTGTGCTCGCCGGTCACCGTGGTGACCACGATGACCAGTGAGGGTCCCTACGGCAGCACTGTTTCCAGCTTCACCTCGCTCTCGAACGACCCGCCGCTGATGAGTTTCGCCCTCGCCCGCGACTCCGGGCTGCTGAAGTACCTGCGGCCCGGCGCGCGGGCCGGGGTGAACATCCTCGGTGCCGACCAGCAGGACATCGCGTCCGCGTTGGCGCACCGCAACCGCGGGCCGTGCGTGAAGTTCGCCGGGATCGACTGGCGGCTTCGCGGCGGGCTGCCGCATCTGCCCGAGTCCGCGGGCTGGACCGCCGGTTACGTGGAGCGCCACATCGACGGCGGCGACCACGTACTGCTCGTCCTGCGTGTCGAAGAAGCCGCGTCGACCACCACCGCTCCCCTGATCTACGCGCGCCGGGTCTTCGGCACGCATTCCGCCCACGCCCTCGCCGGCTGACCTCGCGCGACCCGAAAGGCAGAAAACCATGAGCATCGCCCTGGACGCACCGCACGTCACCGACGAAGCCCGCGAGCTGCGCGCCGAACTCGTCGAGCGGGCCGCCAAGCTGCGGCCGCTGATCGCCAGCAACGCCGACCGGGCCGACCGCGAGCGCACCGTGCCCGCGGAGAACGTCGCCGCGCTGGCCGAGAGCGGCCTGCTCTCCCTGCTGCGGCCCGCTCGCTACGGCGGCCTGCAGACCGACCTCCGCACGCTGCTGGAGGTCAGCCGCGAGATCGGCCGGGCCTGCGGCTCGACCTCCTGGGTCACCACGCTGTTCAACGTCAACTCCTGGTTCGTCGGGCTCTTTCCCGCCCGGGCGCAGGACGACGTCTGGGCCGACACTCCGCAGTCCCGCGTCGCCGGCGTCATCTCCCCTTCCGGGACCGCGGCGGCGGCCAACGGTGGATACCTCGTCAGCGGCCGGTGGGCGCCTGCCTCCGGCAGCGCCCACGCCGACTGGGCGATGCTCGGCGTGAAGCGGCCGGACGCGGAAGGCACCACCGACGCCACCGGGCTGGTGCTCGTGCCGATGTCGGAGCTGACCGTCGAGGACACCTGGTTCGTCAGCGGGATGCGGGGAACCGCCTCGAACACGCTGATCGGCAAGGACATCTTCGTTCCCGCCCACCGCTTCCACTCCACGCCGGACGCGGTCGAAGGTCACTACGCCACCCCGTACACCGAGGAAGCGCTCTACCGGTCGGCGTTCGTGCCGGTCGCCACGCTCGTGCTGGCAGGGCCCCAGCTTGGACTTGCCGAGGCCGCCGTCGACATCCTGCGGGAGAAGGCACCACAGCGGTCGCTGTCCCAGACGTTCTACGACATCCAGGCCGAAGCCCCGTTCGTTCAGCAGGCCGCCGCAGCGGCCGCGTCCCTGGTCGACTCCGCCCAGCTGCACGCCTACCGCGCGGCGGCGGACATCGACGAGGCCGCGCACCACGCGATCCTGCCGGACTACGACGCCAGGGCCCGGATCCGGATGGACGCCGCGGTCGCCGCCGCCCACGCGCGCGAGGCGATCAGCCTGGTGTGCTCCGCGCAGGGCGCCTCGAGCTTCGGCGAATCGAACCCGCTTCAACGGATCTGGCGCGACAGCGAGACCGGGAGCCGGCACGGGGGGCTGCGCTCCGATGTCGCCTCGGACGCCTACGGCAAGTCCCTCTTCGGCATCCGCGGCACCGTGACCGCATTCGTCTGAGCGCTCTGCTCCGACCCAGGGACGGATTCGCCCGGTGCGCCGCCGAGGGCACGCTCAGCGGCGCGCCGGGCGTAGGGAGAAACATGACCATCGAGACACGAGGGCGGAAGCCCCGTCACCGTAAGGCACTACCCCTCGCCGGAACGCCCGGCTTGACGATTCACCGGTGTGAGTGTTCAATCAATAACATGAGCAAGACGTTGTCGAAGTCCGAGCAGCGGCGGTCGAGCGTCATCGCCGCGGCGGTCGAGGTGTTCGCGAAGTCCGGTTACCGGGCCACACCGGTGGCCGAGGTGGCGGCGGCCGCCGAAATCTCCCCCGCCTACGTGTTCCGGCTGTTCCCGACGAAACAGGACCTGTTCGTCGCCGCGACGAGCGCGTGCTTCGACCGGATCATCGACACGCTGCGGGCCGCCGTCGACCAGTTGCCCGCCGCCAGTCCCGGCCGCGTGCTCGCCGCGATGGCCGAGGCTTACGCCGCGCTGATCACGGACCGCAAGCTGATCATGCTCCAGGTCCACGCGCTGGCCGCCAGCGACGAGCCGGCGATCCGGGACGCCCTGTGCGGCGGCCAGGCCCGCCTGGTCGACTACGTGGCCGGCCGCTCCCGGGCCGCGCAACCCGATGTCCAGGCGTTCTTCGCTCGCGGACAGCTGTGCCACCTGGTGGCCACCCTCGGGATCGAGGACTCGGCCGCCGGCTGGGCGCTGCAGCTCACCGAAGGGCTCGTGCACTACACGGACGCGACCGGATAGGCGCGGCCAACCCGGTCCGGCCCGTGCGCGGGCCCTTTTTTCGGGAGATAAAGTGACTGATCAATCACACACTACTGCCGGGTCGCTCACCACGACCCATCGGCGTACCGGCCGTCAGGGGCTCGCGCTCGCCGCGCTGGCCGCGGCGCAGTTCATGGTCGTGCTGGATTCGTCGATCGTGAACGTCGCGCTGCCGTCCATCGGCGCCGGTCTCGGCCTCGGTCCGGCCGAGCTGTCCTGGGTGGTGGACGGCTACCTCGTCGCGTTCGGCGGCTTGCTGCTGCTGGGCGGCCGGCTCGCCGACGTGTTCCGTCGCCGCGGGGTGTTCGTCGCGGGCCTCGCCGTGTTCGTGGCGGCATCGGCCGCATGCGCGCTCGCTCCGAACGGGCCGGTCCTGATCGGCGCGCGGCTGGCGCAGGGAGCCGGCGGGGCGGTCATGGCGCCGGCGGCCCTGTCCCTTGTGATGGCCCTGTTTCCCGACGGCGCGGGGCGCGCCAGGGCGATGGGCATCTGGGGCGGGGTGTCCGGCGCGGGCGGTATCGCGGGTGTCCTGCTCGGTGGCGTGCTGAGCCAGACCCTGGGCTGGCCGTGGATCTTCCTGATCAACGCACCGATGGGACTGCTGGTCGCCGCGGTGGTGCTGTGGACGGTGCGGCCGTTCCCGGCCGCGGGCGGCACGTTCGACATCGGCGGCGCGGCCACCGTCACGCTCGCCATGGCGAGCATCGCCTACGGCCTGGTCAGCGGTGCGCAGGCGGGTTGGACGGCCGGTGTCACCCTCGGCGCGCTCGCCCTCGGCGTGATCGCGTTGGCCGCTTTCCTCTTCGTCGAGCGGCGCGTCGCCCGGCCGCTGGTGCCGCTGCAGGTGTTCACCCGCGCTCCGCTGGTCACGGCCAACACGATCATGGCACTGCTCGGCGCCGTCAGCGTCGGCATGTTCTACTTCCTGCCCCAGTACCAGCAGATCGTGCTGGGAATGAGCCCGGTAGCGACCAGCGTCGCCCAGGTGCCGATCGCGGTGGCGATCACCGCCGGCGGGCTGCTGGCGCCGAGGATCGCCGCGGTCGTTGGCGCGCGCACCGCGCTCGCCGCCAGCCTCGTGTCCCTGACTGCCGGGCTCGCGTGGCTGGCCATGGAGCCCGGCCCGGCCTACGCCGCGTTGGTGGGGCCGTTCCTGTTGATCGGCGCGGGAATCGGGATCAGCCTGGTGTACGTCACCACCCTCGCGGTAGCCGATTCCGCTCCGGGCGAAGCCGGGCTCGTCAGCGGCCTGGTCAACACCACGCGCCAGATGGGCGGTGCGCTCGGCCTGGCGACGCTGGTCGCCGTCGCCGCCGGTCCCGTTCCGCACTTCGCCACCGCCTTCGCCACCGCGGCCGGACTCGCGGGCCTGGCGTTGCTGCTGTCGTGGGCACCAGCCCTTCGCAAGCACTGAAACCGCTGCAGGAAAAGGAGATCACCATGACGACCAAGCCCTACCTGACCGGGCACTACACCCCTGTCCCGGACGAGACAACCGCGGTCGACCTGCCGGTCACCGGCGCACTGCCGCCGGAGCTGAACGGCGAATACCTCCGCAACGGCCACAACCCGAAGCCCGGCATCACCCCCAGCCACTGGTTCAAGGGGTCCGGCATGCTGCACGGCGTCCGCCTGGAGAACGGGCGCGCCCAGTGGTACCGCAACCGCTGGGTCAAAACCCCGGCTCTCGACGGTGCACCGCTCGTGCGCGAAGACGGCAGCATCGATCTCACCGCCAGTGTCGCGGGTACCCACATCGTCGAGCACGGCGGCCGGCTCCTCGCGCTCCAAGAGTCCAACCTGCCCTTCGAGGTCACGCCCGAACTCGACACGGTCGGCCCGTTCGACTTCCACGGCAAGCTCACCTCGGCGATGACCGCGCACCCGAAGCAGGACCCGGCGACGGGCGAGTTGCACTTCTTCAGCTATTCGCCGTTCCCGCCGCACCTGACCTACTACGTCGCCTCGCCCGAGGGCCACATCATCCGCAGCCAGGTCGTCAACGGCAGCGGCCCGAGCCTGATGCACGACTTCGCCATCACCGCGACCAAAGCCGTGTTCCTCGACCTGCCAGTCGTTTTCGACCCCGAGGAGACCTCGGGCATCCCCTACCGCTGGCATGACGACTACCCGGCCCGCATCGGCGTCCTCGACCGCATCGGCACGCCGCACGTGACCTGGATCCCGGTCAGCCAGCGCGCCCTGCTGCACGTCACCAACGCCTACGACACGCCGGACGGCAAGATCGTCCTCGAAGGACCCGCCTACGACCAGGCGTCCTGGGCGACCTCGTGGAAGTGGTGGACCGGCGCGCCCGGTTACCCGACCGCCCCGGTCAGCGGGGCGATCGCGACCCGGTGGCTGCTGGACCCGGCGACCGCGACCGCGACCGAACAGGAACTCGACGACCTGGTGACGGATTTCCCCACCATCAACGAGGATCGCACCGGCCTGCCGTCGGACATCAGCTACTCGGTCGCCTTCCCCGGAGCGGGCCTCGACGAGTTCGCCATCGTCAAACTGAACACGACGACCGGGCAGCGGCACCTGCACCGGCCGGGACCCGACCGGCATGCCGGGGAAGCCGTCTTCGTCCCCGCCGCGGGCGCCACCGGCGAGGACGACGGCTACCTGCTGACGATCGTCAGCGACCTGCGCGCCAACGCATCCCAGCTCCTCGTCCTCGACGCACACGACCTGAGCACCACCGCCACGGTCGAGCTGCCCCGGCGCGTGCCCAGCGGAATCCACGGCTCATGGATCCCGGACACGCACCTCACGTCGTGATCACCACACCGGCACACCCAGGACCGGCACCGGTGGCCGAGGCGCGGATCTCGCGCCGGCCGCCGGTGCCCGGACTCGGCCGGGTCGTTTCAGGGCTTTTACCCGGTGTTAGGCATTTCAAGCTCAAGTTTTCGATTGCCGACGGTCAGTCCGGGCTCCGTTCTGTCCCCGTTCTTCCTGCTGTGCTCACAAGACCGGCAAATGCCGCCTGAGGTGTGGGAGAGCGACCGGGAAGCAGCAGTGCTGGGGATCCGGTGATCCCGCGCTTCGCCGTTTGGGTGCGGGACCCGCACAGCTGTGCCGGCCTGGTTCGTAGAGCCCGGTTGAGCGATGTGGGTCATGCGTTTCGGGCGGCGCGGTCCTGTGGCCGTCGCGGGCGGGCTCTCAGCGGTCGTCCACGCGACCACCGCGTTGGTGGCCGAGGTCAGGCACCACGCCTGCTCGGTCTCCTGCTCCAGGTGCTGGGCTCGGACGGCACCCTCGTGGCGTAGAGCAGGTCGCGCTTGAGTGCGTGCAGCGACTCGCCCTTGTTCAGCGGGTGGGAGATCTTGCGCCGGTGGGCGGGGTAGCGGGCGGCGTAGATGGTGCGCCGCAGCGCTTCGTGCTCCTTGAGCGCCCCGGCGAGCGCGTTCTGCCGTCCGGACGCGGACAGCTTGCCGAGCAGCGGCGAGGCGGTGGCGTGCCCGAACTTCGGCGACCCGGCCAGCCGGAGCAGGATCGGTGTTGAGCTTGCGGGTCAGCACCGGATCCGCGGGGACAGCTGCAACCCGAGCAGGTCGTAGGAGATCCCGCAGGCGTCGGCCACCCTGGTGAGCGCGCCGGGCTTCCCACCGCGGTCCGCGTACGAGAAGACGATCTGCTCGACGCCGTCACCCGCTTCTTCGCCGACCGCATCTTCGGCCAAGACCGCAAAGCCATCGCGGTCGGACAGTCCTATCTGCCGTCTCCTGCATGTCCGGGGGTCGTGCCGTCGACGCCATGTGTGACAGGAGAGCCGAATATCACCTGAGCGCCCCGCTGCGCGCTACCGTGAATGTGTCCTTAGTCACGAATTCGCCGGCAGGAAACCCGGCGCCCTGTCTCCCTCGACTACCCCGACGAAACCGCGGGCCGGGTCCTCGGCGCAAGCAGTTCGCGGTGCCATATCAGTGGTGGGTTCGAGACGAGGAGGATGGGAATGGTCCTGCGGGAGATGGTGGCGATAGCCGGCGCGGCCGTAGCGGCTCTTGGGCTCACCGTGCCGACCGCGGCGCAGGCGGCGCCAACCTGGAGGCCGTGCACGCAGCTCGCACCGTCGTGGCCGAAGCAGGCCGGTACGAGCACCGAATGCACGACGGTGACCGTGCCGGTCGACTACGCCCGGCCGGACGGCCGGGCGCTGCAGCTCGCGGTGGACCGGATCCCGGCGTCCGATCCGGCGCACCGGCGCGGCGTGCTGATGCTGAACCCGGGCGGACCGGGCGGCACCGGGATGTCGATGCCCGAACTCGTCCGCACCAGCAAGCTCGGCGAGCTGGGCAAGTACTACGACCTGGTGAGCTTCGACCCGCGTGGCACCGGGTTCAGCGGGCAGGTCGATTGCCAGGGCCTCGGCGGTGCACCGCGGCCGCGGCCCGGACAGTCCGAAAAGGACTATCTGGTCACCTGGATCACCTGGCATTCGGACATCTACGGCGGCTGCGCGGCGAAGGACCCGGAGTTCGCCGCCCACCTCGGCGTCGAGACCATTGCGCGTGACATGGACCGGGTCCGGGAAGCCCTCGGCGAGCGGAAGATCGACTACTTCGGCATTTCCTGGGGCACCGGCCTCGGCGCGGCCTACCGAAGCCTGTTCGACGACCACGTCGGGCGGATGGCGATCGATTCGGTGCTGCCCCCGGACCTGGATCTCGACCACTTCGAGGCGGACGAGACGAAAGCCCAGCACGACAACATGCTCCGGTTCGCCGGCTGGATGGCCGAACGCGACGCCGTGCTCCACCTCGGCGCGACCGGCGACCAGGTGTACGCGACCGAACTCGCGCTCAGTGCCGAGCTCAAGGCTCATCCGCGCAAAGTCGTGGTGAACGGCGAGACGGTCGAGCTGAACGACACCTGGGTACAGAACATGGCCTCGTCCCGTTCGCCGGACTGGGGCTACGGCGCCTCGGCGCTGGCCGCTGTGCAGGCTGGGAAGAACCCGCCTGCACGGCAGCCCAAGGCGGCACCCGCGGCCGGGTTCGGCTGGGACGAGAAGCGCCCCTACACGCTCAACCGGTTCGTGCAGCACGGGATCAACTGCGCCGATACCACCGGAACCCGCGATCTGGATCAGGTGTGGCAGGAGTTCAGCGCACTGCGCGAGCAGTACCCGATGTCCACCGCGGATGTGCCGATCTACGCCGGCAGCTGCGTGCGGTGGCCGTACGCCGGGAAGAACTTCGACTACCGCCCCGGCCGCAGCGATCTGCAGATCATCGGGCACCGGTACGAATCCGTGACCCCCTACGCCGGGGCGTGGGAAATGCGTCAGCGCATCGGCGGTTCGGTGCTGACCGTGCAGGACGACATCCACGGCTCGCTGGCGAACCTGCCCTGCGCGAGCAAGGTGGTCCGGTTCTTCGAGACCGGGGTGCCCGCCATCGGCAGCTGCGACGGGGCACCGATCCCGGAACCGGTGCCGGCGCCCTGAACCACGCCGTCCCGGTGCCGGGCACCGGCACGTCGCGCCCGGAGCGTCAGTTTCCAGAAGGCGACGTTCATCGGGTGAGCTTCTACCGCACAAGGTGTCTTTCCCACACACGCGGGGGTGGCCCCACATCAGCCTCATCGTCGACATCGAGCCCCGCATCTTCCCCGCATCGTGCTCACCGCCGACACCTACACCAGCGTCTTGCCCAGCCTGGCCCGGCAGTCCGCTGCGGCCACCGCACGCCTGGTACTCGACGCCGCCCGCACCACCGGGACGCGCCTCCGTGCACGGCGACTGCGTAAGGCGACGATGCGTCGACCAGTGACCGTCGGCAGGCGACACCTTCAGCACAGCTGGCACGGTCCGCACATCCGTCGACGCTACTTCTGCTCCCGACACTGAAAGGGCTCAAGAATCAGGGGTAAACCCTGCCCGAAAGGCTCTGCTGGGTGCTGAAACTCGGTGTTCGCGAGCTCGGGCCCTCGATGAGCCCACACGGAGCCCAGCCATGATCATCCAGCCACTCACGGTCCGCAAGGCGGGACATCTTCGATGGTCAACACGCGTGCCGATGTTGTGGGCCGCCAGGGGCTCGAACCCTGGACCCAAGGACTAAAAGCTCACGTGTGCGATCGCGATGATCATTGAAATGATCTTTACTTAAAGGGCTTCTACCTGCTGTTTTGTCGACTTCAAGATCATGTTTGCGATTGCTAGCGGTCAGTCTGGGCTCCGTTATGTCTCCGTTCTTCCTGCTGTGCTCACAAGACCGGAAAGTGCCGTCCGGGTGAGGGACCTGCATGGCTGCGGAGAACGAGCGAATTCCCACGACACCTGCGGGCGCCCCATCGGGACGAGTTTGCGGCCCCTCCTGTCACCCTCCGCCGTCGCTGTCTTGGACAACCCGAACTCGTCAGTGCGGCTGCGATCCTCATCGCCCGGAAGGCCGATGCCCCACCTCGTCGTTGCGATACTCGTCGGCCCCGAGGGCCGATGTCACGCAGCTCGTCGGCGAACATCGAAGCGGCGAGGGTGTAGTCGCGACCCTCATCGGTCCTGGACAGCCGATGCGACGTCCGTACCACCCGCCCCCATCGCCACTTCGATGTCGGCACGCCGCAACGCGGGCGCATCGTTGACGCCGTCACCGGCCGTCGCGATGGCCTCGCCGCAGTCGCGCAGCGTGTCGGCGATCCGCAGCTTGTTGTTTAAGGATGCGGGTGGTGGTGTGGGCCCTGGGTGATCATGGGTGCAGCCCTTGGTCGATGATTCCTCTTGCGACAGATGGAAGATTGAGCCAAGGGCTGCGTGATTAGTGTGCATGATGGTGACTGGGTGCGGGCGTTGGGGGATCTGGACCGGTTCCGGCTGGAGTTCTACGACTGCTTGGGCAGGCGTGCGGATGGTTGTTCGAGCTGGCTGATGCGGTGTTGTGCACTGATGGGCCGGTTCGGTCGCTGGTGGGGTTGCCGCTGCCCCGTGCCGCCGGTGGCCGGCTGGTACTCGCGGTCGATGTCTCGCCCTGGTCGCGGCCCGACGGTGCTACCTGCCCGGACCGCTCGTTCTGTCACACCTACGGGCGGGGCAGGGACGAGCACCGCATGATCCCCGGCTGGCCCTATTCCGTTGTCGCGGCCCTGGAGACCGGCCGTACGTCGTGGACGGCTGCGCTCGACGCGGTCCGGTTGCTGCCCGGTGCCGATGTGGCCGCGGTGACCTCAGGCGCCGGCTCGCGCGCTTGGTGTCGGCGCCCGGGCCGAGCGCCGACACTACCCCGGCATTGGCCAGGATGAGCAGGGTGACATCAGTCCAATGGGCGTCTCCCCGGAGCAGCCCGGCGGCCTGTGACCTGGCCACAGTGATCTGCATTGCCCGCTCCATTCGCTTCCTCGCTCGTTCGAACGTTCCGGCGCCGCGAGTCACCTGGATCAGTGCCAAGGTGAAAGCGCGATCCTCGACCTGGAGCAGGCACAGTTTGCTCACCAGCGTGACGAACGAGCGGTGCGGGTGGTCGTCGGCCACCGCCTCGTCCGCGATGCGCGTGCAGGCGACGAGTTGCGCATCGAACACCGCGGCGACAAGCGCCTGCCTGGTCGGGAATCGAGGATAAAGGGCCGCGGTACCGACTCCTGCCTGGCGGACGATCTTGGTCAGGGGTGTCGACAGACCCTCTGCGGTGAAGACCTCCCGTGCGGCAGCGATGATGGTCGCACGGTTGCGCGCGGCGTCCGCTCGCAGCGGATTTACCAGCTGTTCGGGTAACCGAGAGTTCGGCTCATGCTCTTCTCCCACTTTACCTGTAAGTGGTCGACGTCGCCCACTTGGAGCGTTAGCGTCGGGCATCAACGCTTGACGACTGCGAAATCCACGCGCCACCCCGGCAAGGAGGAATCCGATGACCGACACGAAACGCGATCAAGAACCGAATTTGCCCCCGCGCGACAAGGCTCAGGTACTCGCGACCGAAAACTATGTCGATCGCGAGACCGAAGATAGCTACCAGCCGATCCCTGGTTTCGAGGGGCTGGAACAGCGAGCGTTCTCGATCTGGCGCGGTACCGAGGGTCGATACGGCATGTACAGCATGCGGGTGACCGAGAGCTTCACCGGAAGCGGCGAGGTGCCCTGGCACACCCACTCCTCGGACCAGATGGAGTACATCGTCGAGGGTTGGATCATCGCCGAATACGAGGGTCTTGGGGTGATCAGACTGGAGAAAGGCGATGTGATCTTCGAAGACAAGCGCAACCGGCATCGGCAGCTGGAGGTCTCTCGAGACTTCAAAAGCATCCAGGTCCTCATTCCTGCCGAAATGAGCACGACTTTCCTCAACTGGGACGCGTCGCAGGGTTGCTATCAGTCCGCCACAATCGAGCACACCGAACTCACTCCCTGACACCGTGGCCCGCTCGACCGCGAGCGCCAGGCGGCCCTTTCCGGTGTATTCGGGTGCCACCCCTAGTGTCGCGCGTCGTTAATTGGTTTACGGCTGTGGGTTTGCGATGATGGGGCATGCCTTCGTCGGGTTTGATGGTCAGTGGTGAGGACCGGGCGA